>NZ_DLGH01000021.1:0-185935 GCF_002482605.1 Thiomonas sp. UBA7699 | reverse complement strand
CACGATCACTGAAATGCGCACTTGAGCCAGCTGGTTGCACCGTTGGTCTTGAATGGGCGCTTTCCTACAGCATCGATGGCAGATGGGCCATGAACCTCGCGCTTTGCAAAGTAGGCGGTGGTCAGCAGGTGAGACATCTCCAGCCAGCGGCTGCCAAGCGTAAGGTCTTTGATCAAGCCGAACTTTGAGCCTTCACTGATCAGGAAGTCCGAAGGGTCAGAAAGGTCCGCACCGCGCGCGCAAAACTCGTTGAAGATGCCGCGAAGGGTGTGTGACGTCTCTGGGGTCTCTGCCAAGATGCCCCACTTGGCGTCCTGCTCAAAACGATCAATCTCGCCAAAGTGCGGGAGCCCATAGAGGAATAGGCGATAGGTTTCGCCTGGTACAACCGAATTGAGCCTCGACCTGATGCGGTCTGCCTGCTTGGTTTCCACTCGGTGTTTGCAGAGGATGTCTTCGACTTTTGCGAGCAGTTCCGCATGGCTCCCATAGTCGACATCGATCAACTGAGGCCTGAGGAAATCGTCAATCTCTTGGTACAGCCACCGTTGATCGAAGTGGTACGCCAGTCCATCGTTTCGTGCCTGGACCACAAAGGCGGCTCGTTTGTCCGGCGAATAGCGCACGCACCGTCCTGCAGCTTGCATGAGCCGGATCACGCTGCTCGATGGATAGGTCAGCACGACAGCGTTGATGGCTGGGTCGTCAAACCCCTCTAGCAGGAGCTGGGCCGACACCAGCACAGCACGTGGCTTGTTGGCAAAGCGCGCGAGAAAGTCTTCGTTGTCGATAGCGAGTGAGTTGCCGCTGCCGTGGACAAAACCGAGATCCTCTGCCGTCAGCGGATGGTCGTTTGGGAGTCTAGCGACCAGGGCTGCATAGAACTCTTCGACTCGATCAACGCGTGGCGCCAGCACCAAGACCTTGGTGAAGTCGGTGGCCGTGCGGTCAATGATGAAGTCCACCAGGTCGTCGAGCGCATCTGGCGACCAGTCAAAGTTGTCGACAGGAAAATCAACGAACTTCGGCGTGAGGATTGCGCCTCGTTCAGCCAGCTCCCGGTACGTGATCGTGAAGGCAATTTCGTCTATGCCGATGGGAAGGCGGTCGCCCCGATTTGGTGTCGCTGTGAGAAGCAACACCGGAGCCATCCATGGGTTGGCAAAGACCGGCTGATAGGACGGGGCGGCAGCATGATGAGCCTCATCAACGACGATCAGGGCAGGGCGGTTGGAGGCGCCGTCGAGTAGCGGGCTCAAATCGCCCACCATCACAAACTTGATCCGGTTGCCCAGCTCGGAAAGGGTTTCGCCTTGGTCAGCAGATGCAGAGGCAATCAGCTTCTGCAATTCGCGGTGTGCTTGCTCGCGTAGGTTGCGACGGTGAGTTACCCAGTAGACCGGTGCTTTGTGGTCCGCAGCACGATCCAGCATCGCAAGCACGATGCGCAGTGCCGTTCGTGTTTTGCCAGCGCCGGTGGGCAAGATCAGGCCGATGCGCCCGCCTGGCCTCCTGTTGAGTGCATCCAAGCAGCGACTGACCGCAATGTCTTGGTAGCTCCAGTCAGGTGCTGCGCCCTCGGTTTCGTGCAATGGCGCAAGGCTTTGGCTGGAGGTCACCGAGGCTTCCCCGGTGCCCTTGGCGCGAACCAGCTGCTGCGCGAGCGCCGGCGGGATGCTCAGGCGTTCTGCAATTTCGGGTGCTGTCAATGTCGAGAACGCTGCCAGCTTTGAGGCTTCCGCAGAGAGTTCGTGCATCGCAGCTGCGGCACGGTTGGTTGCGGTGCCATCTGCAGCCAACATCGCATCGCAGGCTTGGTCTATCAAGGCGATGGAGGCCTCGTTGAGGGCCCTGGACGCGTCCATGGAAAGCAGGGCATGTATGCGGTTGGCGTGGAGGCGCCCGTCAAGACCTGCGGACTGAGCTGCGTCGTTCAACGCCTTTGTCAGCGATGCAACGTTTCCACTCGCCAGGAGCAGTGGGATCACTTTTCCGGTGATGAGTGTCTGAACAGGTTCACTGTTGATGCTGAGGCGTGCCATGGTTGTTCCTTGGCTGCCATTCTGCAATAACGGAATCGAAAAAGTCAATTCCAAAATAATGAAAGTTCCTGTGGGGGTGAAGGTCGCCTCGTGTTGACTGAACGCCCTAAAGTTGCAAAAACGCCAATATTCTTTCTCTTTGATCCATCAAGAGGCGTTCCATTTGCGCTTCAGGCTACTTCAGACACGCTGATGATTAAGTGTAAATATTTTGGCGTTCTCGGAGACTTTGTGGCAAAATATAGCCACTATGGCTAAGAAGACTGCGCCACTCCTTCCGTCTGTTGACGAACTGCTTCAGCAGTTCGGGGGGCGCCTGCGCCTTGCGCGGCTGAGAAGGCATCTTCCTGCAAAGCAAGTGGCTGAGCGTGCAGGGATGTCGCCGATGACGTTGCGTAGCCTTGAGCGCGGAGGCTCTGGCGTGACCATGGGTGCCTACCTCGCGGTTATGCAGGTGCTTGGGATTGAAAGGGATCTCGATCTCTTGGCTAGGGCCGATCCCGTTGGGCGGGAGCTGCAGGACTCGAGGCTACGTCCAACAGCAAGTTCGACACGGCGGATTGCTGGATCGCCGACGGAGCGATCGACGCGCTCGTCACCGAGCGAGAGGGAGGCATCCCAGCAGCGTGAGCCGATTCCTTTGGTTCAGACAGGACCCGATCTGTCTTCACGGTTCATGCCAGCTGTCAGTGCAGAAGAGGAGAGCTGGATCAAGAGCGGCGACTTCGTCAGTGCCGATGCGCTGTCCAGCCTCATTGCCAAGGCACCCACTCCTTCGAAGAAGAGGACCGCTGAACCATGAGCACGAACATTGCCGTCTACGCGGATTGGGTGGGGCTCGCAGAGCCGACGCGGCTTGGATGGCTGTATGCCCGACGTGGAGCGGGACGTGAGGTGTTCGAGTTCGCCTTTGAATCGTCCGCATTGGTCAACAGCGGTTTTCGGGGCATACGCCTGGATCCGCGGTTGGGGCATTTCGAAGGGCGTCAACACCCACCGCAAGGGCAAGAGATTTTTGGTGTTTTCGCCGATTCGAGCCCCGATCGTTGGGGGCGGGTGCTGATGCGGCGGCGTCTTGAGAGAGCGCAGCGCGCCGGCACGGTAGACAAGTCTGTCCGCTTGTACGAATCGCACTATCTGCTTGGCGTGCATGACACCTATCGCTCGGGTGCGCTGCGCTTCAAGCTGGACGATCAGGGCGAATTTCTTGACAACCAGCACGGCACAGCCGCACCGCCATTCGTCAAACTGCGCGAACTGGAGGCGGCCAGCTTGGCGCTGGAGCGTGATGAGGACAATACATCGGTTGCGGCGGACGATTGGCTGCGCATGTTGATCGCACCTGGTGGTTCCCTTGGTGGCGCGCGTCCAAAGGCAAGTGTGGTCGATCCGCAAGGCCAGCTCTGGATCGCGAAATTCCCCAGCGTTCGGGACGAACACGACGTCGGGGCGTGGGAGTTGGTTGTTCAGACCCTGGCGAAAGGCTGCGGCCTGCGAGTGGCCACCAGCCTAGGGCGCAGGTTTGCAAGTGAGCATCACACCTTTCTCGTGAAGCGTTTTGATCGCACGTCGGAGGGGAGACTGCACTTCGCCTCTGCGATGACGCTGACAGGACACGTCGATGGTGAGGACGCGTCGACAGGTGTGAGTTATTTGGAGATCGCGCGGGTGCTGATCGAGCATGGTTGCCAGGCGGCCGATGACTTGCGTGAGTTGTGGACCAGGATCGTGTTCAACATGCTGGTTTCCAACACCGATGATCACCTGCGCAACCACGGCTTCATCCTGGTTCCCGGCAAGGGCTGGCGCCTGTCCGAAGCCTACGACATGAATCCCGTCCCGGACTCGCACGGGTTGAAGCTCAATGTGGGGCAAACTGACAACGCGCTCGATCTTGAGCTGGCCAGATCGGTCGCCAGCCTCTTTCGCGTCCCAGTGAGGCACGCGGACGAGATCATCTTGAGGTGTAAGGAAGTTGTGAGGCAATGGCCAACCATCGCCCAGAGCTTGAGAATTCATGATCGAGAACAGCAACGGATGGCCAGTGCGTTCAAACTCGCAGACTGAACGGACGCCCAGAGCTATTTGTCCCCATGAAAACCACATCTCCAAAATCGATAGAGATCCTGAAGCACCGCCTCGCCGGTGATCTGGAAGAGCGCAAGTGGAAGTTCAAGACGCTTGAGCTCCAGTACATTGAGGCCGGACAGCACCTCAGGTCTCTGAATCAGCTCATGTGGCAAGTTCCGAGCATGGCGATCGCAATCACGGGGGGGCTTTGGTATGGAGCCACCACAGTCCATGAGCTCCAGGCTCGCACCGTGGTCTTGTCCTTTGCCGCTGTCTTCAGCGTGTTGACCATTGTGATCATCTTGCGCCTTCGCCAACTGATTCAAATGCACATCGATAGGCAGCAGCTGTTTTCTCCCAACAACCGAAATGCGCCGCGCGGCAAGTACGTTGTCATTGGCTGCTGGATTACGGCGCTTTTAGGTTCTGCCGTCGTCAGCTCGCTTGGTGCGTGCAATCCGTCGTACTTGTCAAAGAAGCAGGCGCCTCCCGAGCAAGCAAAGTGCTGTGTTTCGCAAATCGAGGTGGTCACAAACCTCGGGCAGCCTCCGGTCAGTCTTGCCAAGCCCCCGGTCAAACGGCAACCAACCGTTTCTAGCAGGCAATGCACCAAGTAGCCTCGTCGGCGTACGATGAAGCCAGCGAGAGCTTCTTTCAGGCCTATGAGAGCCTTCGGTTCTCATCTACCCACCGGTCGTTCTTGCGATTTCTTCCTGCACCAGGGGCGAGGTGCCTGGACGTTGGTGCTGGGTCGGGTAGGGACGCGTCTGCACTTGCAGCACGAGGCTATCAAGTTACCGCGGTCGAGCCGAGTCGTGGCCTTCGAGGCCTTGCCATGGCCAAGCATCGCGAAGTCAACATCAGGTGGATTGACGACGCTTTGCCGAACCTTGATAAGGTGAAGGCCCTTGGAGAGACCTACGACTTCGTCTTGCTGAGTGCCGTCTGGATGCACATCGAGCCGAAGGATCGCCTGCCTTCGCTGCAGACGCTCAAGAGACTGCTCGGCCCGCACGGAAGTATTGCGCTTACCCTAAGAATCGGTGACGCGCCGCTCAACAGGCCCATGTACCCGATCAATGTGGACGAGTTCATCGCTCAGGCTGCGTCCGTTGGGCTCAAGACGGTGTACCAGAGCCGTAAATCCCTGGACTCTCTGAAGCGCATGGATGTTCGGTGGATCAAGCTTGTTCTTCAGCCGTAGTCGTTTTCAAATTCGCTGGGATGGCACCGTGAGCGAGAGAAAGCTCGGTCGTAACCAGGCAACTTCACGCGCGCTAGGATATCCAGTGATTGACAATGAAATCGAAAACGTCGCTTCCCCGCAAATCGTTCCGTCTCCCGTGCCAGCAGAAGATGTGCGCCTTTGACGGTAAAAGCGACGGTAGTGCCCCATGTCGATCACAGCCAAACCCTTTAACCATGCGGGCTTGCGAGTCTCGTTGATGATCGAGTGGGAGTGAAGCCAGATGCGCCTGCTGTTCGGACTCATCGGTTTGCTGCTGACGCTGCTGATCATCGTCTGGCTGGTGCGCACCCAACTCACCGGACAGGTCGGGGTAGCGACGTCGCCGTCGGCCGCGGGTGCGCGCGGTGACGAAGGGCAGCCGGCGTCGGCCGCGCTCAAGCAATTCAAGCAATCACTCGACAAGGCGCTGAAAGCGCGGCCTGCCAGCGTGCCCGAGTGAAGCCTATGACGCCGACGTTTACACCCGATCTTGAGGCTGACCGCGCGTTCATGCGTCTGGCGCTCGACCAGGCGCAGAACGCCTGGCTGCTGGGCGAAGTGCCGGTGGGCGCCGTGATCGTGAAGGACGGCAAGGTCATTGCCACAGGCTACAACCGGCCGATCGGCGACCACGACCCCACGGCTCACGCAGAAATCGTGGCGATTCGGCAGGCGGCCCATCTGCTGGGCAACTACCGTTTGCCGGAGTGCACGCTATACGTCACGCTGGAGCCCTGTGCGATGTGCGCCATGGCTTTATTGCATGCACGCTTTGCCCGCGTGGTGTTCGGCGCGCGAGACCCCAAGACGGGAGCGGCCGGCAGTGTGGTGGATCTGTTTGCCGAGCCCCGTCTGAACCACCATTGCGACATCACGCCCGAGATCGAGCAAGAGGCTTGCAGCACACTGCTTCAGGATTTCTTCCGGGCCCGTCGAAAGGAGCAAAAGCGGCCGGAGGGGGGTGTGAATGACGTTGTACACGACGCCTGCCTCTCGGGCATCGAGGTGACCGAGCTGGATATCGAGCCGCCGCTTTGCTGATTTCTCGACTTTTCTCACCCTCAACCCTTTGCGGCCTTGTTCATGCCAGATATCGAATCCGTCCCCGACCTGAAACCCCGTCGCGGTTTGCTGCGCCTCGTCTCACCCGCGGGCGCCGTGCAGGAGCCGCCGCGTCTGGAGGTGGCCAAGGCCCATCTGCAAGCGTTGGGCTTTCGCGTACAGGCCGGTGCGCAAGTCGTGGCGCGCGTACAGCGCTTTGCCGGGACCGATGCGCAGCGTCTGCGCGCGCTCCACGATGCGGCGCGCAGCAAGGCCGATGTGGTGATGATGACCCGCGGGGGTTATGGTCTGAGCCGTCTGCTGCAGGCCATCGACTATGAGCTGCTGGCGGAAGCTATCAAAGGGCGCAAGCAGATGTGGGTCGGGCACAGCGACTTCACCGCTTTGCAACTGGCCTTGCTCGCAAAAGCGGGCGCTGTCACGTTCAGTGGGCCGATGGCCTCTTACGACTTTGGCGACAAGAAGCCCGATGACATCACGGTAGACAGTTTTTTGGATGCGGCCGACGGCACCCTGGAAGCGGTGGGTTTTGCCTGCGACGATGCGCCGCGCGGTCTTGACGTCGAGGGCGTGCTTTGGGGCGGCAATCTGGCCATGGTGACCAGCCTGATCGGCACGCCGTACCTCCCTCGCGCCAATGGGGTGTTGTTTCTGGAGGATGTGAACGAACATCCCTACAGCGTCGAGCGCATGTTCAGCCAACTGCTGCATGCCGGTGTGGCCCAGCGCCAGAAGGCGGTGTTGCTCGGGCAGTTCACAGCCTACAAACTCAGTGCCCACGATGCCGGCTACGACTTGAACGCCGCGGTGGACTGGCTGCGTGCGCAGCTCAAACCGCATGGCGTGCCCGTGCTGACCGGGTTGCCGTTCGGTCATGTGCGCACCAAACTGACCTTGCCCCACGGGGTTCGCACGCATGTGCTGCGCGACGGGCAGGAAGTCTTTCTGTTTTTCCCGCACGCCCAGCACTGAGTCTGACTCGACGCAGCGAATAGCTGCGGGTGGTTCAAGGACGGCGGGTTATTCAAGCTCGCTTTATTGGCGCCGTTGCTGGTACTCGCGCCGCAGCCGCTCCTGCTCGCTGGGCGGAAGGCGCTTGAAGCGCTCTTGCTCCTGCAGAATGCGCTCGCGCTGCTGTGGCGGCATGCGCTCCCACTGCTGATATGCGCCTTGGCCATCGCGCTGATTTGCAGAGGCCGTCGGCGCCATCATCATCACTCCAAACGCAGAGATGGCGATGGCCGCCGCGGTGAGTCTTGCCTTGCGCAGTTGGGCGCGAAATTGGGCGCGCGATTGGGTCGAATGGCACTCAAGCCGGATTGCCATTTTGCAGCCCTTGTTGCAGCATTTGCGGGTGGTTGGAAAGCCACTGATAAAACTCGATGTTCTGAACCGCGTCAGCCACCTGCGGGCTGAGTGACTGGGAGTCAAATCCACCCGGATAAGCCCCGTTGCTGCCTGCGAGGTGCGGCACGCTGACGAACACCGCCAAGGCCAGCGAAGCGGTGGCCATGCCTGCGGCAAACACCCGGGGCCAGCGCACGGTGCGAGAAGATCGGCGCGGCAGACGTGCAGCAAGCTGGGGCAGGGGCGCCAGAAGGTGGCTCAGCTGTTGGCCGAACTGCAACTCTTGCTGGCACTGCGGGCAATTTTTCAGATGAGCTTCGATATGCGCCGCCTGTTCAGCCGACGCCAGACCACTGCGATAGTGGTCGATCTGAGCGGAAGTGAGATGGTTGCGGGTCGTCATGATGTCACCTGATTCAGGCAGTTCAAACTTTAGCGGGATGGTCGGATTCAAGCAATTCCCTCAAGCGGGTGAGCGCGCGCATGTGGTGCGTTTTGACGCTGCCTTCACTGACTTTCATCGCCGCCGCCGTGTCCACGATGGACAAACCTTCCATTTCGCGCAGCAGAAACGCTTCGCGCTGCCGCGGGCTCAGGGCGGAAATGGCATCGGCAATGCGTCCGGCAAGCTGGCCGTTGGCGACTTCCTGCTCCGGGCCGAGGGCGGTGTCGGCAATCTGCTCCCAGCTGGGCGGTTGATCCTCTTCTTCGTCGCTGGAGAAGAAAAAATCGAAAATCTTCTCCACCTTGCGCCGACGGTGCATGTCGGTGATGCGGTTGCGCAGAATGCTGTAGAACAGCGGCGCCCACTCCTCCGCCGGCCGCAGCTTGTAGTTGCTCACCAGTTTGAGCAGGCTGTCCTGCACCACGTCGGCAGCCAGGGCGGCGTCGCGCAATTCGATCAGCGCCATGCGCGTGGCGCGCACGCGCACCTCGGCGCAAAAGCGGTTGAGCGCGACCGAATCGTGTTGCGAGGTGTCGATCACGAGCGCTGGGGAGAGGGCGTAAGCATGATCCATAGCATAGTGGGCCAGTTCTGGCGGGTGGGTTTCGGTCGAAAACGGGGTCTTAGCCTCTGTAACGCCGTTCCAGGTGCCGTGATGACAGCGGATCCGCTCGCCAGACTGAAAATTTCTGTGACACCGCCCGGTTTGCGCCTGCGCAGGGCTCCGTAGAATGGCAGTGCCTTTCGCCATCCCGCCCCAGCGCTTGCCGTGAACCCTCGCCTCGACCTGCTTCAGCCTTATCCGTTTGAAAAACTGCGCGCGCTCCACCAGGGGGTGACGGCGCCCGCGCAGTGGCCTGCGATCAGCCTGGGCATAGGCGAACCCAAGCATCCCACCCCGACCTTTATTCGCGACGCCCTGGCCGCCCATCTCGATGGCCTGGCGGTCTATCCGAGCACAATCGGCACGGTGGAACTGCGGGAGGCGTGCGCGCAATGGGCGAGTCGGCGCTACGGTGTGCCGCTGAACGGGCAGACGCAGGTGCTGCCGATCAACGGATCGCGGGAGGCGCTGTTCGCCATCGCGCAGACCGTGGTGGACGCGAGCCGGGCCGGGGCCACGGTGGTTTGTCCCAATCCGTTCTATCAAATTTATGAAGGCGCTGCGTTGCTCGCTGGCGCGCAGCCGTATTTCGCTGCGGTGGATGCGCAGCGCAATTTCGCGGTCGATTGGGCGGCAGTGCCCGAGGCGGTGTGGCAGCGCACCCAGCTGCTCTACGTTTGCTCGCCGGGCAATCCCACAGGCGCGGTCATGCCCCTGGAGGAGTGGAAGTTGCTGTTCGATCTGTCCGACCGGCACGGTTTTGTCATTGCCAGCGACGAGTGCTATTCGGAAATCTGGTTCGGCGCGCAGCCTCCGCTGGGCGGACTGGAAGCCGCATGGCAACTCGGGCGGACGGACTTTCGCAACCTGCTGTTTTTCACCTCGCTTTCCAAGCGCTCGAACGTGCCCGGTCTGCGCTCCGGCTTTGTCGCGGGCGATGCCAAGCTGATTGCGGCCTTCACCCGCTATCGCACCTACCACGGCAGCGCGATGGGGCCAGCCGTGCAGGCCGCAAGTGCCGCGGCCTGGAACGATGAAACGCATGTCGAGCACAACCGCGCGCTGTACCGCGAAAAATTCGCCGCCGTGCTGCCGATTTTGCAGCCGGTACTCGACGTGCAATTGCCCGATGCCGGGTTCTACCTCTGGGCGGCTACGCCGGGCGATGACGCGCAGTTTTCCCGCGGGCTGCTCGAAAAATACAATGTCACCGTTTTGCCGGGCAGCTATCTGGCGCGGGAGCAGGGCGGCGTCAATCCGGGGCGCGGTCGTATTCGTATGGCCCTAGTGGCCCCGCTGGAAGAATGTGTCGAAGCCGCCCGCCGTACTGCCGCCTATTGTTCTGAACCGATCCACTCACAAAGACCTTCACCATGACGCAACAACTGCAGACCCTTATCGACCAGGCCTGGGAAAACCGCACCGAATACAGCCCGGCCAATGCCCCGGCGGAACTGCGCGAGGCGGTCAGCCATGTGATCGACCAACTCAACGTGGGCAAACTGCGGGTGGCCGAGCGCGTGGGTGGCGAGTGGGTGACGCATCAGTGGCTGAAAAAGGCTGTGCTGCTGAGCTTCCGTCTGCACGACAACGTGGCCATGCAGGCTGGCGATCTGCACTTTTTCGACAAGGTGCAGACCAAGTTTCACAACCTCGACGAAGCGCAGATGCGCGCCACCGGGGTGCGCGTGGTGCCGCCGGCCGTGGCCCGGCATGGCTCTTACATCGCGCCCAATGTGGTGCTCATGCCGTCGTATGTGAACATCGGCGCTTATGTGGACGAGGGCACGATGGTCGATACCTGGGCCACCGTGGGCTCGTGTGCGCAGATCGGTAAGAACGTGCATCTGTCCGGCGGCGTGGGCATCGGCGGCGTGCTCGAACCCATTCAGGCCAACCCGACCATCATCGGCGACAACTGCTTCATCGGCGCGCGCTCGGAGGTGGTGGAGGGTGTGATCGTCGAAGACAACTGTGTCATTTCGATGGGCGTTTACATCGGTAAATCGACCAAGATTTACGACCGCGCCACTGGCGAAGTGAGCTATGGCCGCATTCCCGAGGGTTCAGTGGTGGTCAGCGGCAACCTGCCTAGCAGCGATGGCAAATACAGCTTGTACTGCGCCGTGATCGTCAAACGGGTGGATGCGCAGACGCGCTCCAAGACCAGCATCAACGAACTGCTGCGGACCTGAGCGCAGCCTGCGCGAATCTGCAGTTTCAAACAACTAGGGGGGGTGTATGTCGGCAATGGAGCGCTTGTTCAAGCTGATGGCGGAGAAGAAAGCCTCCGACATCTACATCAGTCCGCATGCTCCCATCCTCATCCGCATCAATGGTCATGCGGTGGCAGTGAACCGGCAGGTTCTCACTCCAGAGGAGCCCTTCCGGCTGCTGGCTGAAGCCGTGGGGCATGAGCGGGCCGCGGAGGTCACCCGCACCGGCGAACTCAACTTGGGGTTGCCGCGGCCGGGGCTGGGGAGCTTTCGCATCAGCGCGTTCCGCCAGCGCGGCAGCGTGGCGATGGTGGTGCGCTACATCCCCGGAGAAATTCCCGCGCTGGAATCGCTGAATCTGCCCGGCGTGCTGGCCGATCTGGTGATGGAAAAGCACGGCCTGCTGCTCATGGTGGGCTCGACCGGCGCGGGCAAGAGCACCACGCTGGCAGCGATGATCGACTATCGCAATGCCAACAAAACCGGGCACATTCTCACCCTTGAAGAGCCCATCGAATATCTGTTCTCCAATCGCAAGTCGATCGTCAACCAGCGCGAAGTGGGCATCGACACCGAGTCTTTGGCGGTGGGCCTGAAAAACGCGCTGCGGCAGGCGCCCGACTGCATCATGATTGGCGAAATCCGCGATCAGGCCACGATGAGTGCCGCCCTGCAGTACTCGCTCTCGGGCCATCTCTGCCTGGCCACACTGCACGCCAACAACAGCTATCAGGCGCTCAACCGAATTGTGGGCTTCTATCCCATGGACCAGCGCGCCGCGTTGTTCAACGACATGGCCTCGGGCCTGCGGGGCATTGTGTCGCAACGGCTCCTGCGGGCGACCGCCGGAGGGCTGACGCCCGCTGTGGAAATCATGCTCAACACCCAGCTCGTTCGCGAGTTGATCGAGAAGGGCGACTTTTCCGGTGTCAAGGAAGCGATGGAAAAGTCCATGGCCGAAGGCTCGCAGACTTTCGAGCAGGCGCTGGCCGCCATGGTGATCGACGGCGTGGTCAGCCGCGAAGAAGCCCTAGCCTACGCCGATTCGCCGACCAATCTGCTCTGGCGTCTGGAAAACGACTCGACGCTGCGCAAGCAGGCGGCGCCCGCCGAGGCGATCGAGGACGATACGCCCTCATTCACTGAAATCACCCTCGACCTGGACTCGCCGCGCTGAAGGCGAGGCCGGGCGCTCCCCATTTGCCGCATGTCTCCTACTCAATCCCTGGTCCATGACCTGATTTCCCGCCACTCCATCACTCCGCAAGACGAAGGTTGTCAGCAGGTGCTGCGCGACCGTTTGCAAGCGCTGGGCTTTGTTTGCGAAACGGTGGAAAGCGGCCCGCCCGATTTCCGCGTGACCAATCTCTGGGCCCTGCGCCCGGGTTCGAAGGCGGATGCCGCCGTGCTCGTGTTTGCCGGCCATACCGACGTCGTGCCCACCGGGCCGCTGGATCAGTGGCAAAGCCCGCCGTTCACCCCGACGGTGCGCGATGGCAAGCTGTATGGCCGCGGAGCCGCCGACATGAAAACCTCGCTGGCCGCCATGGTGGTGGCGGTGGAGGAGTTTCTGGCGGCGCATCCCCAACCGAGCCATGCGATCGCCTTTTTGCTCACCAGTGACGAGGAAGGCCCGGCGCGCGATGGCACGGTCAAGGTGTGCGAGCTGCTGGCGGCGCGCGGCCAGCGTCTGGACTGGTGCATCGTGGGCGAGCCTACCTCCACAGCGAAGCTGGGCGACGTGATCAAGAACGGGCGGCGCGGTTCGCTCTCCGGTCGGCTCACGGTGCGTGGCGTGCAGGGGCATATCGCCTATCCGCATCTGGCGAAAAACCCCATTCATCTCGCCGCGCCCGCCCTGGCTGAATTGGCGGCCCTCACCTGGGATGCAGGCAACGCCTACTTCCCGCCGACTTCCTGGCAGATGTCCAATATTCATGCGGGTACCGGGGCGACCAATGTCATTCCGGGCGAACTGGTGGTGGATTTCAACTTTCGCTTTTCCACCGAGTCCGCGCCTGATCAGCTCAAGCAGCGCGTCCACGCCACCCTCGACCGCCACGCGCTGAACTACACGCTCGACTGGACGCTGGGCGGCGAACCCTTCCTGACGGCGCCCGGCGCGCTCTCCGCCGCGCTGCAATCGGCCATTCATGCCGAGACCGGCATCGCGGCCGAGCTGTCCACCACCGGGGGCACCTCCGACGGCCGGTTCATCGCCAAGATCTGCCCGCAAGTCGTCGAGTTCGGGCCGGTGAATGCCAGCATTCACAAGATCGACGAATGGGTCGAAGTAGACGCCATCGACCCGCTCAAAAATATCTATCGCCGCACCCTCGAGGCCTTGGTGGCATGACGCCGCCAGAGCAACGAACGGGGGCGATTTCAGCCGCTCGCACCCTGGGCGCCGCCTGGGCGCTTGCGGCTCAGGCGCTGCAAGCCGCTGATCTCGACTACGGACATGGCTGCGCCAGCGCAGAAGACGAGGCCGCCTGGCTGGTGCTGCACGCAGCACACCTGCCTGCGAGCGAGGCCGGTAATTTTGCGGCTTACGCCCATCAATCCCTGACCGCGCAGCAGGCGCTTCAGATCGAGACGGTGACGGCGCAACGCATCGCCACCCGACAGCCCCTGGCCTATCTGCTGGGCGAGGCGTGGCTGGTGGGCTTGCGCTTCGTGGTCGATCCGCGCGTCATCGTGCCGCGATCTTTCATTGCCGAACTGCTCGATGAAGGCGCGCTCGACCCCTGGCTGACTGAACCGCCTCATCGCGTGCTCGATATGTGCACCGGCTCTGGTTGCCTGGCCATTCTGGCCGCGCTCGTCTGGGACGATGCGCAGGTGGACGCCGTCGATCTTTCTGCCGACGCGCTGGCTGTGGCCGAGATCAACCGCGACGCCTACGCCCTGCAGCACCGGCTGCGGCTCATCGCCTCCGACCTCTGGGCCTCGCTCGCTGCGGCGCCGTCGCAGTCCTACGACTTGGTGCTGTGCAACCCGCCGTATGTGCCGGCCGCCAGCATGCGGGTCCTGCCCGAAGAATATCGCCATGAGCCGGAGATGGCGCTGGCGGGCGGTGCGGACGGCATGGATCTGGTGCGGCGTTTTCTGCACGACGCGCCCGCGCACCTTTCAGCGCGGGGCATCGTGGTGCTGGAAGTCGGCAACGAGCGCGCGGCTTTCGAGGCCGCGTTTCCCACGCTACCCGCGATCTGGCTGGAGACCGAACTGCATGCCGAAGGCGTCTGCGTGCTGCTGGCGGACGATTTACGACTCGCCTTCGCGCCCGGAGCAGGGACATGATCCGGCTCACCGACATCGTCTTGCGCCGCGGCATTCAGGTGGTGCTCGATCACGCCAGCCTGACCCTGCACCCCGGCGACAAGGTCGGCCTGGTGGGGGTGAACGGCGCGGGGAAAACGTCTTTGTTCGCCTTGCTGCTCGGCGGCCTGCATGAAGATGCGGGCAAGTTGGAAAAGCCGGCGAACTGGCGCCTGGCTACGGTGGCGCAAGACGTTCCCGACTCCGACGGCACCGCGACCGATTTCGTGCTGCAAGGCGATGTGGCTCTGCAAGCCGCGCAGCAGGCGCTGCAGGCCACCATGGCCGCGCCCGAACATGACGAAGCCTCGGGTCATGCCCTGGCCGAAGCGCAGCATGCGTTTGAACTTGCCGACGGCTACACCGCCCGCGCCCGCGCCGAAGCCTTGCTGCTCGGCCTGGGGTTCAGCATGGCCGAGTTGCGCAAGCCGGTAATGCAGTTCTCCGGCGGTTGGCGTATGCGGCTGGCCTTGGCGCAGGCGCTTTTCGCGCCCAGCGACTGTCTGCTGCTCGACGAGCCGACCAATCACCTCGACCTGGACGCCCTGGTCTGGCTGGAGCAATGGCTGGCGCGCTATCCCGGTCTGCTGCTGGTCATTTCGCACGACCGCGAATTTCTCGACGCGGTGTGCCGCGTCACCGTGCATCTCGACGGCGGCAAGCTCACCCGCTACGGCGGCAATTACACCCTGTTCGAAGAGCAGCGCGCCGAAAAACTCATGCAGCAGCAGGCGGCGTTTACCCGCCAGCAGCAAGACATCGCGCGGCTGACGCGCTTTGTCGAACGCTTCCGCGCCAAAGCGACCAAGGCGCGGCAGGCGCAGAGCCGCATGAAAGCGCTCGAGCGCATGGAGCGGCTGGCGCCGGTCTATCTGAGCGGGGCGCTGCGCATTGAACTGCTGGAGCCGCTGAGCCTGCCGCAGCAGTTGCTCACCTTGAGCGAGGCCGACTGCGGCTACGGCGATCCGCCGGTGTTGCGCTTGGTGGCGCGCGAAATCACCGGTGGGCTGCGCATCGGCATTCTGGGGGCGAACGGGCAGGGCAAGTCCACGCTGGTGAAAACGCTGGCCGGGGTGTTGCCCCTGCGGGCCGGGCACCGCCGAGAAGGCAAGGGGTTGGTGATCGGCTACTTCGCGCAGCAGGAAGTTGATGTGCTGCGGCTGGATGAGTCGCCGCTGCAGCACATGCAGCGACTGGCGCGCGACATCGCCCCCAACACCACGGAGCAGGAATGGCGCAACTGGCTCGGACGCTATCAGTTCGACGGCGACATGATGACCCGCGCCTGCGGCAGCTTTTCCGGCGGTGAAAAAGCGCGGCTGGCGCTGGCCCTGGTGATCTGGCGCAAACCCAATCTGCTGCTGCTCGACGAGCCGACCAACCACCTCGATCTCCCCACTCGCGAAGCACTCGCCATGGCCTTGCAGGACTTCGCGGGCACAGTGCTGCTGGTGTCGCACGACCGGGCCTTGCTGCGCGCCACCTGCGACGCATTCTGGCTGGTGGCCGACGGTCAGGTTCGAGATTTCGACGGCAGTCTCGACGACTATCAGCAATGGGCGCTCTCGCGCACCGCGCAGCGGCAAAGCGCGGCGCAGGACAAGCCGAAGCCGCCCGGCGCCGCCGCAGAAGAACCCTTGCCCGCCGCCGACCGCAAAGAAGCGCGCCGCCAGCAGGCCGAGCAGCGGCAGCAGCGCGCGCAACAGCTCAAGCCGGTCAAGGCCGAGTTCACTCGGGTCGAACAAGAGCTGCGTCAGCTCGAAGCCGAACGCACCGCTATCGAGGCCGCGCTGGCGCGCCCGGATACGCCAGCCGCCGAACGGGTAGAGCAGGGGCGGCGGCATCACGCCCTGGCCGAGCGCATCGGCGCGTTGGAAGAGCGCTGGCTCGAACTGGGCGAACAGCTGGAGTCTTTGCAATCGGTTTGAGAGCCCCCAGACCTGTCGCTTTCGCGCCAGGCCCCCCGAGGGGGATGAGGCCCGCGGCTCCAAGCTGCCCTGCGGCAGCTTGGACGGAGCCGAATCCGAGCGGCTTGCAAGCCGCGAGGCGGAGAAAACTTGGGACGGCCCTACGTTTTCTCATGCGCGCCCGCCGCGAAATTTGATCCATGCTGATATGCGAACGTTTCTATCCGAGTAAATTACTCGGTTGTTCATTCACCTCAGCGCTGACCTGTCTGCGCGCCATCCCGGAGTTCCCATGAAACAAACCCTGCTGCAGGAAAAATATCCCGTTTACGTTGCCGAAGTTTCCAAATCCGAAACGCGTTACACCACGGTCGATGAAGTGGTGGCGTATTTCAAGGAAAAGATCGCGGCCAACCCCAAGGTGAAATTCATCGCCGTGTTCGACCATTTCGAACACACCACCAACATCGGCGGCACCATTGCGCCGGAGATCAAAGCCGCAGCCGAAGTGATTTTCTGCTTCGGCATCGCGCTGCCCAACCCCATGGTGCTGGCGGTGCGTCCCCGTTCCATCGGCATTGCCGATATGGGCGACAAGTTTGTAGTCACCTTCCTCGAAGCGCCGATGGCTCCTGCCAACGAAGCCATGGAAGCCTGGACCAAGGGCCTGCACAACAAAGATTGATGCCGGCTCCGGCCCTTTCAGCCTGACCAAGGCGCCGCGCGACTGCGAAGTCCGCGGCGTTTTTTTGTGTGCCGAAAAACTACCCTGGAGCCCTGCGAGCAGCGCGCCACAACAGCACGGCAAAGCAGCTTGCCGCGATCGCCAATCCCGTGGTGTTGCCCATCCAGAATCCGGCGGCGCCTTGTAGCGCGGGCGGGGTGATACCTAGCGTGTTGAATCCCAGCAGATAGCCGCCCCCCAGGCCGACGCCCCATAGCGACAGCGCGTACAACATACTGGGCAGCAGAGCGATGTGATATGAGCGCAGGATGAAGGCGCTGGTGGACTGCACCGCGTCGAACACCTGATAGAGCGCGATGAACAGGAAAAGGTGATAAGCCACGGCCTGCACCTGCGGGTCGGAGGTGTACCAGCCGATGATGCGCCCGCGTTCCAGCCAGACGACCAGACCGATGATGACGGAGAGCAACGCAGCAGCCCCCACGCCGCTCCAGGCCGTGTGCCGCGCGGCCCGGGTATGGCCGGCGCCCAGATGCTGGGCCACTACCGAGCCCGTAGCGATGGAAATGGACAGCGGCAACATATAGAGCACGGTGGCGAAGTTGGCGGTGATCTGGTGGGCCGCCAGCACGGTGTCTCCCAGCCGTGCGATGAACAGCGCCATGAAGGTGAAGGCCGACACTTCGACCAGCAGGCTCAAGCCGATCGGCCCGCCCAGACGCAGCAGATGGGCTTGCGCCTTCCAGTTTGGCCACTCCCAGCGCGAGAGGGCGGCATAGGGGCGCAGCGCGGCGCTGTAGCGGTGCTGCAGCAGCGCCACGGCAAGCAGCCCATATTGAGTCAGCACGGTGGCGGCGGCGCAGCCCTGCGCGCCCAGCGGCGTCATGCCATGCAGGCCAAATTGCCCGGGCAGTAGAAACACGGCATTGAGCAACAGCTTGACGCCCAGGCCCCCGATCTGCAGCGCGGCGGTGAGCAAGGGGCGCGAAATGGCTTGGCTGAGCGCGGCGTGCACCCGAAAGGCGAGAGCCGCCGGCAGGCCGAGAGCGAGAATCGCCAGATAGCGATCAACCGTCGCATCGCGCGCCTGCCCGGTCAACGCCAGCAGTGGCTGCGGCCAGAGCAGCACCGCGATACCCAGAGCGCAAAGACCTCCGGCCAGCCAGAGTCCCTGGCGGAAACTGGCCCCCACCGCGCCGGGCTGACCCGCCCCGAATCCGCGCCCGAGCGTGGGCAAGAGGGATTGGGTGACGCCGGAGAGCGAGACGAATAAGGTGATGTAAATTGCCTGCCCGATGGACAGAGTGGCCAGACTGGCCGTGGAGGCGAAGTGCCCCAGCATCACCGTATCGGCCACACCGAAGCCGATGACGGCAAGCTGGCCGATGAGCACACTCACCGCCAGCCGAAACAGATTGCGCAGAGGACGCATGGGAAGCGACTCAGGGGCGTGAAGGCGCGAGACGTTGGTACAGATAGAGCGTGCCGCCGCGATCCCCCGGACGGCCGCCGCGCCAGATCAGACGCCACTGCGACGCAGGCAGCGGCGCGCGGGCGCCTAGCGCATAGGTGCATTGCGCCGTGCGCGAGGCGGAGAAATCGAGTCGGCTCCAGTAGCCGATCAGCGCCTGCGTGGTCAGATCGATGGCCACAGGCTGCAGGCAGGGCGAGCCGACCTGCATCGATAGCGCGCTGGCGCTCTGCACCGCATGCGCGACCTCGCGCCCCACGTTGCGGTAGGTGCTGGCATAGTTCAGAACCGGCATCCACAAGCTGCCCACCAGCACCCAGGCCAGGGTCACGCCGCTGGCCGACAACACCATGCCCTTCCACAAGGGGTGACGGTGGCGGCCGGTACGCCAAACAACCACCGCACCCCAGGCCAGAGTGGCGAACAGCGAGATCGTCAGGGCGACGGGGTCGAGACTGAATTGAAAGCCCGGCGCCAGCCGTGCAATATTGGCGGCCGGCTTGGCCGGCCAGCCGATAAACATGGCCAGCCACATGACCCAGACCACCAAGGCCAGCAGGCTGTAGAACAGCACGGCAAACCAGTCGATCGCTGCCAGGCCCGCGCGGCGCAACACCGGCAGCGCGAATCCCGACAGAATGGCCAGGGGCGGCAGGGCCAACAGAAAAACCTTGTCGTTGTTGCCCAGCGCCAGTGCGCTCAGCAAGGCCAGGGCTGCAAGAGCCCAGGCGGGCCGCAGATGCCAGGCCATCAGGGACTCACGCCAGCGCCACAAACCCCATGCGGCCAGCGGCCAGGCCGGCCAGGTGAACCACAGCCCGATGCGAAAGAAGTTGGCCAGAGTATCCAGATCAGGCCATTTGCCTCGCAGCATCCACCCCATCTGCGATTCGGCCCACAGTGCTGACAACACACCGATCGCCAACGCCAGCATGAGTGCCCAGTTGGCGCGGCGTAGACTGCCCCACAGCACGAGACCGAGCGTAAAACTCAGCAGCAGGGCAAACCATCCCGCCGCCGTCAGCGCCAGACACAGCAAGCCCGTGGCGATCAGACTGGCCGATTTCCAGGGTTTCCGCGGCAGCAGTGATACCCCCAGCAAGATGCCGCTCACCGCGGCGAGTTGCACGACCTGGGTCGAGGCTTCGTGACCGCGCCCCAACAGCCCCAGTGTGGCCAGCAAGGTCAGCAGCACGCCATCGGCAATGGCGCGGGCATAGTCGTTGGGAGCGATGGGCGGACCAAACGCGGGCCGCACCGGTTGGGCGTCGTCGTGGCGGGCGAAGTGAAAGGCGGCGTACCACGTCAGACTCATGCTCGCCGCTAATGCCAGCATGAACGGCAGCCGCGACGCGAGCACCGGTCCCAGCCAGGAACCCAGGAGTTGTATCGATCCCGCCCCCAGCCAGTGGGCCAGCCAGCCGCCACTGACCGCCTGCCCGTAAAGCGTGGGATGAAACCAGGACGTGAGACCCTGCGCCATCTGCCACATCACCGCAAAACTCAGGCCATCCGTGCGCCAGGGATCGCGACCGATGAATCCCGGAAGAAGGTAGGCCGCACACAGAAGCAGAAGCAGCGGCCGCGACAGTTTGCCCACCGCACCGGGCTGCAGCGAGGGGCGCGCCGGCGGTCTGCGGGTCTGTCCGTGAGAAAACGGCGAACTCATGGCGAGTGCGGTAGCGGATGAGAAGGGCGGATGCGTGGGAAACAACAACGGGCAGCCAGGCTGCCCGTTGTGCGGTGAAACTCAGGGGTTGCTGCGTACAACCCCGTGGCGCGAAAGGCGCGCGATGCGCCTCAGGCTTTGCCCGCGGCCTTGGCGAACTTCTGGCGGAACTTCTCGACGCGGCCGCCCAGCGTATCGATGCTCTTTTGTTGACCGGTATAGAACGGATGCGATTCGGCGCTGGTTTCCACCTTGTACAGGGGAACCTCACGGCCGTCGTCGAGCTTGATGGTTTCGCGGGTCTGCGCGGTGGACGAGATGAGAATCTGCGAACCAGTGGACAGGTCGAGGAAGCAGACTTCGCGGTACTGGGGGTGGATTCCTGATTTCATGGGGGTTCCTTGGGTAACGATCTTGACGATCAAACGCTAGCCGCCGACGCCTGGGCTTGTTGCAAACGAGCGCTGCATGCGGCTGTTGCAAACTGTCGGTACTTGGCAAAACGCAATATTGTCGCAGATTTTTCGGGCGATCAACCGCCTCGGCGCATCAGATCGAAGAATTCGGCGTTGTTCTTGGTCTGCTTCATCTTGTCGAGCAGAAATTCCATCGCCTGAATCTCGTCCATGGGATAGAGCAGCTTGCGCAGAATCCAGGCTTTTTGCAGGATTTCGGGCTTGAGCAGCAGTTCCTCGCGGCGTGTGCCCGAGCGGTTGATGAGCATGGCGGGATAAACGCGCTTCTCCGACAGACGGCGATCCAGATGGATTTCCATATTGCCGGTGCCCTTGAATTCTTCGTAGATCACTTCGTCCATGCGGCTGCCGGTATCGACCAGCGCGGTGCCGATGATGGTCAGCGATCCACCCTCTTCGATATTGCGTGCCGCGCCAAAAAAGCGCTTGGGGCGTTGCAGGGCGTTGGCATCGACCCCGCCGGTCAAAATCTTGCCGGAGGTTGGAATGACGGTGTTGTATGCCCGCGCCAAGCGAGTGATGGAGTCGAGCAGAATGACCACATCTTTTTTCAGTTCCACCAGACGCTTGGCTTTTTCGATCACCATTTCGGCGACCTGCACGTGCCGCACGGCGGGCTCGTCGAAAGTGGAACTGACCACTTCTCCCCGCACCGAGCGCTGCATTTCGGTCACTTCTTCCGGGCGCTCGTCGATCAACAGCACGATGAGCACCACTTCAGGATGATTGTTGGTGATGGCATGCGCAAGCGCCTGCAGCATCACGGTCTTGCCGCTTTTGGGCGGGGCGACCAGCAGGCCGCGCTGCCCCTTGCCGATCGGGGCCACGATGTCGATCACACGGCCGATGATGTTCTCTTCCCCCTTGATGTCGCGCTCCAGACGCATGTGCTCCGTGGGGAACAGCGGCGTGAGGTTCTCGAACATGATCTTGTTCTTGTTCTCCTCCGGGGTCACGCCGTTGACGCGGTCGACCTTCACCAAGGCAAAGTAACGCTCGCCATCCTTGGGCACACGCACCTCGCCCTCGATGGAGTCGCCAGTGTGCAGATTGAAGCGGCGGATCTGGCTGGGCGAGATGTAGATGTCGTCGGGTGACGCCATATAGCTCGACTCGGGCGCCCGCAGAAAGCCGAAGCCGTCCGGCAGAACTTCAAGGCAGCCGTCGCCGAACACCTGCTCGCCAGTGCGGGCGTGCTTTTTGAGGATGGCAAACATCAGTTCCTGCTTGCGCAGGCGGCTGGCGTTTTCAATCTCGAACGACTGCGCCATTTCAAGCAGCTTGGAGACGTGCGTCGCTTTGAGTTCGGACAGATGCATGATGAAAAACTCGGGAAGGGGAGGCTGCGCAATATCCGTCGTCAGACGGTGCGTGCATCAGAGCAGCACGCGCAAGCAGCTAAAAGAATCGTGAGGGAATGTGGGCCGTGCCTAGGGTGCACGGCGGGGTGTCACGGCGATTGAATTGCCTGGCGCGGCGGTTCAACCTGACTGTTGCGCGGTGCGATGCTTGAGGATTGCGAACTGCACCGCGCGATAAAAATTATAGATGGGCGTCGACGAAAGCCGTCAATTGGGACTTGGAGGCAGCGCCCACTTTGTTGCCAGCCAGTTCGCCGTTCTTGAACAGCAGCAGGGTGGGAATGCCACGAATGCCGAACTTGGCGGGGATGCTGCGGTTCTCGTCCACATTGACCTTCATGATGGCGAGCTTGCCCTGGTATTCGCTGGCCATCTCGTCGAGCGTGGGCGCGATCATGCGGCAAGGCCCGCACCACTCGGCCCAGAAGTCCACGAGAACGGGAACGCCGGACTTCAGCACGTCTTGCTCGAAATCGGCGTCATTGGTGTGTTTGATCAGTTCGCTAGCCATGGTCACCTCGATAGAAAGATTTGATGGGGATTTTGACACAAGTTGCCGCTGTGGCGCTGAACGCGTGTGGTGGTTACGGAATCAGCGCTGCGACAAAAAGCCTTTGGGTTGCCGATGAACAAGCGCGCATCAGACGCAGCGGGCAGGCAAGAGTGTTGGGGTGACGAGCCGTTCCCCCGGCACTCACGGTGAACGGCTGTGGCTGCTCCGTTCCCGACCTGACCAAGTTCACCGCGCCGCGATGCGAGGCGGCCCGTCAATTGACATTGTAGGGGTAATCGCAGGGCCATCACTGCAGCGCGTGTGGCGGGGCGCTGAGTCAATCGCCCGTTTCTTCCATCAACGCCCGCGCCTGGGCGATTTGGCCGCGATAGGCCTCGAAAATCTTGCGCAGTGCGGTCTGCATGTCGGCCTTGGGCGCCCAGTCGAGGTCGCGCATAGTGTTGGTGATTTTGGGCACGCGGTTCTGCACGTCCTGATAACCCGCGCCGTAATACGCGCCAGAGCTGGTTTCCACCACCTTCACGTTTTTGGCCGATTCGGCGTATTCGGGCATGTCGGCAGCTAGGCGCAACATCATGTCGGCGAGTTCGCGCACCGAATGATTGTTGGCCGGATTGCCGATGTTGTAGATCTGGCCGCTGGCCACGCCGTTTTTGTTTTCGATGATTTTCATCAGCGCGTCGATGCCGTCGTCAATGTCGGTAAAGGCGCGTTTCTGGTGGCCGCCATCGACCAGGCTGATGGTTTCGCCGCGCACGATATGACCCAAGAACTGGGTGACGACGCGGGAGCTGCCTTCCTTCGCCGAAAAAATATTGTCCAGTCCGGCGCCGATCCAGTTGAACGGGCGGAACAGGGTGTAGTTCAGGCCGTCCTGCTGGCCGTAACCGGCAATGACGCGATCCATCAACTGCTTGGAGCAGGCGTAGATCCAGCGCGGCTTGTTGATCGGGCCGTAGACCAGCGGCGAATTCTCCGGGTCGAATTCGGCATCTCCGCTCATGCCGTACACCTCGGAAGTGGACGGGAACACCAGATGCTTCTTGTGTTTCACCGCGGCGCGCACGATGGGCAGATTGGCCTCGAAGTCGAGCTCGAACACCCGCAGCGGCGCCTTCACGTAAGTGGCCGGCGTGGCGATGGCCACCAAGGGCAGGATCACGTCGCACTTGCGCACGTGGTACTCGATCCACTCCTTGTTGATGGTGATGTCGCCTTCGAAAAATTTGAAACGCTTGTTGGCGGTGAGGTCTTCCACGCGGTCGGCGTTCATGTCCATGCCGTACACCTGCCAGTCGGTGGTGGCGAGGATGCGCATGGAGAGATGATGACCGATGAAGCCGTTGACGCCGAGGATGAGGACTTTTTTCATGATTGCTGTGTTGCGAGTTCCGAAATTTGTAGATCGTTCAGGGGAATGCCAGGTTGATCGGCATCCCATAGTTCGACGATGTGGAGTGCACCGCCATCGCCGGTTCGGGCCAGGAGTTGCCCCTCTGCGATATGCAGGCCGACCGTACTTTTGTCGGCGATTCGCGCACGCAGTGATGGTGATGCGATGCGGGCGCGCGCCACGATGAAACGCCGGCCCAGGTGATTGAAAAATGCGCCGGGGTAGGGCGGGGCCACGGCGCGGATGAGGTTGTAAACCGATTGAGCTGACTGGTTCCAGTCGATGCGACCGTCTTCGGGCTTGCGACCGCCGAAATAACTGCCGACGGACAGATCGTTGCGGCGACGCGGCACTTCCCCGCGCATCAACTGCGGCAGGACGTTCCACAGCGCGATTTCGGCGGCCACGGTGAGCTTGTCGAACACCTCCTTGGCGGTGTCGTCAGGCAGGATGGGTACGGCCTGCTGCGCGACGATGTCGCCCGCATCCGGCTTGGCTTCCATCAGATGCAGGGTGGCGCCGGTCTCGGTTTCGCCGTGCAGCACGGCCCAGTTCACCGGAACCCGGCCGCGGTATTTGGGCAGCAGCGAGCCGTGCATATTGAGCGCGGCGATTTTTGCGGCGGCCAGCAACCGCGCGGGCAGCATGCGGCGGAAGTAGAAGGAAAACAGATAGTCGGGCGAAAGCGCCGCGACCCGGTCGATCAGGGCCGCGTCAACTACGTCGTCCACATAGACCACGGGAATGCCGGCTTCTGCCGCCACGTCGGCCACGCGATCGAACCACAGGGTTTCGGTCGGGCTGTCCGGGTGGGTGACGACCAGTTGCACCTGCACACCCCGCGCGAGCAGCGTTTTGAGGCAGCGCACGCCGACGTTGTGATAGGCGAAGACGACGGCGTTCACGGCAGCGGGGCGGGGGTTTGTTGCGCGGCGTTGGCCGCCTGCGCGATATGCGGCACGAACACGCCGGGCTCGGGGGGCAGATCCTGCAACACGGCCTGCACCAGATAACGCGGACGTCCGCGCACCTGCTCATAAATGCGGCCGATGTATTCCCCCAGCAGGCCGATGCTGAACAGCACCACGCCGAGCAGGAAGAAGGTAATGGCGAACAGGGTGAATACCCCCTGTACCTGCGAACCTTCGACGAAGCGCTGCACCATGAGGTAGAGGAATAGCGCGCCCGAAGCGAGCGACAGCAAGATGCCGGAGTAAGACATGAGCTGCAGCGGCACCAGAGAAAACCCGGTGACCAGATCGAAGTTCAGCCGGATGAGCTTGAACAGTGAGTATTTGGACTCGCCCGCCTGCCGCTCTTCGTGCGCCACTTCGATTTCGGTGGGTTTGAGGGCGAAGGTGTAGGCCAGCGCGGGCACGAAGGTGTTGGACTCGGTGCAGCGATTCACCGTGTCCACGACGTCGCGGCCGTAGGCGCGCAACATGCAGCCCTGGTCGGTCATGCGCACGCTGGTGATTTTTTCGCGCGTCCAGTTCATCGCGCGGCTGGCATAGCGGCGAAACCGGCTGTCCTGGCGCATGCGGCGAATGGTGCCGACATAGTCGTAGCCCTCGCGCATTTTGGCGACGAGTTTGCCGATCTCTTCGGGCGGGTTCTGCAGATCTGCGTCGAGGGTGACGACGATAGGCGCGCGGGTGTGCTCGAAGCCCGCGAGGATGGCCATGTGCTGACCGTAGTTGCCGTTGAACAGCACCACGCGGGTGACATCCGGGCGCAGACGTTGCTGCGCGGCCAGCAGCGCGGCCGAGCGGTCGCGGCTGCCGTCGTTGACGAACAGAATTTCGTACGGCTCGTTCAGCGCATCGAGAGCGGGGTAGAGGCGGGCGAACAGCGCGGCGAGTCCGGCCTCTTCGTTGTAGACGGGAACGACCACCGAAACGGCGGGGTGAGCATGCAGAGTCATAGGCCGAATTGTCGCAGCACGGCGTCGAGGGCGTCAGTTACCCGGGTCACATCGCTGTCTTGCATGCCGGGAAAAAGCGGCAAGGTGAGAATGGAAGCGCCCACGGTTTCGGCGTGTGGAAAGTCGCCGGGTTGGAAGCCGCGCTTGCGGTAAAGGCTGAACAGGTGGATGGGCGGATAGTGCACGCCGGTGGTGATGCCGCGGTCTTTGAGCGCCTGCATCAGGGCGGCGCGTTGCACTCGCGGCGGCGGCACGATCTGGAACATATGCCAGTTGCTCTGAATGAAATCACGCGGCGGCAGTTGCACGCCCCTGGCCTCGACGCCCAGCGCATCGAACGCTGCGAAATAACGCTGCGCCAGATCGCGGCGGCGGGCGTTGAAGCGTTCGACGTGCTGCAACTGCCCCCAGCCCACGCGCGCGGCCACGTCGGTGAGATTGGACTTGCCGCCAACCACATCGACGTCCATGCCGTCCAGGCCGCTGCGCTGCACGCCTTGCAGGCGCAGGCGGCGGGCCAGATCGACGTCGGCGTCGGCAGGAAGCACCAGACAGCCGCCCTCGATGGAGGTGATGTTTTTGTTCGGATGGAAGCTGAACGAGGCAAAGTCGCCAAAGCTGCCGATGCGCTGGTGTTTCCACAGACTGCCGATCGCCTGAGCCGCGTCTTCGATGACGCGCAGACCGTGGCGGGCGGCGATGGCATAGATCGCATCCAGGTCGGCGGGCAAGCCGGCGAGGTGAACGGGCAGGATCGCCCGGGTGCGCGCCGTGATGGCCGCTTCGATGCGGTTGGCGTCGATATTGCGGGTGGCGGGATCGATGTCGACAAAAACCGGCGTGGCGCCCACCGCCAGGACCACATTGCTCGTCGCCACCCAGGACAGCGGCGTGGTGATGACTTCATCGCCCGGGCCGACGCCCAGCAGCCTGAGCGCGATCTCCATGGTGACGGTGCCGGAGGTATAGGCGAGTACCGGGCGTCCGCCGAAGTAATCGGACAGCGCCTGCTCGAAGCGAGCGCACCAGGGGCCGGTGGTGATCCACCCCGAACGCAGCACTTCGACGACACCGGCAATGGTGTCTTCGTCGATTTCCGGGCGGGTGAAGGGAAGCATGTCTTGCGGATTCATACAGTTGAATTCAGGCTCGGGCGACGATGATGACACCCACGATGATCACGGCAATGCCGACGAGTTTCTGCGCGGTGAGCGCTTCGCCGAACAGCCACCACGCGGCAAAGGCGGTCACCACATAGCCGAGCGACAGCATGGGATAGGCGATGGAGACCTGCACCCGGGTGAGCGCCAGGATCCACACCACCACGGAGACCGCGTAGAACGTCAACCCCAGCAGAATCTGCCATTGCAGGGCGAAGTGCAGTCCGGCGTGCCAGATATTGCTCGCGGTGAAGCTGAAGCGCCCCACGGTTTCGGCCCCAGATTTGATGAGCAACTGCGCCGCCGCGTTGAGCAGCACGCCGGTGAGCACCAGGCCAAAGGCGACCGCGCTCATCGCTGGGCTCCGGCTTCAGCTTGCGGGGAAACCAGCGACGGCCCTGCGTTCCAGTCTGCGGGCAGCCGCGCCGCTGCCGCTTGGGCGGCCGCGCCGTAGTCTTGCCCCGGTTTGGCGATGACGACGAAGCGGGAAGTGCGATAGATCACCGTCATCGGCATATGCAGCGCCTGCAGCGCGGGCAGGGTGGACGGCGACATCAGCGCCAGAGGCT
Source organism: Thiomonas sp. UBA7699 (assembly GCF_002482605.1). NCBI lineage: Bacteria > Pseudomonadati > Pseudomonadota > Betaproteobacteria > Burkholderiales > Thiomonas > Thiomonas sp. UBA7699. The sequence continues at coordinate 158,471 of NZ_DLGH01000021.1, read as the reverse complement.
GCTTGTCCGCGTTCCAGCGCCGGGCGAAATCGGCGTAGGTCGGCACCCACAGACCGGGCTGCTGCGTGATGCCGAAATGCAGCTCGCCCTGATATTCGACCAAGGTGACGGTGCGGTCGAGGTAAAAGGGCAAAGTCTGGTCATAAGTGCCCACAGCGTAGAACGGCTGACCCGGCAGAATCCAGGGCCGGATGGCGTGGACCACATCCTTGGTCGACGCGGTGCGGCCCAGAATCTGGAACTGCTGGATGCCCAGCGAGAACCCCAGCGTCATCGCCACGCTGACCAGCAGCACGGCCGCGGTGCGCCGACCCTGCGCCTCCCAGCGCCAAGCCACAAGCCCGCTGATCAGCGCCGCCGCTGCGGTGCCTTCGAGCCACCAGCCGAACTGCTGATACAGCGCGCCGGGCGTGGTGGCGTTGCCCAGTCGGTGCAATTGCGTGAAGCCGATCACCGCCGCCAGCCCGAGCAGCGCCAGCAGAGCAAACTGCCAGCGCAGGACTCTGGGCCGCGCCCGGTCGAGATAGTCGCCGATCAATAGTGCAATGGCCGGGAAGATGGGCAGGATGTAAGACGGCAGCTTGGATTTGGAGATGCTGAAAAACACAAAAATAAACACCGCCCAAATCACCAGCATGCCTTGTGCATGCAGGGTGCGCCCCTGTGCGCTGCCAAATGCCGCACCGCGCTGCGCGGGCCGCGCCGCGCCGCGCCAGAGGGCGGGAACAAGACTGCCCAGCCAGGGCAGCACGCCCAGGATCAGGATGGGAAAGAAGTACCACCACGGACCGGGACGTTTGAGTTCGCTGGTGAGAAATCGGGTGAACTGCTGATAGATGAAAAAGTAGTCGAAAAACTCGGGATTACGCGCTTGCACCCAGACGAACCAGGGCGCGGCAATGGCCAGAAAAATGAGCAGACCGCTGACGATATAGAGCCGCGTCCACAGCTTCCAGTCGCGGTAAATCAGGGTGTAGAGCACCAGCGCGGCGCCGGGCAGCAGAATGCCGATCAGTCCCTTGGACAGCACGGCAAGCGCCATGAAGGCCCAGGTGGCCCACATCCACCAACGGGTCTGGGCGCGACTGGCACCTGGCCGCTGCGCCAGCAGAAAGGCCATCAAACTCGCGGACATGGTGGCTGCGGTGCCCATGTCCAGCGTGTTGATGTGGCTCATCGCGTTCCAGTAAAACATGCTCGCCAGCACGCCAGCGGCAAACACCCCGGTGCGCCGGTTGAACAGCCGTGTTCCGGCCCAGCCGGTGAACAGCACCGTGAGCAGGCCGGTGAGCCCTGTCCACAGACGCGCCTGCCATTCGCCGAAGCCGAACACTTCATAAGTCACCGCAGTCGCCCAATATTGCAGCGGCGGTTTTTCGAAGTATTTGAAACCGTCGAGCCGGGGCGTGACCCAGTCGCCCGTCACCACCATTTCCCGCGGAATTTCGGCGTAGCGGCCTTCGTCAGTCGGAACCAGATCGCGCCAGCCCAGCGTGCCCAGCCAGAGAACGACGAGGGCGGCAAACATCAGCCAGGTCAGGCCGCGGCCGGGGCCGGGGCCGGTGTCTGAATCGGAAAAATCTTGTGTGGATTGCGACATGGAGCAAGCGTGTTCTGTGCAAGGCCGGGAGCCTGGCGGATAGCCGAGCATGGTAACGGGCTGTTCCTTGCGCGCCACTGAGGGTCGGTGCTGCAATGCAGAGCAGACGAAACTGAACCGGAGACTCCCATGACCTGGCCCACCCATGATGTGACCAATCAAGCCCCGCCCTTGCAGGATTACAACCTGTTCACTGCCGATCCCGCGCTGCGCGAGGCGCTCGCCCGTGCTGGCGGCGGCTGGGCGGAGGAGCAACTCACGCGCCAGGGCGCGGAGCTTGGCACCGCCGCCAGCTACGAGCAGGGGCGACTGGCCAACCAGAACACGCCGGTTCTGCGCGCTTTTGATGCCAGGGGCTTTCGCCGCGACCAGATCGAGTTTCACCCGGCCTGGCATGCGCTGATGAGCGACATCGCCCGGCGCGGCCTGCACACCGGCCCTTGGGCGCAGCCGCAGCCGGGGGCGCATGTGGCGCGGGCGGCGGGCTTCATTCTGCAAACGCAGATCGAAGCCGGGTCGATGTGTCCCACCACCATGACCTACGGCGCGATTCCCGCGATGTCGCGCGACGCCTTGCTGGCGCGTGACTGGCTGCCCACGCTGATGCGCCCGGAATACGACCCGCGCGATCTGCCGCTGGCGCAAAAGCGCGGCGGCCTGATCGGTATGGGCATGACCGAAAAGCAGGGCGGGTCGGACTTGCGCAGCAACACCTCCCGCGCCGAACCCGACGGCGCGGGCGGCTACCGCCTGACTGGGCACAAGTGGTTTTTCTCCGCGCCGCAATGCGATGCCCATCTCGTGCTCGCGCAGACCGCGGGCGGCCTGAGCTGCTTTTTCGTGCCCCGCTGGGCTCCGGACGGCAGCAAGAACCCGGTGCTGATCCAGCGACTCAAAGACAAACTGGGCAACCGTTCCAACGCCTCGTCCGAAGTGGAATTTCAGGGGGCTTGGGGGCATCTGCTCGGCGAAGAAGGGCGCGGTGTGCCGACCATTCTGGAAATGGGCACCTACACCCGGCTGGATTGCGTGCTTGGCACCACCGGGCTGATGCGCCAGGCGCTGAGCCAGGCGGTGCACTACGCGCGGCACCGCCAGGCTTTCGGCGCCGCGCTGATCGACCAGCCGCTGATGCGCAATGTGCTGGCCGACATGGCGCTGGAGGTCGAAGCCGCCATCGCGCTGGCCCTGCGGCTGGCGCAGGCCTTCGACTCGCAGCACGACGAGGCGCAGTCGCTGCTGCGACGCCTGCTCACGCCGGCGGGCAAATTTCGCATCTGCAAACGCGGCGCCGAACTCGCAGCCGAGGCGATGGAGGTGCTGGGCGGCAACGGCTATGTCGAAGATGATGTGCAGGCGCGCATCTACCGCGAGATGCCGGTGAACTCCATCTGGGAAGGATCGGGCAATGTGATGTGTCTGGACGTGCTGCGCGCTCTGGGTAAAAACCCGCGCACCGCCGACGCCCTGATGGCTGAACTCGCCCCGGCGCAGGGGCGCAACGCCCATTTCGACGCGCACCTGCAGCGCTTCTCAGCGGCTCTGCGTGATACCGATGCGCTGCAATCGCGCGCCCGGGCGCTGACCCACGACCTCGTGCTGGCCGTGCAGGCCGCTTTGCTGCTGCGTCACGCGCCAGAGCCGATCGCCCAGGCTTTCTGCGCATCCCGGCTCGGGGGTGAGTGGGGTGGGGGCTTCGGCACCTTGAGTAAGGCGACGGATTTCGATCTGCTGCTCAGTCGGGCGCTGCAAACGGCGTGAGCAGAGATCTCAAGAAGCTCGCCGGGCCGCCCCAGAGCTTCTTGCCCCTTGAGGGGAGAGCCGAGCGAAGCGAAGGTTTTCGGGGTGGTCTCAATTCAAAATGCGGAACTTGATCGGCACCAGCACCCAGGACGTGATCGACTGACCGTTGCGCGTGGCGGCCACAAAGCGCCATTGCGCCACGGTGGTTTCGGCGGCTTCGTCCAGCCGCGAATAGCCGCTGGACGACATGAGCTTGATCTGCAGCGGGCGCCCATTCGGGCCCACCTGCACCTTGAGCAGGGCCGTGCCCTCCTCACCCAATTGGCGCGACAGCCGGGGATAAGGCGGCGGCGGATTGTCGAGATACTCCGCCTTGTACGACGCCGCAGTCTCCACGACGGGCTCGGGCGCAGCGGAGGCCGCCGCCGCGGGATGGGGCGGGCCAGGTGCCACTGTCGGCGTGGCGACCTGCGGGGCCGCACTGGGCGCGGCAGTTTTCGCCGGGAGGTCGGGGGCAGGAGGGGCCTCAGACGCTGCGGTCGGCTCGATCGACGGCGTGTTCGCGCGTGGCAACACTGGCTTCGGCGGCTGCGGGCGCTGGGATATCGTTGGAATCTGCGAGGTCGGATGCGGCGGAGCGGGTCGGGTGAAGTGCTTTTTCGGTGGGGCGGGCTGCGTTTTTTCGGGCGGCGGCACGGCCGCAGCCGCCTGGGGTGGCGCAGGGGGCCGCGCGGCAGGCAGCGGTGCTTTCTGCAAGGTGATCCATTCAATCCGCTGTTCCGGCTTGTTGGGCGCCTGGGCGGGCGTGAACACCAGCCAGGCGAGCAGCAAGGCGTGCGCGAGCAGAACGCCGAACGCGAGGGCGAGCAGGGGGATGGGCCGAGGCGGGGGCGTCAGAGAGGGAAGGGTGTTCATTACGACAAGTCGGCGTGTCCGGGCGCTTTGAGCGGCCCCTGGGCCGGGCTAGGCCCAGCCCGCCCCTACGTGGGGATCAAGCGAACTTGGGCGGCCCAGCGTTTCCTTGAGACGCTGCGCAGACGAACCGCATGAATATAATCTGACAAATTTTGTGCGCCTGAAGTGTTGCCGCCCTGCGGTGACCCCCAAGGGGCGTGATGGTCGGGCAAATTGGCCTCACAGCTATTTGCTCGCCGCCCCCAGATTGTCGGCCAGGCTGGCGATCCATTCCAATATCCGGGCGCTCACCGGAGAATTCTCATGCTGTCCATGCTGCCCAAAGCCGTTCTGGTTCTCGCCGACGGCTCGATCTTTCGCGGCCTTTCCATTGGCGCGAGTGGGCAAACGGTTGGCGAAGTGGTGTTCAACACCGCGATGACCGGCTATCAGGAAATCCTGACTGATCCCAGCTACTGCCGCCAGATCGTCACCCTGACTTATCCACATATCGGCAACGTCGGCGCCAATGCACAGGACGTGGAAGCGGCCCAGGTGCATGCCGCCGGGCTGATCATCAAGGATCTGCCGCTGCAGATGTCGAACTATCGCGGCGAACAGACGCTCGACGCCTATCTGCGCCAAAACGGGACGGTCGCCATCGCCGGGATCGACACCCGCAGGCTGACGCGCCACTTGCGCACCGAGGGCGCGCAGAGCGGCTGCGTCATTGCCCTGGAGGCGGGGCAAGACATCACCGATGCGGTGATTCAGACGGCGCTCGAAGGCGCGCGCGGCTTTGCCGGTCTGGCCGGTCTGGATCTGGCCCGCGTCGTCACCACGCCGCAACCCTACGAGTGGACGCAGACCGACTGGTCGCTGGAGCGAGGTTATGGCGACATGACCCAGCCCCTGCGTCATGTCGTGGCCTACGACTTCGGCGTGAAGTTCAACATCCTGCGCCTGCTGGCGGCACGCGGCTGCCGCGTCACCGTGGTGCCCGCGCAAACCTCTGCCGCCGACGTGCTGGCGCTGCGGCCCAACGGCGTGTTCCTCTCCAACGGCCCGGGCGACCCCGAACCCTGCGATTACGCCATTGCCGCGACCCAGAGCATCATCGCCGCTGACATGCCGACCTTCGGCATTTGCCTCGGCCATCAGATCATGGGGCTGGCCGCTGGCGGCAAGAGCTTCAAGATGAAATTCGGTCATCACGGCGCCAATCACCCGGTCAAAGACCTCGATAGCGGCCGCGTGTCCATCACCAGCCAGAACCACGGTTTTGCGGTAGACGCGGCCAGCCTGCCCGACACCGTGCGCACCACGCATGTCTCGCTGTTCGACGGCACGCTGCAAGGGCTGGCCTGGAAAAACAAACCGGCTTTCTGCTTTCAGGGCCACCCCGAAGCCAGTCCCGGGCCGCATGACATCGGCTACCTGTTCGACCGTTTTGTCGCTCTGATGGATCGCGCCTGAGACTGCCCATGGATCACATGTTCGGCGTCGTCAATCTGTGGACCTATGTGCTCGGGGTGATTTTCATCGTCCTGCTGCCGGGGCCGAACTCGCTCTATGTGCTGAGTGTGGCGGCGCAGCGCGGAGTGCGCCAAGGCTATCGGGGGGCGTTCGGGGTGTTTCTGGGCGACACGGTGTTGATGGTGCTGGCCGCAGCCGGGGCAGCCTCGTTGCTGGAAACCAATCTGGCCCTGTATCACCTGGTTCAGGCGGCGGGAGCGCTGTATTTGGGTTGGCTGGGCGTCAATATGCTGCGCGCGGCCTGGAAGCGCTGGCATACGCCTGACACCGGGCTGCATGCCCAGGCGCCGCAGCCTCATGCCCACCCCGCGCAGGCCGGAAAGAGGCTGGAAAACCCGTTTCAAAAAGCCTTGTTCATCAGTCTGCTCAACCCCAAGGCGATTTTGTTTTTTGTGTCGTTTTTCATCCAGTTCGTCGATCCGCATTACCCGCATCCGGCGCTGTCGTTTCTGCTGCTGGGACTTATCGTCCAGTTCTTCAGCCTGCTCTATCTGTCGGTGCTGATCTTTGGCGGCGTGCGTGTGGCGGATGCCTTCCGCCGCCGCCGACGCCTTTCCGCGCTGACGATGGGCGCGACCGGGGCCGGATTTTTCGGCTTCGGCGTGAAACTGGCGCTGGCGGCCACCGCAAGAACACACTGATTTTTCACCTGATTCAACCGCATAAAGAGACTCGCCCATGCCCAAGCGCAGCGACATTAAAAGCATTCTGATCATCGGGGCCGGCCCCATCGTCATCGGCCAGGCCTGCGAGTTCGACTACTCCGGCGCCCAGGCCTGCAAGGCGCTGCGCGAAGAGGGCTACAAGGTCATTCTGGTCAACAGCAATCCGGCGACCATCATGACCGACCCGGAAACGGCCGATGTGACCTATATCGAGCCCATCACCTGGCAGGTGGTCGAGACCATCATCGAGAAAGAACGGCCCGACGCCATCCTGCCGACCATGGGCGGGCAGACCGCGCTGAACTGCGCGCTCGATCTGCATCACAACGGGGTGCTGGGCAAGTACGGGGTGGAGCTGATCGGCGCCAAGCCCGCGGCCATCGACATGGCCGAAGACCGTCAGAAGTTCAAGCAGGCCATGACGCGTATCGGTCTGGGTTCGGCGCGTTCGGGCATTGCGCATACCCTCGAAGAAGCTTGGGGCGTGCAGAAGACCATCGGCTTCCCTGTCATCATCAGACCCAGTTTCACCCTGGGCGGCACCGGCGGCGGCATCGCCTACAACCCTGAGGAATTCGAGACCATCTGCAAGCGCGGCATCGAAGCGTCGCCCACAAACGAGTTGCTGATCGAGGAATCGCTGATCGGCTGGAAAGAGTTCGAGATGGAAGTGGTGCGCGACAGCGCCGACAACTGCATCATCGTCTGCTCGATCGAAAACCTCGACCCGATGGGCGTGCACACCGGCGACTCGATCACCGTCGCCCCGGCGCAGACCCTGACCGACAAGGAATACCAGATCATGCGCAACGCCAGCATCGCGGTGCTGCGCGAAATCGGCGTGGATACCGGCGGGTCAAACGTGCAGTTCGCGGTGAATCCCAAGGACGGACGGCTGATTGTCATCGAGATGAATCCGCGAGTGAGCCGGTCTTCGGCGCTGGCGTCCAAGGCCACGGGCTTTCCGATCGCCAAGATCGCCGCCAAGCTGGCGGTCGGCTACACCCTCGACGAACTGCGCAACGACATCACCGGCGGCGTCACCCCGGCCTCATTCGAGCCGACCATCGACTACGTGGTCACCAAGGTGCCGCGTTTTGCCTTCGAGAAATTCCCGCAAGCCGACTCGCGTCTGACCACGCAGATGAAGTCGGTCGGCGAGGTCATGGCCATGGGCCGCACGTTTCAAGAGAGTTTCCAGAAGGCGCTGCGCGGGCTCGAAGTGGGCGTCGATGGCATGAACGAAAAGACGCAAGACCGCGAGGTGCTGGAGAAGGAGCTGGGCGAGCCCGGCCCCGAGCGCATCTGGTATGTCGGCGACGCCTTCGCGCAGGGCATGAGCCTGGACGAAGTGCACCAGCTCACCCGCATCGACCCGTGGTTTCTGGCGCAGATTCAAGACATCGTGCAGACCGAGCTGGAGCTGGAGCGCAACTTCACCCTCGATCAGCTCGATCGCGAGCATCTCTACGCGCTCAAGCAAAAGGGCTTCTCTGATCGCCGTCTTGCCAAGCTGCTGCACACCACCGAGACGGCGGTGCGCAGCCGCCGTCGTTCGCTGCAGGTGCGGCCGGTGTTCAAGCGGGTCGATACCTGCGCGGCCGAGTTCGGCACGCAAACGGCCTATCTCTACTCGTCCTACGACGAAGAGTGCGAAGCCGCGCCCACCACGCGCAAAAAAATCATGGTGCTCGGCGGCGGGCCCAACCGTATCGGCCAGGGCATCGAGTTCGACTATTGCTGCGTGCACGCGGCACTGGCTATGCGGGCCGACGGCTATGAAACCATCATGGTCAACTGCAACCCGGAGACGGTGTCGACCGATTACGACACCTCCGACCGACTGTATTTCGAGCCGCTCACGCTGGAAGACGTGCTGGAAGTCGTCGATAAGGAGCGGCCGACGGGTGTGATCGTGCAGTATGGCGGGCAGACGCCGCTCAAGCTCGCACTCGATCTCGAAGCCAATGGCGTGCCCATCATCGGCACCAGCCCGGACATGATCGACATGGCCGAAGACCGCGAGCGCTTCCAGCACTTGGTCGAACAACTCGGCCTGCTGCAGCCGCCCAACCGCACCGCGCGCTCGGAAGCCGAAGCGCTGACCAAGGCCGAGGAAATCGGCTACCCGCTGGTGGTGCGTCCCAGCTATGTGCTGGGCGGCCGCGCCATGGAAATCGTGCACGAACAGCGCGACCTCGAGCGCTATATGCGCGAAGCGGTGAAGGTGAGCCATGACTCTCCGGTGCTGCTCGACCGCTTTTTGAATGACGCCATCGAATGCGATGTCGATGCCATCTGCGACGGCACTGAGGTGTTCATCGGCGGGGTGATGGAACACATCGAGCAGGCCGGTGTGCACAGCGGCGACTCGGCTTGCTCGCTGCCGCCATACTCGCTGTCAGCGGCCACAGTGGCACGCATCAAGGAGCAGACCGTCAAGCTCGCGCATGGCCTCAAGGTCGTCGGCCTGATGAACGTGCAATTCGCCATTCAGCAACTCGACGGGGAGGATCGCATCTTCCTGCTGGAAGTGAACCCGCGGGCTTCGCGCACCGTGCCCTTTGTCTCCAAGGCCACGGGATTGCAACTCGCCAAAATCGCCGCACGCTGCATGGCCGGACAGACGCTGGCGCAGCAAGGCATCACCAAGGAAATCACGCCGCCCTACTACTGCGTGAAAGAGGCGGTGTTTCCGTTCAATAAATTCCCGGGCGTCGATCCCATCCTCGGGCCTGAAATGAAATCGACGGGCGAAGTCATGGGTGTGGGCCGAACCTTTGGCGAGGCCTTCGTCAAGTCGCAGCTCGCGGCCGGTACCCGCCTGCCCGATCCGCAGGCCGGTGGCAAGGTGTTTTTGTCGGTCAAGCAAAGCGACAAGCCGGACGCCGTTGAAGTCGCGCGTCAGTTGGTGGCCATGGGTTTTGGCGTGGTGGCTACCCGCGGAACCGCGGCCGCCATCGCCGAGGCGGGGGTGGAAGTGCAGGTGATCAACAAGGTCACCGAGGGGCGCCCGAATATCGTGGACATGCTCAAGAGCAACGAGATCGTGCTGGTGATCAACACGGTGGAAGAGCGCCGCAATGCCATCACCGACTCGCGCGCCATCCGCACTTCGGCGCTGGCCGCGCGGGTTACGACCTACACCACCATTTCCGGCGCACTTGCCGCGGTCGAGGGGATGAAACAACTGCAGAAAATCGCGGTTTACCCCTTGCAATCATTCGCAAACGCGTAAAATCTGTTCCATCTGAGCACCGCACCCAGGCGATTCGACGCCGCAGGCTGCGGTGCTCGTTTTTTTCCTGGTTTAACGGAGGCCCAATCATGGCGACCCCCATGACGCGCAAAGGCGCGGAACAACTCAAGCAAGAACTGCATCGTCTCAAGACCATCGAACGACCCGCGGTGATCCAGGCCATAGCCGAAGCGCGCGCGCAAGGCGATTTGTCTGAAAACGCCGAATACGACGCGGCCCGCGACAAGCAGGGCTTTATCGAAGGCCGCATCGCCGATATCGAGGGCAAGCTCGGCACAGCGCAGATCATCGATCCGAGCGAACTGCAGGCCGACGGCCGCGTGGTGTTCGGCGCTACGGTGGAACTGAGCGACGAATCCAGCGGCGACGAAATCACCTACCAGATCGTGGGCGATGACGAAGCCGATCTCAAGCAGGGACGCATTTCCATCAACTCCCCCATCGCTCGGGCGCTGATCGGCAAAGAGTCCGGTGAAGTCGCGCAGGTCGCCGCGCCGGGTGGCGTGCGCCACTACGAAATTCTTGCCGTGCACTACCGATGAGCAGTCTGCGCACCCGCTGGTTTCTCGCCGCGCTCTGGCTGGGCGGCATGGTGGCCGTCGGCCTCATTGGCGCACCTACGGCGTTCGCCACGGTGCCCGAGAAAATGATCGCCGCCGCCGTGGCCAGTCGCATGTTCTACCTCATGGCGCTGGCCGCCATCGTTTTCGGCGTGCTGATTGCCGCGCTCGAACGGTTTGCCGACAAAAAGGTGATGTCGGCAGATCTGCTGCTGCCGCTGGGTGGCGTGTTTTTTGCCGTCCTGGGCGAGTTCGGCGTAGTGCCTCGGTTGCTGCAGGCCGCCTATAGCCATTCGCCGCAAGCAGGCATGTGGCACGGTATCGCCAGTCTGGTGTTCGCCCTGCAGGCCCTGTGTGTGGCGGCATATGTGTGGCGGCTGCCAACACGCCGCAAAACGGCCTGTAACCTCTTTTGAACGCGTTTCAGCCGCGAGACGATTTTTTCACGCTGGTCTGGCGCGGCTTGGCGCGCTTAACCTTCCCAGTGGCCGAAAGGCGCTGATTGCCCAGCAGGGTGACACGCTTGACCTTGGCCCGGTGTGTCGGGCTGCTGGCAGGCACGACCACTTTGACGGTGCGGGGCGATTTGCCGCGCTTGGCAACTTGCGTTTCTTCTCCAGGCGCCTGCCGGGTTTCTTTCGGGCGTGGCCGGTACAACACCAGCAGTTTGCCAATCGCCTGCACAGGAGCGGCTCCCAACGTGTCGCAGATGGTGTGTTGCATGGCCAGGCGCGCCGCGGCATCGTCACCGAACACGCGCACCTTGATGAGTTCATGCGCCTTGAGCGCCACGTCGATTTCCGCCAGATTGGCCGGATTGAGCCCTTGCTCGCCGATCATCACGACGGGTTTGAGCCCATGTGCCTGGGCGCGCAGGCTGCTGCGAAAGGGCGGAGTGAGTTCCAATGGGGTCATGATTGCCAAGCGCGTCGCAACATCTTTGTGCGCGCATTTTGAAGTCTTAATCCGCTATTGTCCTTGAAGAACCCATGTCGAGTGCGAAGAAAAACAAATTCAGCAAAGCCTGGCTGCAGGATCATCTCAACGATCCCTATGTGAAGATGGCGCAGCGTGAGGGCTATCGAGCCCGCGCCGCCTACAAGCTCAAGGAAATCGACGAGGCCGAGGGGCTGTTGCGGCCCGGGCAGATCGTGGTCGATCTGGGCAGCACGCCGGGCTCGTGGTCGCAATATGCGCGCAACCGGCTGATGCGTGGCGGCGCGGTTCAGGGCACTATTTTGGCGCTGGATTTGCTGCCCATGGAGCCCGTGCCCGATGTGCATTTTCTGCTGGGTGACTTCCGCGAAGAGGCGGTGGTGAATCAGTTGGAGGCGCTTCTCGAAGGGCGCAAGGTCGACGTGGTGTTGTCCGATATGGCGCCCAATCTCACCGGCATTCCGTCGGCCGATGCGGCCCGAATCGAACATCTGAGCGAACTCGCCCTGGACTTTGCGCAGCGCTGGCTGCAACCCCAAGGCGCGATGGTGATCAAGACCTTTCACGGCAGTTATTACAGTCAGATCGTGAAGGCTTTCAAGCTGGTATTCCAGCAGGTGAAGGCGGTCAAGCCGCAAGCATCGCGCGACAAGTCGGCGGAAACTTTCATCCTGGCGCGAACGCTGAAAAAGTCGGCTGCGTAAGCGCTCAACGTGATTGCAGCCACCGCGACAGACTTGCTATTTGTCAAATTCGATCAGATTGACGGAATCAATAGCCCATTTTGTCGGATCGGTTTTCCACAATCGCTGCGCCCCGCCTCTTGAAATGCCTAAAATGCGCTGCATGTCTTGCATCTGCGCTTGCCCTGTTTCAGGAGGTTGGTTTTGAATAATCAATGGTTTTCCAAAATTGCGATCTGGCTGGTGATCGGTCTCGTACTGTTCACGGTGTTCAAGCAGTTCGATCGTCCCCAGCAGACCGCAGATGCCGTGAGCTACACCCAGTTCATGCAAGACGCGAAAGCCGGGCGCATCAAAAAAGTCATCGTGCACCAGAGCGGCATTCTGGACGTCACGACCACGGAAGGGCGTCGTTTCAATCTCACCTCTCCCGGCGACCTGTGGATGGTGGGCGATCTGGTGAAAGACGGTGTCGATGTCGTCGGCGCCCCGCGCCAGGAGCAATCGTTCCTGACGCAGATCTTCATTTCCTGGTTCCCGATGCTGTTGCTGATCGGCGTCTGGGTGTACTTCATGCGCCAGATGCAGGGCGGTGGCCGTGGCGGTGCGTTCAGCTTCGGCAAGTCCAAGGCCCGTCTGCTCGATGAATCGAGCAACAACGTAACCTTTGCCGACGTCGCCGGTTGCGACGAAGCCAAGGAAGACGTGAAGGAACTGGTGGATTTTCTCAAAGATCCGCAGAAATTCCAGAAACTTGGCGGGCGCATCCCTCGGGGCGTGCTGCTTGTCGGCCCGCCCGGTACCGGCAAGACGCTGCTAGCCAAGAGTATTGCGGGCGAAGCAAAAGTGCCGTTTTTTACCATCTCGGGTTCTGACTTTGTCGAAATGTTCGTCGGCGTGGGTGCGGCCCGTGTGCGCGACATGTTCGAGAACGCGAAAAAGCACGCGCCTTGCATCATCTTCGTCGATGAAATCGACGCCGTGGGTCGCCATCGTGGCGCTGGTCTGGGCGGCGGCAACGATGAACGCGAGCAGACCCTCAACCAGATGCTGGTGGAGATGGACGGCTTCGAGACCAATCTCGGGGTGATCGTGATCGCGGCGACCAACCGGCCCGACATTCTCGACCCGGCGCTGCTGCGTCCTGGCCGCTTCGACCGGCAGGTCTATGTCACGCTGCCGGATATCCGCGGTCGCGAGCAGATTCTGCAAGTGCATATGCGCAAGATTCCCGTGGGCACCGATATCCGGGCCGACATTCTGGCGCGAGGCACTCCCGGATTCTCCGGCGCCGATCTGGCCAATCTGGTCAACGAAGCCGCTCTGTTCGCCGCCCGCCGCAGTGCGCGAGTGGTTGAAATGGAAGACTTCGAACGCGCCAAAGACAAGATCATGATGGGTGCGGAGCGCAAGGGCATGGTCATGCCGGAAGAAGAGCGCCGCAATACGGCTTATCACGAGTCGGGCCACGCGCTGGTTGCCATGATGCTGCCTAAGACCGATCCGGTGCACAAGGTCACCATCATTCCGCGCGGCCGCGCACTGGGCGTCACCATGCAGTTGCCTGAGACCGATCGCTACAGCATGGATCGTGACCGCATGCTCAACATGATCTCCGTGCTGTTCGGCGGCCGCATTGCCGAAGAAGTGTTCATGAATCAGATGACCACGGGCGCTTCCAATGACTTCGAACGCGCCACGCAGCTGGCACGCGACATGGTCACGCGCTACGGCATGACCGAGTCGCTGGGCCCCATGGTTTACGCGGAGAACGAAGGCGAGGTGTTCCTCGGACGGTCGATTACCAAGACCACGCATGTTTCGGAGCAGACCATGCAGAAGGTCGATTCGGAGATCCGTCGCATCATCGACGAGCAGTACGCGTTGGCTCGTCGGCTGATCGAGGAAAACCAGGACAAGATGCACGCCATGGCGGCAGCCTTGCTCGAATGGGAAACCATCGACTCCGATCAACTGGCCGACATCATGGCGGGCCGCGAGCCCCGTCCACCCAAGCTGCCGCCCAGCAGCGGCCCGACGTCCGCCCCGCGTACGCCCTCGGCGCCCGCAACCGGCGCTGCGCCTGACGCCCCTTCAGCGACGGCGGCCTGATTTTCGGGCTTCACTGGCGGTATTCATATTCAGCTCGCTACAGCGAGTTCAGCAACGGCCCGGTCTAAAACCGGGCCGTTTTTTTTAGGAATCATCTCCGATGGCAAATCATTGGCAAGCAGGGCGCTTCACCCTGCAATTGCATCGGCCCCTGGTCATGGGCATCGTCAACGTCACGCCGGATTCATTTTCCGATGGCGGGCAGCATGCGGATGCGGTGCTCGCCTTGCGACATGCACAGACTTTGGTGGAGCAGGGGGCCGATATTCTGGATATTGGCGGCGAGTCGTCCCGCCCGGGCTCTCCGCGGCTGAGCCATGCGCAGGAATGGGCGCGCATCGCCCCGGTCTTACAGGAGACCGTGCGCTGGAACGTCCCGGTTTCGGTGGATACTTACCAACCCGAAACCATGCGCCGGGCACTCGATCTGGGCGCGGACATCATTAACGATATTCACGCTTTGCAGCGGCCGGGCGCCCTCGAAGTGGTCGCCGCTTCAAAGGCCGGGGTCTGTCTCATGCACATGCAGGGCGATCCCGCCAGCATGCAGCAGGCGCCGCACTATGCGGACGTTTTAGGCGAAGTCCGGGAATTTCTGTGGAGCCGTGTCGCTGCGGCCGAGTCGATGGGTATCGACCGATCCCGCATCGCCCTCGATCCGGGGTTTGGCTTTGGCAAAACGCTGGAACACAATCTGACTCTTGCGAAAGGTTTACCTGCGCTCGCGCAATCGGGATACCCGCTGCTGGTGGGACTTTCGCGTAAATCGATGATCGGCGCACTGACGGGGCGCGATGTGGGCGAGCGTCTGCCGGGCAGCTTGGGCGCAGTGCTGGCTTGTGTGGCAGCGGGTGCGCAGATCGTGCGCGTCCACGACGTTGGGCCGACATGCGACGCGATTAAAGTGTGGAACGCCATGCGCGCCTGAGTTCGGGCTTGCTCAAGCGCGCACAACAATCGCATAACAACCTTTGGGAGAAGGAATGAGCAGACAGTATTTCGGCACCGACGGCGTCCGTGGCCATGTGGGCAAAAGCCCGATCGTGCCAGAGTTCGGCATGCGCCTGGGGCATGCCGCGGGCAAGGTGTTGCGCAGCCAGGGCGTCGGTCGGCCGACGGTGTTGATCGGCAAGGACACACGCATCTCGGGCTATATGCTCGAAGCTGCGCTGGAGTGCGGCTTCATTGCCGCCGGTTGCGATGTGGTGCTGGTCGGCCCATTGCCTACGCCCGGAGTGGCCTATCTCACCCGGGCGTTGCGCCTGGATCTCGGGGTGGTCATCAGTGCATCGCACAATCCGTTTGCCGACAATGGCATCAAGTTTTTCTCGGCGGGCGGCAGCAAGTTGCCCGATGTATGGGAGCTGGAAGTGGAAGCAACCCTGCCCGAGGCCGAGGGCTGCGTGCCCTCCGAGCAACTCGGCAAGGCCCGCCGACTCGATGATGCCGCGGGGCGCTACATCGAGTTTTGCAAAAGCACATTTCCTAATCACCTCACCCTCAAGGGCCTGCGGCTGGTAGTGGACTGTGCGCATGGCGCGGCCTATCACATCGCGCCCGCGGTGTTTCATGAACTGGGGGCCGAGGTCATTTCCATCGGGGCGCAGCCCGATGGTTTCAATATCAACAAAGAGGTCGGCGCAACGGCGCCGGATGCGCTGATCCGCGCCGTGCGCGCCAACCAGGCCGACTACGGCATCGCCCTTGATGGCGACGCCGACCGCCTGCAACTCGTTGACCGCCACGGCCGCCTGTTCAACGGTGACGAGTTGCTTTATCTGCTGGCGATGGATCGCAAGCCCGCTGGAGTAGTTGGCACGCTGATGACCAATCTCGCGGTGGAAAAAGCGCTTGAGCAGCAGGGCATGGAGTTCGTGCGCGCGGCCGTTGGCGACCGCTATGTGCTCGAAGAACTGCTCGCCCGCGGTTGGCAGCTTGGCGGCGAAGGCTCTGGTCACATGCTGCTGCTCGATCGGCATACGACAGGCGACGGCATCGTGGCCGCGCTGCAGATGCTTGAGCTTGTCGTGCGAACCGGTCGCAGCCTGAGTGAGCAATTGCAGGCCGTCCAACTGTTTTCGCAGACGCTGCTCAACGTCAAGCTGCCGCCCGGGCTCGACTGGAAGACCCACGCCGGCTTTGCCCAGGCCCGCGCCGAGGCGGAACACCAGATCAATGGCAGCGGGCGGATTTTGATCCGCCCTTCCGGAACGGAGCCGGTGCTGCGCATCATGGTCGAGCATCCTGTGCAGGAACAAGGTGCGCGAGTGGCCTCCGCTCTGAAAGCCGCCTTGCTGGAATAAATGGCGGGTGCGGGCTCCTCAGGGCCGGGCTAAGGTATTGATTTTCAATGAACCAGTTGTGAGAGTCGTAACAAGGCACATCACATCACCAAGTTGTCACATTGGACGTCTGAAATGATGCCTAGCCCCGCGATTTTTGAGCGGGAATTGCCACTTCGGAGAAAACAATGTCCTTGAATCTGTCTCGCCGTACCCAGCTCAAAGCCGGTCTGGCGGTTGCTGGTCTGACCCTCGCTTCTGGCCTTTTCGTCGTGCCCGCGCAAGCCGCTCAGGTCACTCTGCTGGAAACCGGCTCTACGCTGCTGTACCCACTGTTCAACATCTGGGTGCCCGATTACACCAAAATGCACTCAGAGGTGAAGATCACCACCCAGGGTACCGGCAGCGGCACCGGCATCGCAGAGGCGATCTCTGGCGTGGCGCAGATCGGCGCTTCCGACGCCTATATGGCCGACGCACAGATCAAGCAGAACCCCAACATCCTAAACATCCCGCTGGCGATTTCGGCCCAGACCATCAACTACAACATTCCCGGTCTGAACAACAAACACCTCAAGCTCGACGGCCCCGTACTGGCCGGCATTTACGACGGCAGCATCAAGAACTGGGATGACCCGGCCATCAAGGCGCTCAACCCCGGCGTCAAGCTGCCCAACCACACCATCGTGCCGATTCACCGCACCGATGGCAGCGGCGACACTTTCATTTTCAGCCAGTACCTGTCGTTCTCCACCCCCAAGTGGAATGACAGCGTGGGCTTTGGTACCTCGATCTCCTGGCCTGCCGTGCAGGGCGGTGTGGGCGCCAACGGCAATCCCGGCATGGTGGAGGCTTCCCAGAAGACGCCGTACTCGGTGGCTTACATTGGCGTGAGTTTCCACAAGGAAATTGCCAAGGCGGGTCTGGGCACAGCGATGATCAAGAACAAGGCGGGCCATTTCCTGCTGCCCACGGCCAAGACCGTCGGCGCAGCCGCATCGGGTCTGATCGCCAAGACCCCGGCGGACGAGCGCATCAGCCTGGTGTTCTCTGAAGGTGCGGATTCCTATCCCATCATCAACTACGAGTACGCCATCGTCAATTCCAAGCAGGCCAATCCAGAAACCGCCAAGGCCATCCGCGAGTTTCTCGGCTGGGCGGTAGAAAGCAAGGGCGGCAATGCGGCCAAGTATCTGGATCAGGTGCGCTTCATCGCGTTGCCGACTCGGATCCAAGAGCTGAGCAAGGCCCAGATCGCCAAGATTCAGTAAGCGGTTGGCGTGTTGCGGCATCCGGTCTGCCTGATCAGGGCAGACCGGATGTCTGTTTTGGTGCTGTTTTGAATCGACTTGCCATGCGCGTCTTTCGTCCCGGATTGCTTGCTGTCTCGACTCTGATTCCTCTGGCCCTGCTGGCGGTATTGGTATTTCTCACCACTTACTCCTGGCCGGCGATCCAGTTCAACGGACTGCATTTCCTGACGACCGAGACCTGGAATCTGGGCAATCTGTATTCCAATCCTGTCAAACGCGACGGCTACGAGGTGGCCGTCGGGGCCACCTATGGCATCTGGGTGTTTATCGTGGGCACCCTGGCAAGTTCGGCCATTGCCTTGATTCTGGCCGTGCCCGTGGGCATTGGCGTCGCCCTGTTTCTGAATGACTATGCGCCGCAGAAATTGCGCGGCGCCTTCGCTCAGGTCGTGGAGCTGCTGGCCATGGTGCCCAGTGTGGTCTATGGCTTGTGGGGTTTGGAAATCCTGGCCCCTCTGGTGCTCACGCACATTGCGCCGTTTCTGGAGAGAGTGCTGGGTTTCATTCCCTTTTTCTCCGGCGCAGCGACCAGCGGCTATGGGTTGCTGACCGCAGGGCTGGTGTTGGCCATCATGGTGCTGCCTGTGATCACCAGCACGCTGGTAGAGGCGCTCAAGCGTGTGCCCAATGAGCTGCGCGAGGCGAGCTTCGGCCTGGGCGCCACCCGGGCAGAGGTGCTGCTCAAAATTCTGTTGCCCGCCGTGCGCGTGCCCCTGATCGGTGCGGTCATTCTGGCGCTCGGCCGTGCTCTGGGTGAAACCATGGCGGTGCTCATGGTCAGCGGCGGTGCCTTGAACTATCTGCCCGACACGATTTACAGCCCCATCACCAGCATGGCGGCTTTCATCGCTTCTCAACTCGACAGTGCTTTGCAAGATCCCAGCGGCATGGCCGTGCGCTCGCTGGCGGAAATTGCCCTGGTGCTGCTCATCATCGCGGTCATCGTCAATGTCATCGCTCGCCTCCTCACCAGCCGGATCCACATCCATCGTGTTTGAACGTGCCCGTCGACTGCAACGTCGGCGCAGTTTGTTCAACGTGTTCTTTGCTGCGCTCTGCGTGGCGGCGTTCGCCATCGTGGTCGTGCCGCTGTTCGACATTCTGTGGATGACCTTGGTCAAAGGCGGGGCGGCGCTTTCGCCTGCGCTGTTTACGCAGGTGACCAACGGCATCAGTGGCGGTCTGCTCAATGCCATCGAGGGCACCTTGGTGCTCAGCGGGGGTGCATTGTTGTTTGCCGCTCCCATCGGCGTGCTGTCTGGAATCTATTTGAGCGAATACGGTAACGGGCGCTGGGCGTACATCGTGCGATTTCTGGCCGACGTGCTCACGGGCGTGCCGTCCATCGTGCTGGGTTATTTCGCCTACGTCACGTTGGTGGTCGGCCTGGGCTGGCAGTTCTCGGCGCTGGCGGGCGCCATCACTTTGGCCATCATGATCATGCCCTACATCGCACGGTTCACCGAACTGGCCATGCGGCAGAATCCCACCAGCCTGCGCGAAGCCGCTTATGCCTTGGGCTGCAAGGAGCATCAGGTCGTGCTGCGCGTGTTGCTGCCCGCCGCGCGTTCGGGGGTGATCACCGGAGTGCTGTTTGCCCTGGCCATCTCTGTGGGTGAAACCGCACCACTGATCTACACCGCAGGATGGTCCAACTATCTGTGGAACGGCCATCTGACGCAGGAGCCGATCGGCTACCTCACCTATGTGATCTGGAGTTTCATCAATCAGCCTTTCGCTTCGGCGCATGCGCTGGCGTATGCCGCGGCGTTCCTGGTGGTGACGATGGTGTTGGCCATCAATCTGGTGGCAAGGGCGTTCCTGACGTCAAAGCGGCCCATCTGATCCCGCGGCTTGGGGTCGATCTGCTCACCTGCGTGACTGACACGAAAATGTCATATTCGTGTCCTAAAGTGACAGCAACCGTCATAAAGGCGCGTTGCTTCAATCACTTCTGCATTACTTTTTGCCTCACCTCAGGGAGCTAACTCAATGAAAATCATCGTCAAAAGCCTGCTGGCTTCGGCCCTTCTGGCTGCCACCTACAGTGCCAACGCGCTGGAAATTTCGGGCGCAGGCGCCACGTTTCCCCAACCCGTCTATGAAAAATGGGCTTATGAATTCAACAAGGCCGGCATGGGCAAGGTGAACTATCAAGGCGTGGGCTCGGGTGCCGGCATCAAGCAGATCAATGCCAAGACCGTTGACTTCGGCGCATCCGACATGCCGCTGACCGATGAAGAACTGGCCAAGGGCGGTCTGATTCAGTTCCCGACCGTGATGGGCGGCGTGGTGCCCGTGGTCAACATTGCTGGCTTGAAGTCCAACGAGATGAAGCTCAGCGGCGCGCTGCTGGCCGACATCTACATGGGCAAGATCACCAAGTGGAACGATCCGGCCATCGCCAAGCTCAATCCCGGCGTGAAGTTGCCTGACGCGCAGATCGCTGTCGTGCGCCGCGCCGATGCTTCCGGCACCACCTTCATTTTCTCCAACTACCTGTCCAAGACCAACACCGAGTGGGCTGAGAAGTACAAATTCGGCACCACGGTCAACTGGCCGGTCGGCACGGGCGGCAAGGGCAATCCGGGCGTGGCGGGCTTTGTGAGCCAACTGCCCAATTCCGTCGGGTATGTGGAGTACGCCTACGCCAAGCAGAATCCCAAACTCGTCGTGGTGGATCTGATCAACAAGGCGGGTAAGGTTGTCAAGCCCTCGATCGACGCCTTCAAGGCCGCGGCTGCTGGTGCTGACTGGTCCAAGACGTTTTACCAAGTGCTAACTGACCAGCCGGGCGACGCCTCCTGGCCGATCACTAACGCCACCTACATCCTGGTGCACAAGACCGCTGACAAGCCGGAGAAAACTGCCGACGTGTTCAAGTTCTTCCAGTGGGCCTACAAGGATGGCGATAAATACGCCGAGGCGCTCGACTACATCCCCATGCCCGAGCAGGTGAAGACTGCCATCTACAAAGAGTGGACGAATGTGAAGTCCGCTAGCGGCCAGCCGGTCTGGAAGTAATTCGGCGAGTAGCAAATCCCTCGCGGTGATCACCGCGGGATGTCACAGGCCCGGGCGGAGTGTTTTGCCCGGGCCGGTTTGATCGAAGGATTTACAGTCATGGCCGCAGGCTATCCCGCAACCCCAATGAACGCAAGCTCCAAAGTAGCTCTCGGCGAGCCCGGTGCAGGCCAGAAGCGCACGCACAGCCCGATCGGCGATGTGCTGTTTTCCGGTATGGCGCGCGCTGCTGCCATCATCACCCTGGCGACCCTGGCGGGCATCATCGTGTCGCTGTTCATCGGCGCATGGCCGGCCATCAAGGCGACTGGTTTCGGTTTTTTCACCAGTTCTACCTGGAACCCGACGGACGAGCAGTACGGCGGGTTCTCCATGATTTACGGCACGCTGATCACCTCGCTCATTGCCCTGCTGATCGCGGTGCCCGTGAGTTTCGGCATCGCCCTGTTCCTCACAGAACTGTCTCCCATCTGGCTGCGTCGGCCTCTGGCTACGGCTATTGAGTTGCTGGCGGCCATACCCTCCATCGTTTACGGTATGTGGGGGTTGTTGGTGTTTGCGCCTTTGTTGGCCAACTATGTGCAGGCGCCTCTACAGAATCTGTTGGGTGGCGTGCCCGGCGTCGGTTTCCTGTTTCAGGGGGCGCCGGTCGGTATCGGTCTGCTGTCGGCGGGCATCATTCTGGCCATCATGATCATTCCCTTCATTGCCTCGGTGATGAAGGATGTATTCGAAATCACGCCGCCCATGCTCAAGGAATCGGCCTACGGCATCGGCTGCACCACCTGGGAAGTCGTGCGCAACGTGGTGCTGCCCTACACCAAAGCCGGTGTGATCGGCGGCATCATGCTCGGTCTGGGGCGCGCCCTGGGCGAGACCATGGCGGTGACCTTCATCGTGGGCAATACCAGCGCGTTCAGCTCGTCGCTGTTCGCCCCAGCCAATACCATCACCTCGGTGCTGGCCAATGAGTTTGCCGAGGCGGGGCCGCTGCATCAGTCTGCCCTGTTCTATTTGGGGCTGGTGCTGTTCTTCATCACTTTTGTCGTGCTGGCGCTGTCCAAGCTGCTGCTGGCTCAACTTGCCAAGGGCGAAGGAACCCGCACATGAGCGCCACTACTTTGCCTCAAACCCCCAGAAGCGACTTTCGCCAGCGTTTTTTCGGTCGTCGCAAGATGACCAATATCGTGGTGCTTACGCTTTCGTTGGCAGCGATGGCGTTCGGCATGATATGGCTGCTCTGGATCCTGTACTCGGTGCTGCAACTCGGCATCGGCGGTCTGAGTCTGGCGACCTTCACCGAGATGACCCCGCCGCCTATGACCGACGGCGGTTTGCTCAACGCCATCTATGGCTCGGTGGCGATGACGCTTGTCGGCACCCTGCTGGGTACGCCGCTGGGCATCATGGCGGGGGTGTACCTGTCGGAATACGGCGCCAACGGCTGGCTGGCCAAGGTGACGCGTTTCATCAACGACATTCTGCTGGCGGCGCCGTCCATCATCATTGGTCTGTTCGTCTATGCCCTGATCGTGGCCAACACCAAGACATTTTCGGGTTGGGCGGGGTCGATCGCTCTGGCGCTGCTGGTGGTGCCCGTGGTGGTGCGCACGACCGAGGACATGCTGCGCCTCGTGCCGGGTTCGCTGCGCGAGGCCGCTTATGCCTTGGGCACGCCGAAGTGGAAGGTGATTTCCGCCGTCATTCTGCGTGCGGCGCGCGCCGGGGTGCTGACCGGCATCATGCTGGCCGTGGCACGCATCACGGGCGAAACCGCGCCGCTGCTGTTCACCGCGCTCAACAACCAGTTCTTCAATGCCGGTTTGTCACAGCCGATGGCCAACCTGCCGGTCACCATCTACAACTATGCGATGAGTCCTTACAGCAACTGGCAGAGTCTGGCCTGGGCTGGCGTGTTGATCATCACCTTCGGTGTGCTTGTCATTAACGTGACCGCACGCATTCTGATTCGTCAAAAACATTGAGAGCCACATCATGAGCGCTGTCGCCGAAACCCTTCAGTCCCCGGCTTGCATGACGGTCAAAAATCTTGATTTCTATTACGGGAAATACAAGGCGATCAAGAACGTCAATATGGAAATCGCCAAGAACAAGGTGACGGCCTTCATCGGCCCGTCCGGTTGCGGCAAGTCCACGCTGCTGCGCATTTTCAACCGCATGTTCGAGTTGTATCCCGAGCAGCGCGCCGAGGGCGAAATCTTGCTCGACGGGCAGAACATCCTCACCTCCAAGGAAGATGTGTCGCTGGTGCGCGCCAAGATCGGCATGGTGTTCCAGAAGCCCACGCCTTTCCCGATGTCGATCTACGACAACATCGCCTTCGGCATCAAGCTGTACGAAAAACTGCCCAAATCCGAACTCGATGACCGGGTGGAGTGGGCGCTGACCAAGACTGCGCTGTGGGGCGAAGTGAAGGACAAGCTGCAGCAAAGCGGCATGAGCCTCTCCGGCGGTCAGCAGCAGCGCCTGTGCATCGCGCGTGGCGTGGCGATCAAGCCGGAGGTGCTGCTGCTCGACGAGCCGACCTCCGCGCTCGACCCCATCTCCACGGCCAAGGTGGAGGAACTGGTGATCGAACTCAAGCGCGACTACACGGTGGCCATCGTGACCCACAATATGCAGCAGGCCGCTCGGGTTTCCGATTTCACCGCGTATATGTATCTTGGCGAGCTCATCGAGTTTGGCGAGACCAATCAAATCTTCCTCAAGCCGAAGAAGCAGGAAACCGAGGACTACATCACCGGTCGCTTCGGTTGATTGATTCGGTTGAATTCTTTTGCTGATTGTTGATGAGCTTCACGCCACTCGCCGTTGCCCAGCGTCTGGCATCACATTTTGTTTACCGGGACCCGCACCATGGATGACAAACCCCATCTGTCGACACAGTTCGACGCTGAAATCAACGCTGTATCCACCCGTGTGCTTGAAATGGGCGGGCAGGTTGAATCGCAACTGGCGCAGGCCATCTATTCCCTGCGCCACCTCGATGTCGAGGCCGCGCGCACCGTGCTTCAGGTCGAGAAGCGGGTGAACCAGATGGAGGTGGATATTGACGCCGACATCACGCAAATCATCGCCAAGCGCCAGCCCACGGCGCGTGATCTGCGTTTGCTGGTGGCCATCTCCAAGGCCATCGCCAATCTGGAACGCGCCGGTGACGAGGCGGCCCGCATCGCCCGCATGGCGCGCGACATTGTCGAATCGGGCACGCCCATGACCATCGGCATCAGCGATCTGCAGCATGCATCTGATCTCGCCATCGAGCAAATGCGCAAATCGCTCGACGCCTTCGCGCGTCTTGACGAGAAGGCGGCGGTTGACATCGTCGAATCCGACTTCCGTATCGACGAGGAGTTTGATGGCTTCACCCGCAAGGTCATCACCTATGTGATGGAAGACCCGCGCGCCATTTCCACCATGCTCGATCTGATGTTCGTGGCCAAGGCCATCGAGCGCATAGGCGACCATGCCAAGAACATCGCCGAGTTGGTGATCTATATCGTGCGCGGCACCGATGTGCGGCACAACAAGGAAGCCTTCCGCGAAGTGGCGGGCTCGCTTGGATCCGCGCTTTGATTCAGCGTTTTGTTCTGAAAAGCACCCTGCCATGAGTCTGTCGAGCAATATTCTGATCGTCGAAGACGAGCCCGCCATCGCCGAATTGCTGGCGATGAATTTGCAGCATGCCGGCCATTGCCCCATTCGCGCTGGCAGTGCCGAAGAGGCGCTGCGGGTCATTCGCGACGTGTTGCCCGATGTGCTGTTGATCGACTGGATGCTGCCGGGCATGTCGGGCGTGGCGCTGGCGCGGGCCTTGCGCACCGATGCGCGCACCAAGGCCATTCCCATCATTATGCTCACCGCCCGCAGCGAAGAGGGCGACAAAGTGCAAGGGCTCGACGCCGGGGCGGACGACTACATCACCAAGCCGTTCTCACCCAAGGAACTGCTGGCCCGCATTCGCGCCGTGCTGCGCCGTCGCGCGCCGCAGCTCACTGCCGAGCAGGTACAGATCGGCGGGTTGTCTGTCGATCCGTCCAGCCGGCGCGCCTTGTTCAAGAAGCCTGGAAGCGAGCCTCTGGAAATCCGGTTGGGGCCCACCGAGTTCAAGTTATTGCACTACCTCATGGCGCATCCCGAGCGAGTGCACAGCCGGGGTGCGCTGCTCGACAAGGTGTGGGGCGACCACGTGTTCATCGAAGAGCGCACGGTGGACGTGCACATCAAGCGTCTGCGCGAAGCGCTGTCTCCGGTGCAATGCGCCGAGATGGTGGAAACGGTGCGCGGAGCGGGCTATCGCTTTACCGCACAGTCGCGCTCACCGCAGGTCTCGGCTGCCTGAGATAGCCACACTCAGGTTCCCCACTGAGGTAGCCCGCCCAGGTCGCCGCTTGATGCCGCCCGGCCGAAACGGGCTTCGTCTGCTTTACAGTGTGATTCGATACAAGTACGACACCTGAGCGCAGCCTTTCGCTCATTTCCCCATGATCTCTGTCGCCTGGCGCATCTCCCTTATTCTGCTGCTGGTTCTGGTGGCCGCAGGGGTTGGGGCTTTGATCGACGGGCGCTCTGGCGCCATGGTGGCGGCGCTGCTGGTGCTCATCGGCGCGGTGGCGCGTGATTCCATCGCGCTGTCGCGATTGATCCGCTGGCTCAAGGCGCCCGAAGTGACACCGGTGCCCAATGGCTCTGGCGCCTGGGCCGAAGTGTTTTACCGGGCATCGCGTCAATTGCGGCTGTGGACGGGGCGTCTGGGCTACGAGGAGTCCAAGCTGCACCGCTTCATCGAGGCGCTGCAGGTCTCGCCCAACGGGGTGATTCTGCTCGATGAAAACAACCAGATCGACTGGTGCAACGCCACTGCGGCGCAGCACTTCGGTCTGGACGCGCAGCGCGATCTTCGCCAACATGCGGTGCACCTGATTCGCACCCCCGAGTTTGTCGCCTATCTCCAGGCGGCGCACTTTCACGAGCCCTTGCACATGCACCGCGCAGGTTCTCGGTCGCAGTTCACGCTGAGCGTGCAGGTCTTTCCTTATGGCGATCAGCAGAAACTGCTGCTGTCGCAAGACATCACGCAGCTCGAGCGCACCGAGTCGATGCGGCGCGATTTCGTGGCCAATGTGTCGCATGAGATCAAAACCCCGCTGACCGTGCTGGGGGGGTTCGTCGAAACCATGCGCGACATGCCGCTCGACGAAACCCAGCGCCTGCGCGTGCTCGACATGATGCAGACCCAGTCCGACCGCATGCGGCATCTGGTGGACGACCTGCTTGCGCTGGCGCGGCTGGAGGGCGATCCCTATCCTCCGACCGAAATGGTCATCGACATGCCGTCGATGATGACGCAGTACCAGAACGAGGCGCTGGCGCTGTCGGGCGGAAGGCATCAGATCAAGATGGAAGCGCGCACCGATCTGTGGGTGCGCGGTAGCCCGCAAGAGCTGCATTCCGCGCTCTCCAATCTGGTCAGCAACGCGGTGCGCTACACCCCGGACGGCGGCACCATCAGCCTGGCATGGGACGCCGTTTTGATCGACGGCCAGCCTCGCTACGCAGAATTCAGCGTGAGCGACACCGGCATCGGCATTGCCGCGGAGCATATTCCGAGGCTGACCGAGCGCTTCTACCGTGTCGATCGTGGACGTTCGCGCGAGTCTGGCGGTACCGGGCTGGGGCTGGCGATCGCCAAGCATGTGCTGGTGCGGCATCAGGCCGAACTGCTGGTGCACAGCACCCCCGGCAAGGGCAGCCGGTTTGTGGTGCGCTTCCCGGCCGCCCGGCTGGCCCCCGCAGGCACACCCTCTGCAGGACGTGCCGCGGAGGTTTCACCTAAAGACGGCGCGCTCAAGGCTGCCTGAAACACCGTCTAATTTTTGCGTTCCAACCGCGAGTGCATCAGCACCTGATGGCAGCTCAGGCGGCTGCGTGAGCCGCGCGGACGGTGGTAATTGCCCTCGCTGTCCATCTCCCAGGCGTTGCCCGGGTGTTGCCACTGCATGCGTAGACCCTCGCGGATGACCTGCGCCTTGATCTTGTTGTCGAGCAAGGGCACGGCGATTTCGACCCGGCGAAGCAGATTGCGCTCCATCCAGTCGGCTGAGGAGATATAGACCTCGGCTTCGCCGCCGTTGTGGAAGTAGAACACCCGTGAATGTTCGAGAAAGCGGCCGATGGTCGAACGCACCCGAATGTTGTCGGACAAACCTTCTACGCCCGGGCGCAGCATGCAGGCGCCGCGCACCAGCAGTCGCACTTCCACACCCGCCTGTGAGGCGGCATAAAGCGCCTCGATCACTGTGGGTTCGAGCAGTGCGTTGATTCGCGCCCAGACGCGTGCGGGCTTGCCGCTGCGCGCATGGTCGGCCTCTCGTGCGATGGCGGCCAGCACATTGGCATGCAGGGTGAACGGGGCCTGCCACAGCCGCCTGAGTTCCTGCGCCTGGCTGGAGCCGGTGATTTGCAGAAACACGCGGCGCGCGTCTTCGCAGATTTCCGGGTTGGCCGTCATCAGGCCGAAGTCGGTGTAAAGCCGCGCGGTGCGGGCGTGATAGTTGCCAGTGCCCAGATGCGCGTACATGCGCAGCACCTTGCGGCCGGTGCCTTCGGCGGCTTCGCGGCGGACGATGAGCAGCATCTTGGCATGGCACTTGAAGCCGACCACGCCAAAGACCACATGCGCGCCCGCCGCCTCCAGCCGCGACGACCAGTTGATATTGGTTTCTTCGTCTAGCCGCGCCATCAATTCCAGCACCACGGTGACTTCCTTGCCATTACGCGCCGCTTCGATGAGGGCGTCCATCAGCTCGGAATTGCCGCCGGTGCGGTAAATGGTCTGCTTGATGGCGACCACGAACGGATCGCGCGCGGCCGTCCTCACCAGATCGACCACGGGAGCGAAGGCATCGTAGGGATGGTGCAGCAGGATGTCGCGGGCCCGGATGCGATCGAAGATCTCGGTATCCACGCCGGGCCAGTCTCGCGGTAGGGCGGGCAGATAGGGGCTGAACAGCAGTTGCGGCTCGTTGACGTAGTCAAGAATTTCCTGCAGTCGCACCAAGTTCACCGGGCCGTCCACCCGGTAGCAGTCTTGCGGCACGATATTGTTTTCGCGCAGCAGGCGGTCGATGACGGCGTGCGGGCAATCGGCCGCCACTTCCAGCCGCACCGCATCGCCGAAGTGCCGGGCGCGTAGTTCGCCTTGCAGTGCGGCGCGCAGATTGGTGATGTCGTCGTCGTCGATGAACAGTTCGCTGTTGCGGGTGACGCGAAACTGATGCACGCCGAGCACTTCGAGTCCCGGAAACAGTTGCCCGGCAAACGCCTGCATGCACGACGACAGCAGCATGAACCCGTATCGCGCGTCGCACAGCTCCGGCGGCATGGGCACGACCCGGGGCAAGGTGCGCGGGGTTTGCACCACGCCCAGCTCGATATTGCGGCCGAAGGCGTCGGTGCCGCCGAGTTGCACGGCGAACACCAGGTTCTTGTTGATGACGCGGGGGAAGGGATGCGCCGGATCGAGGCCGATCGGCGTGAGCAAGGGCGAAACTTCGGTCTCGAAATAATGCTGCGCCCAGGCGCGCTGCGCATCGGTCCAGTCGGGCAGGCGGTACAGGCGGATGCCCTGCTTGTCGAGTGCCGGCAGCACGGCCTGTTGCAGCACGCGGTACTGGTCGGCAATCAGGGCGTGGGCGCGTTCGGAAATCTCGGTCAGGGCTTTGCTGACGAGCATGCCATCAGGCGTGCGTGAAGCCGGGTCGGCTTCCAGCATGTCTTGCAGGGTGGCGACGCGGGT
Organism: Thiomonas sp. UBA7699; assembly: GCF_002482605.1. Classification (NCBI taxonomy): domain Bacteria; kingdom Pseudomonadati; phylum Pseudomonadota; class Betaproteobacteria; order Burkholderiales; genus Thiomonas; species Thiomonas sp. UBA7699. The sequence goes on along the minus strand of NZ_DLGH01000021.1, from coordinate 130,045 downwards.
TTCAAAAAACTCGTCCATATTGCTCGACACGATGCTGAGAAACCGCAACCGTTCGAGCAGGGGATTGGTGTCGTCGAGCGCCTGAAACAGCACACGGCGATTGAATTCGAGAGTGCCCAGCTCACGATTGAGCAGGCGAGGTGCGGTGGCGGGATGGGACATGAATGACTCTAGCGGAGAAGCGACTGGCATTTTGCCAGTGCCGGGAACAAACCGAGCGAGAATGACGGTTTAGCATGAAATCTTGATGACATTTTTCAAAAACCTGTCATCAAACCAACGTTCAATTGCTGCTTATGCCCAACCTGCTCAATCAACACCTTGCCGCCGTCGATCTTGGATCGAACAGTTTTCGCATGCTCATCGGACGGGCGCAGGACAGTGCGGCGGGGGTGCAGGTCTATGCCATCGACTCCTTGCGCGAGCCGGTGCGTCTGGCAGCGGGGCTGGACGACAAAAAGTATCTGTCGGAAGCCGCGCAGCAAATCGCGTTGCAAACCCTGCAGCGCTTCGGCGAGCGCCTGCGCCAGTTTCACCCGGACCGGGTGCGGGCCGTGGCCACCAACACGGTGCGCGTGGCCAAGAATGCGCCGCAGTTTCTGCAGCGCGCGCAGGCGGCACTGGGGTTTCCGATCGAGGTCATTGCCGGGCGGGAAGAGGCGCGGCTGGTCTATATCGGTGCGGCGCATTCGGTCTCGGTGGTGCAGGGCAAGCGCCTGGTGGTCGACATCGGCGGGGGCTCGACCGAGTTCATCATCGGCCAGGGCTATGAGCCAGGGATGATGGAGTCGCTCTACATCGGCTGCGTGTCGATGAGCCAGCGCTTTTTTCCGGGCAATCAAGTGGACGAGACCACCATGCGCGCGGCCGAGATTGCGGCGCGCAAGGAGATTCAGATCATCGCCGCCGACTTCAAGCGCAATGGCTGGAACCATGCGGTGGGTTCCAGCGGTACGGCGCGCGCCCTGGCCGACATGATCGGCGGCAGTGGCTTCAACCCGCCCGACCAGCCGGGCGACATCACCTTGCAAGGGCTGCGCGAACTGCGTCGCACCTTCGTGCGGGCGGGCAATCTCAACAAGCTGCGCATGGAGGGGCTCAAACCCGACCGCGTGCCGGTGGCGGCCGGGGGGCTAGCCATCATGCTCGGCGTCTTCGAGGAACTGGGCATACAGTCGATGGAAGTGACGGATGCCGCGCTGCGCCTTGGTGTGCTCTACGACCTGCTCGGGCGCGAGCAGTCGCAAGACATGCGCGAAGTCACCGCCCTGCAGTTCACGCAGCGCTACGGTGCCGATGCCCAACAGGCGCGACGGGTCGCGGAACTGGCCCTGCGGCTCTATTCGCAGTTGCGCCCCAACGCCACCGAAGCCGATCAGCGCCTGCTGCGCTGGGCCGCTCAGTTGCACGAAATCGGCCTGTCGATTTCGCACAGCGCTTATCACAAGCATTCGGCTTATATCGCGGCCAACGCCGATATGCCGGGTTTCTCGCGCGGCGAGCAGGCGGCGCTGGCGCAACTGGTGTTGACTCACACCGGCAAACTGAAAAAACTCAGCGCCACTGATCTTGAAAACATTGATCTCGACGCCGTCCTGGCGCTGCGTCTGGCGGTCATTCTGGCGCGCAACCGCACCACGGTTGACATCGATGGACTGCATCTGCGTTACCAACCGGCTGGAGTGAAGCTTTCCGGCCTGCGGCCGCCGCTCGATATCGTCGCCCCGGAGCCCTGGCTCAAAGGCAATCCGCTGACCGAATACAGCCTGCGGCAAGAGGCCGCCGAGTGGACGCGGCTGAACTGGAACGTCGCGTTACAAAGTCCTTCTTGATCGCGCCATACCTGCCGCGTAATGTTTGAGCACAAGCCGCAAAAGCGGTACTGAGCTACAAACTGGAGCTGACGATGCAGATCATCCTCACACGGCATGGTGAAGTTGAAGGCATTCATCCCGAGCGTTTTCGCGGGCGTATGGAACTGGAGTTGACCGCACTGGGTCGCCAGCAGGCCAAGGCGGTGGCGCAGCGCATTGCGGCCGAGTTTTCCCCGCAGGCGGTTTACACCAGCCCGATGGGACGCTGCCGCGAAACCGGCGCCGACATTGCCGCAGCCTGCGGCCTGAGCGCGCAGGTGCTCGAAGGGGTGAACGATCTCGACTACGGCCAGTGGCAGTGGAAGACGCACGAGGAGGTGAAGGCAGCGCATCCGCAGACCTACGCCTTATGGAAAAGCGCGCCGCAGTGGGTGCGCTTTCCCGGCGGCGAGTCGCTGCAGGACTTGGCGCTGCGCACTGCCGACGGCCTGAGGGCGTTGCTCCCGCGCCATGCCGAGCACACCGTGGTGCTGGTCGGGCACGACAGCGTCAACCGCGCGCTGCTGCTGCACGCGCTCGATCTGCCGCTATCGGGCTACTGGCGCATCACGCAAAAGCCTTGCTGCCTCAATCTTTTCAGCGTGGATGCACAAGGCAAGGTCGCGCTGCAACTCGTCAACGACACCACGCATCTGCGAGGCTTGGCATGAAATCCGGCGGCGATTCGCAGTGCCCGTTCTGCCAGGACATGCCCTGGGTGCTGCGCAACGAACTGGGCTTTGCGGTGTATGACCGCACGCCCGTCAACCCGGGGCATCTGCTGCTCATTCTCTTTCGCCATGTAGCCGACTGGTTCGACTGCACCCCGCAGGAACATCAGGCGCTGCTCGAACTAGCTGCTCAAGGCCGCGCTCTGCTGCTGCGCGAGCACCGGCCGGATGGTTTCAATCTGGGCGTGAATTGCGGTCGCGCGGCCGGGCAGAGCATTTTCCATGTGCATCTGCACCTCATCCCGCGTTACGACGGCGACATGGACGAGCCGCTGGGCGGTGTACGCGGCGTGATTCCGGCGCGGCAGAAGTATTGAGCGATTGCATTTCGAAGCAACCTTGAGCGCCCCGGACATTGACCCTGCGCATTTCATGGCCTAAATTCAAATCAACAAACGGCGATGGAGTTCGCCGTGCAATTGCCTCAATAGGGGTTTCGCCCCAGGCTGATGACTCCTACCCATGTTCCGGTTGACCCGCTGCCCGTGCAGCGGGCGCCGCCTTCAGGGAGGAGTTGCGGATGTTTACATCCCCATTGATCAGGAGTGTCTTGCCGCAGGCGCAAGACGGGGCTTCAGCCCAGCGCCCTCGGTCCGCGCAAAAACAACTCATGCTTCCGCTTTGTTCGCAGCGCCTGTGTCTGCTGGGGCGTCGGTTCGTGCTTGCCAACATCTGAAAGGAGTTCCGTATGTCTTCGATCTCATCCTCTCTTCTTGGCCGGGTTGACGCGCGCCTGTCCCATCTTCCGCTGCCCTGCAGTGTGGTGCTGCCGGGCGGGCAGCGCGTGGGCCCGAGCAATGCGCAAATCGAAATGCGCCTGCGCGACAAACGCGCGCTATGGCACATCACCACCGGGCAGATCGGCAAACTGGCTGAAGATTATGTCGAGGGGATGGTGGACATTCTGGGCAATCTGCGCGACCTCATGCGCATCGCTCCGGTGCTGCTCGACGACGACCCGCGCAACGAGCCTTCGGCCGCCACCGCGCGGATGTGGCACGGCTTGCGCCGCACCCTGTGGGAGCACAGCCACCACAGCCGCGAAAAAGACGCCGCACAGATTCAGAGCCATTACGACGTGTCCGACGATTTTTATGCCCTGTGGCTCGACCCGCGCCGGGTATATTCCTGCGCCTACTTTGCCGAGCCGTCGATGACCCTGGCGCAGGCGCAGGAAGCTAAGCTCGATCACATCTGCACCAAGCTCATGCTCAAGCCGGGCGAGCACTTCATCGACATCGGCGCAGGGTGGGGCGGGCTGCTGTTGTGGGCCGCCGAGCACTACGGCGTGGACGCGACCGGCATCACCCTGTCGAAGAATCAGTACAACCATGTGAACCGGCTGATCGTCGAAAAAGGCTTGCAGGGACGAGTGCGCATGTTGCTGCAGGACTACCGCGATGTGGACGAATCGCAGCCCTTCGACAAGGTGGCTTCAGTGGGCATGTGCGAACACGTTGGCCGCCCGAATCTGCCGCTGTATTTCAGCAAAATCCGCCGCCTGCTCAAGCCGGGCGGGCTGGTGATGAATCACGGCATCACCGCCGGCGGGGTGGACAACAGCCAGCTCGCCGGCGGCATGGGCGACTTCATCGAGAAATACATCTTCCCCGGCGGGCAGCTCGTGCATGTCAGCGTAATGGCCGAGACCATGACGCGCGGCGGCCTGGAGCCGCTTGACCTGGAGTGTCTGCGGCCGCATTACGCCAAAACGCTGTGGTACTGGGTCGATGCGCTCGAAGGCCATCTCGACGAAGCTCGCCGCGTGCTGGGCGAGCATGCGGAGAAGACCTTGCGCGCTTACCGGCTGTACCTCGCGGGATCGGCCATGGGCTTTGAGCAGGGGTGGATTTCGCTGTTCCAGATTCTTGGAAGCCGTCCGGATGGCGTGGTGGAAGACCGCATCGACTGCGACCGCCTGCTGCGGGCCCGGCAGTCCGAGTATCCGTTCAACCGTAGCTACCAGTATGCGGGCAAGGCAAGCGCAGGCTCGGCAGTCGCGGAGAAGCCGCAAGTCGTTGCGGCGCCGGTCGAAGCGCAGACGGCGTAGTTGCGCGTCATTTTGCGAGTGCGGCGGCGCGGTTTCGCGCCACCGATGTCCACCCTTCAGGGAGAGGCCATGCCTGCTTCAGACGCTCTTATTTCTTCGATTCACGCGCAGGAAATTCTCGATTCCCGCGGCACGCCGACCGTCAAGGCCACGATCACCCTGCAGTCGGGGGCGCGCGCCTCGGCGGCGGTGCCTTCGGGGGCTTCCACCGGCAGCAACGAGGCGGTGGAACTGCGCGACGGCGACCCGACGCGCTATTTCGGCAAGGGGGTGCGCAAGGTGATTGCCCATATCGAGGGCGAAATCGCCGAGGCGCTCAAAGGGCGCGACGCGTGCGATCAGGCCGCGATCGACGCGGCGCTCATCGCGCTCGACGGCACGCCCAACAAGGCGCGTCTGGGCGCCAATGCACTGCTGGCGGTGAGCATGGCCGCCGCCCGCGCCGCCGCGCTGGTGCGCGGTGAGCCGCTGCATCGCAGCTTGTGCGACAAGCCGTCGAGCCTGCTGCCCATGCCCATGTTCAACGTGCTCAATGGCGGCCTGCACGCACCGGGCAGCAGCCTGGATTTTCAGGAGTTCATGCTCGTGCCGATGGGGGCGCCGAGTTTCAGTGAGGCCGTGCGCTATGCCGCCGAGACCTATCACGCCATCAAGGAGTTGCTGATCGCGCAAGGACATTCCACCGCGGTGGGCGACGAGGGCGGCTTCGCGCCCAAGCTGATGGGCGGCAATCAGGCGGCCTGCGAGCTGATGGTTCGCGGCATGGAGCGCGCGGGCTATCGGCCGGGAGAAGATCTCGCCATTGCGCTCGACCCGGCCTCGATCTCGTTCTATAAAAATGGCCGCTACCACCTGAGCCGCAGCGGCAATCAGGTGCTCGATAGTCAGGAGATGGTCGAGCTGTATCAAGGTTGGCTCAACGTCTTTCCGATTGTCTCGATCGAAGACGGCCATGCCGAGGACGATTGGACCGGCTTTGCTGCGATGACGCGTCAACTCGGCGGTCAGATTCAGATCGTCGGCGACGACAACTTCGTCACCAATACCCGCATCATCCAGCGCGGCATCGACGAAGGTACGGCCAATGCCTCGCTCATCAAGCTCAATCAGATCGGCACGGTGAGCGAGACCATCGCCGCGGTGCGCCTGTGCCAGAAAGTGGGCTGGGGCTCGGTGATGTCGCACCGCAGCGGCGAGACCGAAGACGCCTTCCTGTCCGACTTTGCCGTGGCCGTGGGCGCGGGGCAGATGAAGTCGGGCGCAACGGCGCGCAGCGAGCGGCTGGCCAAGTACAACCGGTTGATGGAGATCGAAGCCGAGCTGGGTGATCGGGCCGAATTCGTCAACCCCTACCGTTGAGGCCCGGTATGACGGGCACGTCGGGGTTTCACAGCATCGTCTATCCCTCCCCGGAGCAGGAGGCCGCGCAGTCTCGCCCCGATCTTCGTGATGTGTTCCACGACTTGTTCTTAGAGGCGATTTTCATGGGGGCTTACGGCAGCTTTGCCCCGCGCGAAAAACCGTCGCTCTATGTGGTCCATCAGGGAGATGACGAAGCACCCTATCGCGCCGAGGTGCTGGCTTTGTTGCAGGCGCTGTTCGGCACGCCCTTGCATGAGCTGAGCGTGGTGCAGTACCGTCAGGCCGCGCTACGCGACCTGAAACAGGCGCCGCTGCTCAAGGGCATGCGCGCGTTTCAGCGCGGCATGCAAGAGTTGCGCACCTCGCTGCGTCGCGCAGAAAAAGCGGATTACGCCGCCGAGGGGCAGCGCTGGTTTGTGGACGCCGCGCTGGTTTACGGCCATGCGCTGCAAGCCCTGCATCAGACGCTGGTCGGCGCCGAGCTGCAGTCGCAGGCGCTGAAATCCTTGCGCCATCATGTGGCCGACTTGCTGACCTCGCCCGCGTACACCGAGCGCATGAAGGAAGCGCAGGCTTTGACCCAAGCGCTGGCGCAGGTGCGCTACGCCTTTCGCTTAGACGGCACCGCAGTCACCGTGCTGCAAGACCCGCAGGAGCCGGACTACAGCGCCACCATCGCCGATACCTTCGCGCGCTTTCGCCAGGGCGAGGTCAAAGACTACCGGGTGCAGTTCAACCCGGCCTCGCGGTTGAACCATGTGGAAGGGCAGATCCTCGACCGTGTCGCCCTGCTGCACCCGGAGGTGTTCGAGCGGCTGGCGCAGTTTCGCAGCGCGCAGGAAGGTTTTGCCGAGGCCCGCATCGTGCGGCTGGACCGCGAGCTGGCCTGGTATCTGTCCTGGATCGATTACACCCAGCGCTTCGAGCGCGCCGGACTACCGCTGTGTTTTCCCACCCTCAAGCTCGAACAGGGCCATATCGACGCCCGCGAGGCCTACGACATGGCGCTGGCCTGGCAATGCCTGGATGCGCAAAAACCGGTGGTGTGCAACGACATGGCGCTGCAGGGTGACGAACGCATGATGGTGGTCACGGGCCCCAACCACGGCGGCAAGACCACGTTGGCGCGCACCTTCGGCCAGTTGCACCACATCGCCTCGCTGGGTTTGACCGTGGCCGCGCGCAGCGCCAGCTTGTTGCTGCCCGACCAGATGTTCACTCACTTCGAGCGGGTCGAAGACATCAACAATCAGCGCGGCAAACTGCAGGATGATTTGGTGCGCATGCACCGCATTCTGGCTGCGGCCACGCCGCACAGCCTGGTGCTGATGAACGAGATCTTTTCGTCCACCACGCTCGAGGACGCAATTTGGCTGGCGCGGCGCGTCATGGCGCGGCTCGCGGCCATTGGCGCGGCCTGCGTGTTCGTCACCTTTCTCGACGAGCTCTCCACCTTTGATGCGCACACCGTGAGCATGGTCGGCACGGTCGATGCCCAAGACCCGACCCTGCGCACCTTCAAAGTGGTGCGGCGCGCCGCCGACGGCAAGTCTTACGCGCTGGCGCTGGCGCAGAAATTCGGCGTCACCCGGCAACAACTGCTTGAGCGTATTTCCCCGTGAAAGCCCATCTGCTGTTTCCCGACCGCGACTTCGATCCCAAGGCCGATCCGCCGCTGCAATGGCCCGAGCTGGCGCAAGACCTGGAGGTCGATACCCTGCTGGGCGCCATGGCCGAGGGTGACGCTTTTTTGCTCGACGTGGTGGCGCGCACCCTTATGGCCGCCAGCGGCGCGGGAGATGCCCGCGTCATCGCCTACCGGCAAGCGGCATTGCAGGATGCGCTCGACCACCCCGAACAGGTGAGGGCGCTCTACGCGCTGGTGGTCGAAGCCATCGACAGCCGCAAGAAGCATCTGTTCGGCCTGGGGCTGTTCGGGCGTTATCCCAGTTTCAACCTGCGTGGCGCGGTCGAACTGCTGCAGACCTTTGTGCAATACCTGCGCCGCCTGCGTCAGCAGGCCGACGCGCTGAGCGGCAGCTTCCGCTCCGACGCCTTCGGCACGCTGTTCGAAAGCCTCAAGCGCGACATCAGCGATGACTATTTCGACACGGTGCAGGAGCATCTGGAGACGCTTCGATTCCGGCATGGCGTGCTGCTCAGCTCGGGCCTTGGCCCAGGCAATGCGGGCAGCGGCTATGTGCTGCATGCAGGCAATGGCAGCCGTCCCGGCTGGCTGGCGCGGCTGCTGCACCAGGCCCCGCCGCAATACACCTTCCGCTTGGCCGAGCGCGACGAGGCGGGCGCGCAGGCGCTGTCTGAACTGGTCGATCGCGGCATCAACGACGTGGCCAACGCCATGGCGCAGGCCACCGATCATGTGCTGAGTTTCTTTGAGCTGCTGCGCGCCGAACTGGGCTTTTACGTCGCCTGCCTCAATCTGCAACAGCGGTTGGCGGCGCTGGACGTGCCGTTATGCATCCCTACGTTCAAGCCGATCGGCGCCTTGCAATTGCGCACGCAGGCGCTGCGCGACCCCACTCTGGCACTCACCCTGCAACGCGCCCCAGTGGGCAATACGCTCGATGCAAACGGCAAGAACCTGATCGCCGTGACCGGGGCGAACCAGGGCGGCAAGTCCACCTTTTTGCGCTCCGTCGGGCTGGCCCAGCTCATGCTGCAGGCCGGTCTGTTCGTCGCGGCCGAATCGTATGACGGCGAGCTGGCCAGCGGTCTGTTCAGCCACTACAAGCGCGAGGAGGACGCTGGCATGCAGGGCGGCAAGCTCGACGAAGAGCTCGACCGCATGAGCGTGATGGCCGATCAGATTCGCCCCGGCGCGCTCTGGCTGTCGAACGAGTCGTTTGCCTCGACCAACGAACGCGAAGGCTCCGAACTGCTGCTGCAGACGGTCGATGCGCTGCGTCAGCGCGGCATCAAGGTGGCGCTGGTCACGCACCTGTTCGACGCTGCAAGGCGGCTGCAAGGCCAGAACGCCGATCAGGTGCTGATGCTGCGCGCGCAGCGCCGCGACGATGGCAGCCGCAGCTTCCGGCTCGAAGCGGGTGAGGCGCTACAGACCAGTTTCGGCGCCGATCTTTACGCCGAAGTCTTCGGGCCGGATGAATCCTGACCGTCCTGTCAATCGGCCCTGTCTGTTTGGCGATGGGTTTGAAGCAGGGACTGGGCGCGGGTACGCACCGCGTGCGCCGGATGCTGCTCAGCCAGCCGCTGCAACGCGGCTTTGAGCAGCGGGTCGGCTGTGGGCATCTCGGCCAGGCTATGCAGGATTTCCAGCCCCTCGATCACATCGCCGTCATGCTCCAGTGCACAGTCGGCCAGCGCCCTGATGGTGCGCGGATCGGCCTGTTTGCCCAGCGCGATGATGGCGCCCATGCGCGTTTCGCTCAGGGGATGGTGCAAGGCGTGGATCAGACGGTCGGGGTAGTGCGTGTGCCGCGCGTAATCGTCGAGGTTGGTGCCGCAGTCGGGACAGACCTGGGCATCGAGCGGAATTTCGGCAAAGCACCAGGTGCAATACTGAAAGGCGCTGCGCTCGCCCATGAAAAACGCTCCAGGCCAGAACGCGATATGCGGGTCGACGACGTTGAATTTTCTCGGCTGAACTTGGCGCCTCATTGACAGCCGCACTGCGCCGACCAATAGACGATGTGGCCCGGCGACACCATTTCCTGAATGCGCGGCAATACCGACTCGACCACTTCCGGCTCATCGAAAAACTCCAGTACCAGCGGCAGATGGACGTTGAGCCGCAGCAGGTCGTCGGCATGCACTTCGCCCTTGCTGCCGAAGCCGGCCACGCCGCGAAACACCGTGACGCCGTGGACTTTATGCTGCTCGTGCAACAGCTTGAAGATCGAGCGCATCAGGTCGTGGTGATCGGTGTCCTTGTCGCCTTCTTTGATATAGACGCGAACCATGGTGACGGATTTGGCGCTCATGCTGAGACTCCCATATTGCGTGACAGAAAGGCGCCGAAAATGGCCGCTGCGATCGACAGCACGACCGAGGCGCCGATATACAACCCGGCCTTCACCATCTCGCCGTTTTCGATCAGATTGAGCGATTCCAGCGAGAAGGTCGAGAAGGTCGTGTAAGCCCCGAGACCGCCGGTGAGAATGCCGGTGCGCAACTCAGGGCTGACGTTGATGCGCTCCAGGGTTTCGAAAAACAAAAAGCCCATCAGAAACGAACCGAGCACGTTGATCGACAGCGTGGCAAAAGGGAACGAGCGTCCCAGCATGCCCTGAACGACGATGCTCTGGCCGTAGCGCGCAAACGCGCCGATGATGGCGAAGAGGGCGATATACACATAAGTCATAGATAGATCCAACAAGGCGAAGAAGAAAAGACGGCTGTGACATCAACACAGCCCAAGCGCGGGAAATACCGGCTCAGCCTGGACTCCACACCAGCACCAAGCCGAAAACCACCAGCAACAACACGCCGATATAGGCCAGATAGGCGTTCATCAGCCCGTTCTGCAGGAACCGCAATTTGCGCGCCAGCCATTGCACTGCCTGAACCGCAGGGTTGAACAACAGCGGGCCGAACAGCGGCGCCTGCGAATAGTCGAACTGCAATTCTTTCAGGAAATAGGCCTTGCCCTCGAACTGCCGCGCCACCGCGTTTTGCGGTCGGTAGATGAAGTTGTAGAACACCCGCAGTGCGTTGGAGAACGACAGCGCCGTGGTCGCCCCGGCGTGCGCGGCGTAGTCCTCGCCGCCGCACCACAGCGGCGCACGGCGCACGGCATAACGGCGCCGCCCCCATACCAGGGCCAGCGGAATGAGGGCGAGCAAGGGCACGACGATTACCAGCATGGCCGGGGAGATGAAGGCGAACCCGGCCGACAGCGGCACCAGCAGCCAGTCATGCGTCATCTGCTGCGGGGCTTGCGCGGCGGGCCAGGCCGAGGCGGCCATCTGCGGCAGCCAGAACACCAGGCTGACGGCGAACGCGGGCACGGCCAGGCCGGTGATGAGCACGGCTCCCCGTTGCAGCGAGGTGAGCGCGGTCTGGTGTTTGCGGTGCTGCGCGGCGTGTTCCTCGTTCTGCCCGAGCAGGCCGACGCCGAACAGCTTCACCATCGTCGCCAGCGCAATGGCCGCGGTCAGCGCCATGCCGGCACCAGCCAGCGCCAGGGCGATGCGCGAACCATCGGTCTTGAGGGTGAAGTCGTGGAACAGGCTTTGGAACAGATACCACTCGCTGACGAAACCCGCGGTGGGCGGCATGGCCGCCAGACTCATCGCGCCGAACACCGCGCCTAGACCGAGGGTGAGCGGCGCATGACGCAGGATGGCGCTTTGCCGCAAGTGATGGTCGCCCTGCAGCGCGGCGGCGGCATCGGCGCTGAGAAACAGCGTGCCCTTGGCCAGGCTGTGGCCCATGAGGTGCAGCATGCCCACCGTCCAGGCCAGGGCCGAGAGGGCGTCTTGTCCGCCGGCGCGGAAGATGAGAGCAGCCCCCAGCGCGGTGACGGCGACCCCGGCGTTTTCGGCGGAGGAGAAGGCGAGCAAGCGCCGCCAGTCGCTCTGCTGGAAGGCATAGAGAATCGCCAGAATGGCGGTGAACGTGCCTGCGGCCAGCACCACCACGCCGAACGCGGCCAGCCAGGGCGGATGGCCCATCCACTGCAGCAGCGCGCGGCCGAGGGCGAAGTAGGCCGCGTTCATCACCACCCCGGACATCAGCGCGCCGCTGGCGCCACTGCCGCTGCCGTAGGCGCCGGGGTACCACTCGTAAAACGGCAGCAGCCCGAGCTTGGCGCCGAAGCCCGCCAGCCACAGCAGGCCGAGGAAAAAGGCCGAAGCCACGCCCCACTGCGTCCATTGCAGCGCGTAGGTGCCGAAGGCCAGGCTTTGGCCCAGCATGAGCACGGCCAGCAGCAGCGCCACGCCGCCGACTTCGAGCAGCGCGAGCATGAACAGATTGTCGCGCCCGGCCTGCACGCTGCGATGGTCGGCCAGCAGCATGAGCGCGCCGCCGAAGCCCATCACTTCCCAGGCGATGAGAAAGCTCGCGCCGTCCTGCAAGCCATACACCCCGAGCGCCCCGAGCAGCGACAGCGCCGCACCAGCGGCCCAGCCACGGGCGTGCCCCGTGCCGCCAAGCAGGCTGGCGAAAAAGGCGGGCAGCAGCGCGGGCAGCATCAGCCAAAGTGCGGCGGCATCGGGCTGAAACACCACTGGCGAGTTGCCCAGCAGCAGCAAGGTCTGGCTGGCGCCGCCTTCGGGCAGGCCCCACAGCGCGCCGAGCGCCGCCAACGCGCAGCCCGCTGCCAGCAGCAGACGGGGCAGGGCGGTGCCGATGAGCAGATCGGCCAGCAGCGCCAGCAACCAGGCCAGCGCGGCCAGGCCGAAAGCGGTCAACGAGACGGAATCAGTCAGATTCATGAACGCCTCCGTGCACCCGCTGCGGACTGCGCCGCAGCAGCAAAAGCAGGGCTTCGATCAACGCCGCCGGATTGGGTGGGCAGCCGGGCAGCCACACGTCCACCGGCAGAATGCCGTCCAGCCCCTCGTGGCAGGCATAGCCGCCGCCATTGGTGCCGCCCCCGGTGGCGCAAGTGCCGGCGGCCATGACCCAGCGCGGCTGGGGCATGGCCTCATAGGTACGCAGCAGCGGCTCGCGCATGGCGGCAGTCACCGGGCCGGTGACCAGCAACAGGTCGGCAAACCGCGGCGAGGGTGTGAAAAAAACGCCCAGGCGATGCAGGTTGTAGAAGGGGTTGAGCAGGGCCTGCAGCTCGCTTTCGCAACCGTTGCACGAACCGGCGTCCACATGGCGGATGTGCAGACTTTTGCCGAAACCTTTCATCGCTTGCGCGAGTTCGGCTTCTTTCGCGGCGTCGGGGTTCGTGGGGGCGGCTTGGGCGGGGTTGAGCAGATCGGACTTGTCGCGCACGCCAAACGCCCAGTCATGGCTGACGCTGAACGCGCCTTCCGGGCAGACCTCGGTGCAGAGCTGGCAGCCGACGCAGCGGGCGTAGTCGAGCTGAATCGCGCCCGCTTCGCTGCGCGTAATGGCCGAGGCCGGGCAGGCCGCGACGCAATCGCTGCAGCCGCTTTGCTCGCTGGAGCAGCGCGTGGCATCGAAGCGCGGCAGGCCGAGCACGCCCTCCTGCCCGTCCGGGCCGGGGCGCTCGGGCCAGGGGGTGGTGGCGCGGCCTTTTTGAAGGCCAAACCAAGTCCATACAGGCATGGTGGCTCTCCTCTTTTTAGCGATCAGCGCCCGCGATGGACAGGCCGAAGCTGGCCTCGTTGATGGCGTAATCCATCATGTTGCTGTCCTCCACAGTGAACGGAAACACCCGCCAGTTCGAGAACGACGGCTCTTTGATTTTCACGCGCTGCAGCCGGGTGCGGTCTTCGCTGAGGTGCACGGCGTAAAGCAGACCGCCGCGCGTGGCCTCCACCCAACCCAGCCCTTCGCCCTGCGGATCGGCGTCTTCCATCACGTCGAAGCGCAGCACCGCGCCCGGCTTGGTGCGGCCGATGGTCTGGCGGATGATGGCCAGCGATTCGCGGATTTCTTCCATGCGCACCAGCGCGCGCGCGTGGGCGTCGCCGCCTTGCTGCACGGGCACCGAGAAGCGCACTTTCTCGTAGTTGGCGTAGGGATGATCGCGGCGCAGATCGCGGTCCAGGTTGCTGGCGCGCTCGATCGGGCCACAGGCGCCCTGGTCGAAGGCCACCTGGCGCTCCAAGCGGCCCGTGGTCATCAGCCGGTCGAGGTGGCTGCGGGTGTTTTCCAGGTGCTGCAGATAGCGGTCGATCTCGTCGTTGACGCTGTCGAGCGCCTTGTCCAGACCCGAGATGTCGAGGTCGCGGCGCAGGCCGCCGGGGGTGATGAGCCCGCGCAGAAAGCGGCTGCCGGTGAGTCTGCCGTTGATCTGCTTCACCCGCTCTTCAAGCAGATGCCCTTCAGCCTCGCCGACCTTGAGCGTGGTGGTCTTGGACAGATGGCCGAGATAGTGCAGATGGTTGTACAGACGCTCCAGCTCGGCCAGGACGACGCGCAGATAGCGGGCGCGCGGCGGAGCCCGCCAGCCCATTGCGCCCTCCACGGCCTGGGCATAGGCCAGCGCATGCGCCACCGAGTCGATGCCGCTCACGCGCTCGGCCAGCACTGCGCCCGACGCCAGAGTGGCGCCTTCAAAGCGACCTTCCATCGCCCGGTGCTTGTAGAACAGCCGCGGGTGATAGTGCAGGATGCCTTCGCCGATGTAGAAAAACAGAAACTGCGCCGACTCCACAATGTCGGCCCGCACCGGCCCGAAAGGCAGGCGCTGGATGTCCGGCCCCTGCACATGCGGCACGATGGGCGGCAGCGGCGAATAGTCTCTTGCCGGGGCCGCGGGGTCGAAGCCAGACGCCAGGGGCGCCGGATCGCGCGGCTCGCCCTCGTGCAAAACCAGCGGGTTCGGTTCGGGATGACCTTCGAAGCGCAGGCCGTACAAGTCCATCATCTCGCGCTCGTACCAACCCAGCAGCGGCAGCTTGTTGGCCAGCGACGGCAGGGTGCGGTCATCGGACCTGACGCGCCAGACCTTGTAGGGCTGGTTCGCGCCCTGGCTGAGCAAACCGCCGGGCCGCCCCAAGGTTTGCTCGCCCCCTTGGTGGGCAGGCGCCGCTTGCGGCGCCGTGGGGGCGCTACTGACGTAGATCACTTCCAGGCCGCCGTTGCCGCAGCCGCAGGCGTAGGCCATTTGCATGCGGCCGTGGGCGCTGGGCGTATCGCCCAGTTCGGTGAGCAGGCTGTCGGCCGCCGTCAGCAGTTCGGCGGGGCTCAGGCGGGTGGTGTCGCAAAAACGCATCTCACACCCCTCCCAGTTGCGTGGCGATGCCCGCCAGATGATTCCAGATCGGCGGCAGCCACCACAGGCCGAGCAGCAGGATGGCGGCCAGCGCCACCGCCATCGGCGCCACATGCACGAATTTCAATTTCAGATGCGGCTCATGGTCGGGGCGCGGGCCGAAGAACATGGCGCGGAAGTGGTTGAGAAAACCGATGAAAATGACGATGAGCAGCACCGCCATCAGCCAGACCGCCCAGGGATTGGCGCTCTGCATGCCGCCGCGCAGGATGGTGAGTTCCGAAAGAAACAGCCCGAACGGCGGCGCCCCGGTGATGGCCACCGCCCCGGCCAGCCAGATCGCGCCGCTGCGCGGAAAGAAGCGCAGCACGCGGCGAATCTTGGCGATGTCCTTGCTCTCGTAAGCGTGCATCATGTTGCCCGCGCCGAAAAACACCAGCGATTTGGTCAGCGAGTGGTTGAGCATGTGATAAAGCGCGCCGATCACCCCCAGCGGCCCGCCGAAGCCGAAGCCCAGCGCGATCACTCCCATGTGCTCCACACTCGAATACGCCGCCAGCCGTTTGACGATGGTCTGTCGGCTGATGAACAGCGCCGCCACCAGCAGGCTGAAGGCGCCCAGTACGACCAAGGCGGTGCGCGCCATCGTTTCAATGGACGTGCCTTGCAGAATGTGCAGATAGCGCACGATGCCCAGCATGGCGCAGTTGAGCAGCGCGCCCGAGAGCATGGCCGAGACCGGAGCCGGGCCTTCGCTGTGCGCATCCGGCAGCCAGGTGTGCATGGGCGCCAGGCCCACCTTGGTGCCGAAACCCACCAGCACCAACAGGAAGGAAAGCATCAGGAGCAAGGGCTCGGCCTTGGGGGCGATGGCGGCTAGGTTGGCCCAGCTCATGTCGTACACCGGGCCGAGGATGAAGGTGCCGGCCCAGTAAAACAGTACCGTGCCCAGCAGCGCCAAACCCAGCCCGGCGGAGACGATGACGATGTACTTCCACGCCGCCTCAATGCTTTCGGGCGCGCGTTGAAAGCCCACCAGAAAGGCGCTGACGATGGTTGTGAGGTCGATGGCGATCCAGTACAGGCCGGGATTGTTCTGCGCTGGGGCGAAGAACATGGTCAGCGCGAACGCGGCGAACAACGAATAGAAGCGGTGCAGCCGCGCCTGCTCGCCGTGCATCCAGCGCATATAGCCGATGGCGTACACGCTGGCCAGCAGATACACGATGGCCAGGCAGAACATCACCCACACGCCGAAGGTGTCGAGCAGCAGGTAACGGTTCAGCGCGGTGATGGGCTGACTCGGCGTGGCGATGAGCAACACGACGACCAGCACGAAGTCGATGATGGCCGCGGCGAGGTTGAGCGCTTCGGCCACCCGGCTATTGCGCGACACCCAACTCCCCGCCATCGCCAGCGCGGTGACGATCCAGATGGCATACAGGGCGTTCCAGATCATGGCCTCACCCCACCAGCCTTGTGAGTTCGCGGCTGCTCGTGGTGCCGATTTCCTTGTGCAGGAAGCGGATCAGCATGCCGAAGGTGGAGACGATGATCAGCAAGTCGAACAGAATCACCATTTCCAGTAGCAAGGGCATGCCCGGCACCAGAATCTGCGAGCCTAGAAAGATGCCGTTCTCGATCACCAGCAGCCCGAGGATGGAACTCACCGCCTCTGCCCGCAGCACCAGCATGAGAAAGCCGATGAGCTTGAGCGAGAACATGGCGGTGAGCGCCAGCACCGCGATGTTGTCCACCAGATTCATACGCACGCCCAGCTTGTGCGCAAGCGCATAGGAAAACAGCACCAGAAAGCCGCCCAGCACGATGCTCGACGCCGGTTGCAGCAGCGGGGTGAATTCGCGGTTCTGCCCCAGCCCGTTGACGATGCGCACCAGCAGATAAGGCAGCAACGTGCCGCGAAACAAAGCGGTGAGCGCGGCGATGAACACCAGCTCGGGGTAATGCCCGCTGATACCGATGGCCGCCGACAGCGCCGCGATCACCCACGACTCTGCGGCGAACGCCAGAATGTGGTTCTTGATCCAGTGCGAGCCCAGCATGACGAACGCCAGGATGAGCGCGACGATGGTCAGCAGGCTGAAGAGTGAAGCCTGCACGCCGCCGAGGTGGAAGATCAGCATGGTTGGCCCCTCACACCTGCCGCGCCACGATGGCGAGAATCGCCATCAGGAAAGACAGCGCCAGCGGCTCCTGATAGCGGTAGAAGCGCAGGCGCGACTGCGCGGTATCGACAAACACCATGATGAGCGCGACCGCCGCCCATTTGGCCAGCAGCGCAAGGGTGGCGCCCAGAATGCCCAGCGCCGTGCCTTTGATGGACAGCCCCCAGGGAATGGTGAGCACGTTGAGAAAAATGGTGTAGAGAATGGCCTGCTTCATCCACGACGCCCACTTCAGTAGCGCAAGCAGCGGGCCGGAGTATTCGAGGATGCGGGCCTCGCCGATCATGTAGATCTCGTAGTGGATGCTCGAATGGATGGGCAGGCGCTCGGTTTCCACCGTCAGCAAAATGAAAAAAGCCGCAACCAGGAACAAATGCGCCGGGCTCCAGAACACCGCCGCGCTGGCCACCAGCAGATGGTTGACCACGAAGGGCAGCATGGCCTGCGCCAGCAGGGTGATGCCGACGAACACCATGATCAGCGTGGGCTCGGCCAGAATGGAGAGCATGGCCTCGCGGCTCGACCCCAGTCCGCCGTAGGGATGGCCGCTGTCCAGCCCGGCGAGCATGATGGCGAAGCCACCCAAGGTGAGAATGAGACCGCCGCCGAGAATGTCGCCCATGTCGGAGAGCGGCAGCGGATAGTTGGTCAGCACCGGAATGAGAATGGGCACCGTGAGCATGGCCGAGAACGCCACGATGGGCGCGGCCCAGAAAATCCACGAAGCCGTCTGCGGCACCACGATCTCTTTGCGCAGCAGCTTGAACAGATCGCGGTAAGGCTGAAAGAGGCTGGGGCCGCGGCCGCGCTGCACCTTCTCTTCCATCGTGACGATGAAACCGTGCAGCAAAGGCGAGAGCAACACAATGGCCAGTAACTGGCACACTTGCTGCAAGATGACGTCACCGCGCATAGCTCCTCCCTGTCGTGAAACGCAAGCGATTGCATGGCTTGCGGCAGGTAGGAGTCATTAGCTTGGGGGCAGCCCCACGCGGTTTTGGCGAACTCCATCGCCTTAATGGTTGCTGTGCAGTCTAGGAGTTCAAACCGAAAAGGGTCAAGCTGACATCCGTTTCAAAACGCAAATCGGACGACCAAACTTTACCCCAGCGAGATGGCTGAATGATGCGGTCACAACCTCGCCACTGGCAATGCTGGGCCGCAGGCGCTACAAACTTAGAAATACACGCGGGAGACGACGCATGAACCGTAACGGCAACACTACCCAGCAGTTGATCGAACCCAGCGAGGGCAACCGGATCGAGACCGACTCGTTCGGTCCCATCGAAGTCTCCGAGGCGCATCTGTGGGGGGCGCAGACGCAGCGTTCGCTGCAGCATTTCGCCATTTCCACCGAGCAGATGCCGCGCGAGTTCATCCGCGCGTTGGCGCTGGTCAAGCGGGCCTGCGCTGGCGTGAATGCCGAGTTGGGCAAACTCGATCTGCGTACCGCGCAGGCCATCATCGAGGCGGCCGATGAGGTCATTGCCGAGCGCTATCCCGACGAGTTTCCGCTGGCGGTCTGGCAGACCGGCTCGGGCACGCAGACCAATATGAACATGAACGAGGTGCTGGCCAACCGCGCCTCGGTGCTGCTGGGCGGTGGCGTGGGTCTGGCGCGCAGCGTGCATCCCAACGATCAGGTCAATATGGGGCAGTCGTCGAATGACATTTTCCCCACGGCCATGCATGTGGCCGCCGCTGCGCAGACCGTGCAATATCTGCTGCCCGCACTCATCGCCTTGCGCACCACCCTGCAGACCAAGGCGGAATCTTTCGCCGACATCGTCAAAATCGGCCGCACCCATTTGCAGGACGCCACGCCGCTCACCCTCGGGCAGGAATTTTCGGGCTACGTCGCCCAACTCGATCTGGCAAGGCGCGCCGTCGACGCCGCGCTGGGGCCGGTCTATGCACTGGCCGTGGGTGGCACCGCGGTGGGCACCGGGCTCAACACCCATGCGTCTTTCGGCGTGCGCGTGGCCACCGAGTTGGCGCGGCAGACCGGGCTGCCGTTCACCAGCGCCGAGAACAAGTTCGCCGCGCTCGCCGGGCATGAGGCGCTGGTGTTCCTGCACGGTGCGCTCAAAACGCTCGCGACGGCACTGATGAAAATCGCCAATGATGTGCGTTGGCTGGCGTCTGGGCCGCGCAGCGGGTTGGGCGAGATTCGCATTCCCGAGAACGAGCCGGGCAGTTCCATCATGCCGGGAAAGGTTAACCCCACGCAGTGCGAGGCGCTCACCATGGTGTGCGCGCAGGTGTTCGGCAACGATGTGGCGATCAATATCGGCGGGGCTTCCGGCAATTTCGAGCTCAATGTATTCAAGCCGCTGATCGCGCACAACGTGCTGCAAAGCCTGCGGCTGCTGGCCGATGCGATGAACAGCTTCGATCATCATCTGGCGCGCGGCATCGAGGCCGACCGGGCGCGCATCACCGAGTTGATGCAGCGTTCGCTGATGCTTGTTACCGCGCTGGCGCCGCACATCGGCTACGACCAGGCGGCGGCCATTGCCAAGTCGGCCCACCACAGCGGCAGCACCCTGCGCGAAGCAGCGCTGGCCTCGGGGCTGGTGAGTGCGGAAGACTATGACCGCTGGGTGCGGCCGCAGGACATGGTGAGAACGAGTTGACGCGGCGCTTACTCGCCGAGGAAATGCCGCGCGTAGCGCCGGTTGACCTGGCTCAGACGCAGCAGTAAGGCGAAATCGGCCACGCCGAAGTCCGGATCCCAAGCGGGCGCGCCGCACACTTTGGCGCCGACACGCAGATAACCCTTGAGCAGCGGCGGCGGCTCCACCGCGAGGTCTTGCCGCAGGTGCTGCACCGGCAGGGCAAGTCGCGGGTGCACCCGGTCTTCGATCGCGGCCAGATGGCTTTTCTGCAGTTGCGCCCAGAGGCTGGCGGCGGTATGTCCGCCGCAACGCATCGACATGCTGGCGCAGCCGATCAGCGCATCGAGCCCGTGGCGTTGCATATAGTTGGCGATGCCGCCCCAAAGCGCCATGATGACGGCGCCGCTGCGATAGTCGCGGTGCACGCAGGAGCGACCGATTTCAAGCAGGCGGGGCTTGAGGTGATACAGGCGGGTGAGATCGAATTCGGTTTCGGTGTAGAGCGTACCCACGCGTTTGGCCTGATGCGGGGGCAGGGCGCGGTAGGTGCCGATCAGGCGTCCGTCGCCGTCGCGTACCAGCAGGTGGTCGCAGTAGGCGTCGAACAGATCGATGTCGAGGCCGGGCTCGGGCGTTTTGATCTGCGCGCCCATTTCTTCGACGAACACCTTGTAGCGCAGGCGCTGCGCCTCGCGCACTTCGTCGCCATGACGCGCCCAGGCGACGCTGAGACTCTGCGAGGCTTGTCCGGCTGCGGCGTTCAGGCCCGCCGCGTTGTGCTCAGTGCGCCTGTCCAGCGGACGCGCGTGTTCGTCGTCGAACATGGTCTTTCCTCCATATCGGATAGGAGCCCCCAGGGCAGGGCTAGGCCCAGCCCGCCCCCCGTGGGGGTCAAGAAAACTTGGGTCGGCCCTGCGCTTTCTTGAGTGAAAGATAAGAACGTGCCGTGACAGTTCAGTGAAGGTCTCGTGAATTTGGTGTGACAGTGCAAGCAAGCTGACGAGTTGTGAGCAGGGCCTCAATCGCCCAGCAAATCCGCGCTGACGCAGGCGCGCAGACTGCGCTGGATGCCGACTTCGCGGCTGCGTTCCACCGCCCAGAGCAGGCCGCTTTTGCGCAATGAGAACTGCTGGTCGCAGCCGGTGATCCAGTAAAGCCCGGCGCGGCCGAGGATGGGTTGATGGCCCACAAGCACCAGCGCACCGCCTTCGCGCGGAAATTCGGACACCACCGAGAGCAGTTCCTCCATCGACGATTCCGGGCGCAGGCGCGGGTCGATCACCGGATAGTCGTTGAGATGTTGCGCAGTCTGGCGCGCGCGCTGGGCGGGGCTGGAAATCACCGTCCAGGGTTTGGGTAACTGCGATTTGATCCAGCCGGCGACCTGGGCCGCGTCGCGTCGGCCTTGCTTGGTGAGGTTGCGGCGCAGATCGACCTCGTCGCCCTGCGCAGAGCCCGCGGCGTCTTCGGCCTCGGCGTGTCTCCAGAAAATAACGTGGAAATTCGGCATGTTAGACAGGGAAGTGAGTGTCATTTCAATCCTTGAAGGATACATGGCAAAAATGTCATCTCACTGTAAACCACACTGAAACACTCAGTATGCGTTACATCACAAGGCTGAAAATCGGAAATAAATCAATGCTGCATCACGGCGAGAAAGACCGGAATGGAGAAGGCGCCGAGTACGGTGGACAGGCTGACCAGGCCGGCCACGTAGGGGCCGTCACCGCCCATGCGGGCCGCCAGCACGTAGGCGCTCGACGCGGTGGGCATGGCGGCGAACAGCACCAGCACCAAGGCCTGCAGCGGCGGCAGTGCAAACGCCCAAGCCAGCGCCATCGCAGACAGGGGCAGCAGCAGGTGCCGGATGCTCAAAAACCACAGGCCCACCGGCAATTCCCGGTGCAGGCCGCGCCATTGCAGACCGGCGCCCACGGTCATCAGCCCTAGTGCGATGGAGGCATGGCCGAGCCGATCCAGCGCGGGCACGATGGGCTCGGGCAGCGACAGGCCGAGGCTGTGCACCGTCAGCCCGGCCACGGTGGCGATGAGCAGGGGGTTGCGCAACAGTTCGCGCCAGACATTGCTTTGCGCATGACGCGCCAGCGCCCACACCGCCGCGACATTGCACAGCGGCACCCCCACGGCGATGAGCACCGCGACCAAAGACACCGCGGGCGGGCCGCCCACCCGATCGGCGACGGCCAGGGCAATGTAGGAATTGAAGCGAAAGGCGGTCTGCACACCGCTGGCCACGCAACGCCGGTCGGCCTTGCGCGACCAGAAGGCCAGATACGACAGGCCGATGCCGATGAGCAGCATGGCCGCTCCCGCGATGACGAAGTCCCGCGTGTCGCCCAGACTGGCATGGCCGCGGCTGGTGGTGGAAAACAGCAGCGCTGGAAACAGCACGAAATACACCAGCCGTTCCACCCCGTCCCACACGTTGCGGTTGAGCGCGGTGAAGCGCACGAGCAGCAGCCCCAGCACGATCAGGATGAAGTCCGGCAGCAGGAGCAGGGCGTCGTGCAGCATGGGGTGAGATCAGAAGCAGCACGGGTGCGGTGTCCGCGGTGGCGGGAGCCGCACCTATATTCAAAGCCGCGAGTCGCGTCCTTCGCCGGGGTCGGAGAATTCGTCTGCGGCTTCGGTGGGGCGGCGCTGCACCAGCACCTTGTCGATGCGCTTGCCGTCCATATCGACGATCTCGAAAGTCCAGTCGCCCCACTGCACGATGTCGCCAGTGGCCGGCAGCCGTGCGAGCAGTAGCATGAGCATGCCCGATAGGGTGTTGTAGCGCTGCTTTTCCTCGTCGGGCAGACGGGCCAGGCCCAGGCGGGTCTTGAGGTCTTCCACGGTGATGAGGCCGTCCATCAGCCAAGAGCCGTCTTCGCGCTGTATCGCCCAGGGTTCTTCGGACGGATGCGACTTGAACTCGCCTGCAATGGCCTCCATCAAGTCCTGCACGGTCACGATGCCCATGGTCTGACCGTATTCGTCGATCACCACGGCGGTGTGCTCGGGACTCTGGCGGAAGGTCTGCAGCAGCTCCAGCCCGGTCAGGCTTTCGGGCACGAAGGTCGCGGGTACGGCGGCCTTGCTCAGATCGTCGATACCCTCGCGGCGGATGAAACGGCCCAGCAAATCCTTGGTCGAGACGATGCCGACCACTTCCTCCAGCCCGCGTTTGACCAGCGGAAAGCGCGAATGCGTCGACTGCGCGATTTTGTTCAGGTTTTCGCTCAGCGGCTGATCGACGTCGAGATATTCGATCTCGTTGCGCGGCGTCATCAGCGAGGCGATCTGCCGGTCGTCGAGGCGGAACACATTGCGCACCATCTCGTGCTCCTGCTCCTCGATCACCCCGGCGTCCGAGCCTTCTTCGAGCACCTCGTTGATCTCGGCCTCGGTCATCTGCGGCATGGTGTTGTGGCGCACGCGCAGCAAGGTCAGCAGCAGGTCGGTGGAAATGGACAGCAGCTTGACGAAGGGCGCCGCGCCGCGGGCGATCCAGGTCATGGGCCGCGCCATCACCATGGCGATGCGCTCGGGCGCGAGTTGCCCCAGCCGCTTGGGCACCAGCTCGCCAATGACGATGGAGGCGAAGGTGATGATGAGCACCACGATGGCCGTGGCCGACACCCCGGCAAACTTGGGCAGCAGACCCAGCGAGATCAGCCAGTTGGCCACCGGCTCGGAAAACGCCGCCTCGCCCAAAATACCGTTGAGCACACTGATGGAGGTGATGCCGATCTGCACCGTGGACAGCAGCCTCGTGGGTTGCTCGGACAGATGCAGCGCGGTGCGGGCGTTTTCATTGCCGGCCTCCGCCAGCGCGGTCAGGCGAGCACGGCGCGCCGTGACCAGCGCGATCTCCGACATGGCGAACAGACCATTGAGCAGAATCAGACCGAACAGAATCAGCACTTCCATGACGGGCGCTCCAGAGCGGACGAAACACGGAAAAAAGCAGTCGCCTGTGCTGCGGCCCAGCGAAGATGCAAAGAGGCACAGGGCAAGATCGGGCAGGCGGGGCGGCGGGTGCGCAAGGGCTGCGCAGAGCGCTGGGCGGTGGTTGCAAACCCGGCACAGAGCTTAGGGAACAAAGGGCCGGGTAACAAAGACGCAGGGTCAGGATCCAAGGAGTGGGTGTCGGAGCGGGCTGGCATTCGGCCTATGCTTCACGTTGGTTTGCGCCGCGGGCTTATCGCCTACGCAAACCCGCAAAACAAGATCCAAACATCGCGGAGCCCATTCCATGTCGAGTCAACAAGAGCCCCAATTAGACCAAAAACCCCAGTCGCCCTCCGAAATGCAACATTTGTCCACCCGTTTGCAACATCACCCGTATCAACCTCCAGCCGGTTTTGGTGCGGTGGAGCCCGGCGTGCACCATGCCTCCACCGTGATCTTCCCGGATGTGGCGACGATGCGCGCGCGCGACTGGCGCAGCAAGGCCGGTTATACCTACGGGCTGCACGGCACCCCCACCACGTTCATCCTGGAAGAGCGTCTGGCCGCGCTCGATGGCGGGCGCCACTGCGTACTCTGCCCCTCGGGTCTTTCGGCCATCGCCTTGGTCGATCTCGCTTTGTTGAAGCAAGGCGACACGGTGCTGTTGCCGGGCAATGTGTACGGCCCGAGCCGCGAACTGGCCGAGCGCTTTCTCGGGGCTTGGGGCATTCAGCACCAACTCTACGAAGCCACTTGCACCCCTGAAGAACTCGCCAAGCTGATCACGCCGCAAACCCGGCTTCTCTGGCTGGAAGCGCCGGGTTCGGTCACGATGGAAATGCCCGATCTGCGCGGACTCATTGCCGTGGCACGGCAGTACGGCATCCTCACCGCCATCGACGCCACCTGGGCTGCCGGCATCGCGCTGCAGCCCTTCGATCTCGGCGTGGACGTGGTGATGCAGGCCCTCACCAAATACCAGAGCGGCGGCGCCGACCTGCTCATGGGCAGCGTGACCACCCGCGACGATGCCCTGCACGAGCGCCTGCTGCTCACCCACATGCGGCTCGGCTTGGGCGTGGGCGCAGACGACGTCGCCCGGGTGCTGCGCGGCCTGCATACCCTGCCGCTGCGCTATGCCGCGCACGACGCCAGCGCGCGGCGCATCGCGTTGTGGATGCAAGACCAGCCCCAGGTGGCGCAGGTGCTCCACCCGGCGCTGCCCGGCAGCCCCGGCCACGCGCACTGGCAGCGCGACTGCACCGCCGCAGCCGGGTTGTTCAGCGTGGTGTTCGATGCGCGCTACACCGCCGCTCAGGTCGATGCCTTCGTCGACGCCTTGCAGCTCTTCAAGATCGGCTATTCCTGGGGCGGCCCGGTCAGCCTGGCCGTGCCCTACGACGTGCAACTGATGCGCCCGTCGACCCACTGGTCACACGCTGGCGGTCTGGTGCGACTGGCCATCGGCCTCGAAGACCCGCAAGACCTGATCGACGACTTGCGGCAAGCGATGCAACAAATGTTCTAAGCGTTGTCACCCAACAGCGCCCAAACTCCGTTGAGGCTGCATAACCTAACTTTACGGGGAACCCATCATGTTTCGGCCAAGTCTGTTGATGAGCGGCGCAGTGTTGTTGTCACTACTGGGCGGTTGCGCTGTCGTACCGCCGTCCTATTCCACGGCGTATGCGCCTGCGCAGCAGCCGAGCTATCAGCAACCTGTTTATCAGCAGCCGGGTTATGTGCCTTATGCCCAGCCGGGGTATGCCGGCGGGTACGCGGCGGCGCCGCCCGAGTATGTGCAGCAACCGGCCTATGTGCAGCAACCCGCCTACACGGCGCAGCCGGGCTACGCACCCGCACCGGTGGCGCAATCGGCCTTGCCGGGGGCGGCGCTGGGGGCAGTGGCGGGCGGGTTGATCGGTTCGCGCTTCGGTGCGGGCAACGGCCGCACGGCCATGGCGGCCACGGGCGCGGCGCTGGGCGCGGTGGTGGGGGCCAATGCGGCCAATCCCTATGCCACGCAGATCACGCCGGGTACGGTGATCGGCGGGGTGGTCGGCGGGCTGGTTGGATCACGCTTCGGCCACGGCAATGGCAAGACTGCAGCGGCAGCGCTGGGCGCGGCCGTGGGGGCGATGGCGGGATCGCAGTATCCGGCAATCAGCCTGCCGTGATGCTGCCGTAATGCGGCTTTGAGGCGCGTTTATTCAAACCAGTGCAGCAGGCTGTCGAGGCCGCCATGGTCGATGGCAGCGGTGGCCGCTTCGCGCACCTTGGGTTTGGCGTGGTAGGCCACGCTGATGCCCACCGCGTTCATCATGGGCAGGTCGTTGGCGCCGTCGCCTATCACCAGCACTTCGCCGGGATCGCAGCCCAGGTCGTCGCAGAAGGCGAGCACGGCCTTTTTCTTGGCTTCGCCGTCGATGATGTCGCCGATGAGTGTGCCGTCGAGTGCCTCGCCCTTCACGCCCAGCACATTGGCGGCCACGCGGTCGAAGCCCAGGCGCTGTTTCAGCCGGTCGGTGAAGTGGGTGAAGCCGCCGGTGACGAGCTGGGTTTTCAGCCCGGCCGCCTGGGCTGCGGCCAGCAGAGTTTCGGCGCCGGGGTTCAGGCGCAGGGTGTCGGTGTAGAGCTTGTCGAGTGAGGCAAGCGGCACCCCGGAGAGCAGGGCGACGCGCTGGCGCAGGCTGGTGGCGTAGTCGGCGATCTCGCCGCGCATGGCGGCCGCGGTGATGGCGGCGATCTCGTCTTTCTTGCCGACGGCGGCGCCGATTTCGTCGACGGTCTCGATGTTGATCAGCGTGGAGTCCATGTCCATGGCCAGCAGCTTGAAGTCGCCCAGATGCAGCCCGGCGGGGATGATGGCCCAGTCGATATGGTGCTCGCGGCAGTAGCTGTCGAGGGTGCGGCGCATGCCGGGGCCGGCGCTGCGGATGTCGCGCAGCCGGGCGCCGTTATGGCCGCGGTTGGGGCCGCGGTCGTCGGCAAATTTTTCCAGACTGATTGGCGCGGCGATGTGGCAGAGATGGTCGAGGTTGTCTTGCGAGAGCGGGGCGGTGTGGCGCTGAATGACGAGGTGGTACATGGTGTGTGCGGATGCGATAGGGCTGTTGGGAGGTTTACGTCGGACTTTACGCCAGCGCCTCAGGCAATCGCCACCTCGGCCCGCGGCGCGCCGAGTTGCTTGAGCGTGTCGCGGATGAGCTGGGCGCGCTGCGTGGCGTCTTTGGTCGGGCGTTCGATGCGTAGGCGGTCGTTGCCGGTGAGCTTGATGTGGCGGTTTTTCTGGATGAGGTCAATGATGCGGGCGGCGTCCACCGGGGCGTCCTTGCGGAAGTGCAGGATGGCCACTTCTTCGGCAGCGTCGATCTTGGTGATGCCGTAGCCCTGCGCGATCAGCCGCAGACGGTGCGTGTCCACCAGCGCCTGCGCGGGTGGCGGCAGGCGGCCGAAGCGATCGACGATTTCCTCGGCCACGCTGTCGAGCTGGGCGCTGGTGGCGGCGCTGGCCAGACGCTTGTAGAGCGAAAGCCGGGCATGCACGTCGCCGCAATAGTCGTTCGGCAGCAGGGCGGGCACATGCAGATTGATCTCGGTGGTCACGCCCAGCGGGTTGAGCAGGTCGGGCTCGCGGCCTGCGCGCAGCGCCTTCACGGCCTCGCTCAGCATGTCGTTGTAGAGCTGGAAGCCGATCTCCTGCATATTGCCCGATTGCTGCTCGCCCAGCACTTCGCCGGCGCCGCGAATCTCCAGGTCGTGCATGGCCAGATAGAAGCCCGAGCCCAGTTCTTCCATCTGTTGAATGGCTTCGAGCCGTTGTCCGGCCTGCTTGGTCAGGCTCTGCACATCGGGCACCAGCAGATAGGCGTAGGCCTGGTGATGCGAACGCCCGACGCGGCCGCGCAACTGGTGCAGCTGCGCCAGGCCGAACTTGTCGGCCCGCGCCATAACGATGGTGTTGGCGCTGGGCACGTCGATGCCGGTTTCGATAATGGTGGTGCACAGCAGAATGTTGAAACGCTGGGCGTGGAAGTCGCGCATCACCCGTTCCAGATCGCGCTCGTGCATCTGGCCGTGGGCGATTTCGATGCGCGCTTCGGGCACCAGTTCTTCGAGCTGGCGACGGCGGTTTTCGATGGTCTCGACTTCGTTGTGCAGAAAGTACACCTGACCGCCGCGCTTAATTTCGCGCAGGATGGCCTCGCGCATCACCGCGCCGCTTTCGCTGCGCACGAAGGTCTTGATCGCCAGGCGCTTTTGCGGCGCGGTGGCGATCACGCTCAGATCGCGCAGCCCTTCGAGCGCCATGCCCAGGGTGCGCGGAATGGGCGTGGCGGTGAGGGTGAGCAAATCGACCGAGGCGCGCATGGCATTGAGCGCCTCTTTGTGACGCACGCCGAAGCGGTGCTCCTCATCGACGATGACCAGGCCGAGCCGGTGGAACTTGACCGTGGGCGACAGCAGCTTATGGGTGCCGATGACGATGTCCAACGTGCCGCGCGCCAAGCCGTCGAGCGCGGCGCTGATCTCCTTGGTGCTGCGAAAGCGCGACATCTCGGCAATGCGCACAGGCCAGTCGGCGAAGCGGTTGCGAAAGGTCTCGCAGTGCTGCTCGGCGAGCAGGGTGGTGGGCGCGAGCACGGCCACCTGCTTGCCGCCCATCACCGCCACGAACGCGGCGCGCAGCGCGACTTCGGTCTTGCCGAAGCCGACGTCGCCGCAGACCAGGCGATCCATCGGCTTGGGAGAGATCATGTCCTGCACCACCGCATGGATGGCCGCGGCCTGATCGGGCGTCTCCTCGAAACCGAAACTCGCGGCGAAGGCCTCGTAGTCTTGCGGCGAATAGCGGAAGGCATGGCCCTGATGTGCGGCGCGGCGGGCGTAGATGTTGAGCAGCTCGGCGGCGGCGTCGCGTACCTGTTCGGCAGCTTTGCGCCGGGCCTTGTCCCACTGGCCCGAGCCGAGGGTGTGCAGCGGTGCGTCTTCCTGCGCCGCGCCGCTGTAGCGGCCGATGAGATGCAGTTGCGACACAGGCACGTACAGCACCGCATCGTTCGCATAGACCAGATGCAGAAACTCCGCGGGGCCGTCGCCCAGATCGAGCTCGGCCAGGCCCTGATAGCGGCCGATGCCGTGGTTGGCATGCACCACCGGGTCGCCGGGCTGCAGCTCGGCGAGGTCGTGGATCAGGGCATCGACATTGCTGGCCTGCTCTTGCTTGCGGCGCCTGCGCTGGGCCGGGTTGAGGGCGAACAGCTCGGTCTCGGTGAGCACGGCCAAGCGGTCGGCGGGCAGCGCGAAGCCCCGCGCCAGCGGCCCGACGGCCAGGGCGAAGCCGGTGGTGCCCTGTACGAATTCGTCCCAGCTTTCCGCAGGCTGGGCCGACAAGCCGGACTCCTGCAACAGCTCGCGCAGGGTTTCCCGGCGGCCGGCGGATTCGGCCAGCAGCAGCGCGCGCCGGTGTTGCGGGCGGCCCTCTTCCAACCATTGCGCCAGGCGCGCCAGCGGGCGGGTGGCGCGGCGGTCGGCGCTGATGTCGGGTAGCTCGGCGCTGGTGGGTTTGTCGGTCTGCGGCGCATCGGCCTTGGGCCGCAGCGCAAGCTGGGCGAGGGGCTTGATGCGGCTGAAGAACGCCTCTTCACTGAGGAAGAGCTGGTCGGGAGCGAGGGCGGGGCGCTCCGGGTCGTGCCGCAACAGACGGTGGCGCTCCTGCGTATCGGCCCAGAACTTCTGGATGGCGGTGGAAATTTCGCCATGCAGCACGACGCGGGTACGTTCGCCCAGATAGTCGGGCAGGGTGGCGGTGTGCTCGAAGAACAGCGGCAGGTAGTACTCGATGCCGGGCCCGGCTACGCCGCTTCCCATGTCTTTGTAAAGCGGGCTGCGGCTGGGGTCGCCCTCGAACACCTCGCGCCAGCGGGCGCGAAAGCGCTTCTGCGCCGCATCGTCGAGCGGAAATTCGCGGCCCGGCAGCAGTCGCACTTCCTTGACCGGGTAGAGGCTGCGCTGGGTGTCGGGGTCGAAGGCCTGGATGGCGTCGATGGTGTCGCCGAACAGATCGACGCGGTAGGGCACGGGCGAGCCCATGGGATGCAGGTCGATGAGGCCGCCGCGCACCGCGTATTCGCCCGGGGCCATCACCTGGCTGACGTGGTTGTACCCGGCCAGAACGAGCTGGGCGCGCAGCGCGGCTTCGTTGAGCGCCTCACCTTGGCGGAAATCGAAGGTGTAGGCCGCGAGGAACTCGGGCGGGGCCAGCCGCTGGATGGCGGTATTGGCCGGGGCGATGACCACGTCGATCTGCTGGTTGTGGATGGCCCAGAGCGTAGCTAGCCGCTCGGAGATCAAATCTTGGTGCGGCGAAAAGCTGTCGTAAGGCAGGGTTTCCCAGTCGGGCAGCAAGCCGACGCGCAACTGCGGGGCGAACCACTGCAACTCGCCGAGCAGACGCTGGGCATCGGCTGCGCCTGCGGTGACGACGAGCCAGGGCGCGGCGTCATCGCGCGGCGCGCACAACTCGGCCAGCAGCAGGGCATCGGCACTTCCGGCGGGAAGCGGCCAGCTCACACGCTGGCCGGGCTTGAGCGCGGGCACTTGCGCGCGCAGGGCATGGACAATAGACATTGTTCAAATTTTCGCCCAAAGTCGTGGGCGCCCGTGTGTCTTGATGCAAATATCGCCCGCCTCCCCCGCCCGACCCTCCCGTTGCCATGCCGTTATTCCGAGCGCCGGCAGCGGTTCGCGCCTGCCTGGCGATGCGCCCAAGCAATACCGGCGTCTGCTGGGCGAGTCGGTGGTGCAGCACACGGTGCGGGCTATTCTGCAGACGCCGCGCATCGCCTCGGTATCGGTGGTGGTGCAGGAGGGCGACGTTTGGGCGGCCGACGCCCTGCAGCCCGATCCCCGGCTGCATCTGTTGCCACGCGGCGGCGCGACTCGGGCGCACAGCGTGCTCGGCGGGCTGGAGGCCTTGCTCGCTTCCGGCGCCGACGTGAGCGACTGGGCGCTGGTGCACGACGCCGCGCGCTGCTGCATCACCCCCGAGCTGATCGACCGCCTGATCGATGCCTGCCTGGAGGATGACGTCGGCGGCCTGCTGGCGCTGCCCCTGCCCGATACCCTCAAGGCCGCCGATTCCGCAGGCCGCGTGGCCTGCACCGAGCCGCGCGAGGGCCGTTGGCTGGCACAGACGCCGCAGATGTTTCGCATCGGCGCGCTGCGCGAGGCGCTGCGGGCGGCGATCATTGTCAACGCGCCACCTACGGACGAATCCGGTGCGATGGAGCGCCAGGGCGCGCATCCGTTGCTGGTCACCGGCGCGTCGTGGAATTTCAAGATCACCTATTCCCCCGACCTCGAACTCGCGCAGGCCTTGCTCGCCGCGCGCGCAGGAGCCAACCCATGACGCAAATCCGTATCGGCGAGGGCTATGACGTCCACGCTCTCGTTCCCGGCCGCAAACTCATCATCGGCGGCGTGACCATCCCCCATCCCCTCGGCCTGCTCGGCCATTCCGATGCCGACGTGTTGCTGCACGCCATCACCGATGCCTTGCTGGGCGCGGCCGGGCTGGGCGACATCGGCCAGCATTTCCCCGATACCGACGCGCGCTACCAGGGCGCAGATTCGGGCGAACTGCTGCGGCAGGCGCGCCAGAGCGTGCTGGCACAAGGCTGGGCGATCAGCAATGTGGACTGCACCGTCATTGCACAGGCACCCAAGCTTGCGCCCTACCGCGACGCCATCCGCCAGCGCATCGCCGCGCTGCTGGAACTGGACGCGGCGCAGGTCAACGTCAAAGGCAAGACCACCGAGCGTCTGGGCTTTGTCGGCCGGGGCGAAGGCATCTCCGCCAGCGCGGTGTGCCTGTTGCAGCGCGATTGACGAACGCCACCGAACAAGGACCGAACCATGCACAAGTCTCGTTTCATTCACCGCATCGCCTTGGCTTTTGTACTGGCCAGTTCCAGCGCGGCCTGGGCCGCGCAGCCCGAGGTCAATACCGGGCTGCCGCTGGTGCGCCTGCAGATCGGCGGCCACACCCTCACCGCCGAAGTGGCTTCTACCCCCGAGCAGCAGCAGACCGGGCTGATGAACCGCCGCAGCCTGCCCACGAATCGCGGCATGGTGTTTGTGTTTGCCGAGTCTCAGCCGGTTTGCATGTGGATGAAAAACACGCTCATTCCCCTTTCGGTCGCCTTCATCGCCACGGACGGCCGCATTGTCAACCTCGCCGACATGCAGCCCCAGACCGAAGACGTGCACTGCGGCCAGACCGATGTGCGCTATGCGCTGGAAACCCCGCTGCACTGGTTTGCGCAGCACGGCATCCGGCCGGGTGCGCGCGTGCTGGGGCTGCCCGCAGCAAGCCGCTGACGCGATACAAGCGGTGACAACTGCGTGCGGTGCAGTTGTCACCGGGCAGGCAGGACTTTCGTTGATTCGACACGGCCGCCATCCTTCTCGTCGAATTTCAAAGGAAGTCCATCATGCATTCTTTTCTGCATCATTCCCAACAAAACGCCGGGCACTGGAAGCCGTTGGCGCTCGGTCTGCTGGCTGCCAGCGCTTTGCTCACTGCGCCGTTGGCCATGGCCGAAACACCCTGGCAGGCCGCCCATCCGGCGCGTGCCGAAGTGCTCCAACGCGCCAATCATCTCGATCAGCGCATTGCCTACGCAAGATGGACCGGCGCCCTCACACCCTGGCGGGCCGCCGCGCTGCAGCATCAGGTGGCGCAGGTGCGCTGGCGGCAGGACGTGCTGGCGCGAGCTCAGGGCGGCGCGCTGGTGCGTTCCCAGTATTGGGCGCTGAACCGTCAGGAAGACGCCATCAGCCGGGAGATCACACCATGACGCGCGCCATGAAAGCCTTGGGGCGCGCCGTACGCTCGCGCCGCCTGCAACTGGTTTCAGTGGCGGTCGCAGGGAGTCTGCTGCTCGGTGGGTGTTATGTGGCGCCTCTTGCCCCGGCGAGGGTTTCAGGGGCGGTAATCGTTCGGCCGGAAGGCGGCGGCTGTTGGCACCCCGGCTGGCGCGGCCCTTATGGCGCTTGGCATCCGGGCCATTGGGGCGTGTGCGGCTGAACGGGAGCGCTGATCATGGAACATCGTTTGCACGCTGCCGGGCGGCTTTCGCGCCGCCGTTTCATCGGGGGGCTTGGCGCTGCGGGACTGGGCTTGTGGGGTTTGGCGCCGGCTGCGCTGTCGCAAACCTTGCAGACCGCAAGCGAGGCTGGCCCTGCTGCGCTGGACGCCGCTGCGCAAGCCGATCCGGTGACCTTTCTCGACCGGGTGAGCTGGGGCGCCAGCGCGGAGCAACTGCAGGCGTTGTCCCGCCTGGGCGCCACGGCCTATCTGGACCTGCAACTGCGCGTTCAGCCCGGTACTGCGCTGCCATCCGAGCTGGCGGCGCGGCTTGCCGCCTTGCCGGTGAATCAGCCGCTCGAAGCGCTCATTCCGCCCATCGTGCGTGAACAACGCGCCTTGTTCCAGGCCCGCAAGAATGACCCGCAGGCCGCTGCCGATACCGAGGCCCGGCTGAAGGCGCTCAACCGCTTCAAATATGCGCTGGCGCAACAGGCCGCGGCGCAACAGGTGTGGCTCGGTCTGTACGCCCCCAATGCCCTGCAGCAGCGGCTGAGCTGGTTCTGGCTGAATCACTTTAATGTGTTCCGCAGTGGCAATATCGGCCCGATGATGGGCGATTACACCCAGCGCGTCATCGCTCCGCACGCGCTGGGGCGCTTTCGTGATTTGCTGCGCGCCACGATGTTTTCGCCGCAGATGCTGCTGTACTTGAACAACGCGCAAAACGCCCGCGGCCATGTGAACGAAAACTATGCGCGCGAAGTCATGGAGTTGCACACCCTGGGCGTGGGCAGCGGCTACACCCAGACCGATGTGACCAACCTCGCCCGCGCACTCACCGGCCTGGGCGTCGACCTGATGGATCAGCCGGTGCGGGTGCGCCCGGCCCTGCGCGCCGATGTGTGGCGGCAAGGGCTGGTGGTGTTCAACCCCGCGCGGCACGACCCCGACCCCAAGACGGTGCTGGGCTACACCCTGCAAGGCCACGGCCTGGAAGAGATCGACGAGGTCATCACCCTGCTGGCCGACCACCCCGCCACCGCGCGGCATGTCAGCACGCAACTGGCGCAGTACTTCGTCGCCGACCCCGTTCCGCCCGCTTTGGTCGATGACATGGTGCGGCGCTGGCAGACCAGCGGCGGGCAGATGGCCGAAGTGCTGCGCGCGATGTTCACCAGCGCGGCATTCGCCGCCAGTCTGGGCCAGCCGCAGTTCAAAGACCCGATGCGCTATGTGCTGTCGGCGCTGCGCGCCAGCCTGGGCGACGAACCGATCCGCAACCCGCAGCCGGTGCTCGGCATGCTGGCCCGCCTGGGCGAGCCGCTGTTCGGACGCCAGACGCCCGACGGCTACCCGCTGAACGCGAGCGCCTGGGACGGCTCGGGCCAGCTCACCGCGCGCTTCGAAGTGGCGCGGCAGATCGGCAGTGGCGCGCCGGCGATGTTCGAGCCGCCGCCTGCCCTCCTGCGGCAGAGCGCGCCGCTGGTGACCGCAGAACCTGACGAAGCAATGGCGGCGATGACGGCTCCCCAAACCGCGGCCAAGCCACCCCACCGTCCCCCGCCCGATCTCGCGCGCAGCCCGGTCTATCTCGCCCAGCAAGGCCAGCTCAGCATCGCCACCTTGCGCGCGCTGGCGCAGGCCGACAACCGCCTGCGCTGGAACACGCTGTGGCTCTCATCGCCCGAATTCATGAACGCGTGAATGCCCCCCGAAGCCTCGCCGCACTCGGCTCTCCCCCCAGGGGCGAGAAATTCTTGGTGCGGCCCGGTGAATTTCTCAGGAGAAACTGCCATGCAACGCCGCCATTTCTTGCAAACCGCCACCGCCGCCGCGCTGGCCACGCCGATGACCCGCCTGTGGGCCGCGCCCGCTGCACAGGGGCAGCCCAAGTTCGTGCTGGTGTTCCTGCGCGGCGCGTATGACGCCACCAATCTGCTCGTGCCCCATGCCAACAGCTTCTATTACGAGTCGCGCCCGCATATCGCCGTGCCCCGGCCGGGCGAGGGCGCCGACGCGTCCATCGCGCTGAATGCCGACTGGGCGCTGCATCCGGCGCTGCGCGAATCCCTGCTGCCGCTGTGGCAGGCCGGGCAACTGGCTTTCGTGCCCTTTGCCGGCACGCGCGACCTGACCCGCAGCCACTTCGAAACGCAAGATCACATCGAACTCGGCCAGGGCCCGCAGACGCACAATTTCAACGACGGTTTTCTCAACCGTCTGGTGCAGCAGCTCGGCGCGCGCGCCCAGCCCATGGCCTTCACCGCGCAGCTGCCGCTTTCGCTGCGCGGCGCCCAGCGCGTGCCCAATCTCGCCATTGCCCAAGCCGGGCACACCGGCATAGACGACCGCCAGCGCGCGCTGATCGAAAGCATGTGGAACGGCTCGTCGCAGGGCGCGGCGGTGCGTGAAGGCTTCGCCGTGCACCAGACCGTCGCCGACGATATGCAGGCCTCCGGCTGGCAGGCCGAGATGGTGGCCGCCAGCCGCGGCGCGGTCGCGCCCAAGGGCTTCGTCGCCGAGGCCGTGCGCATCGGCGGATTGATGCGCGACAGCTTCAACGTCGGCTTCATCGACGTGGGCGGCTGGGACACGCATGTCAACGAAGCCACCGACAACGGCGCAAAAGGCCAGCTTGCCGACAAACTCGCCGCGCTCGGCCAGGGGCTGGCCGGCATGGCGCAGGCGCTGGGCCCGGCCTGGCAGCAGACCACCGTGGTCGTACTCAGCGAGTTTGGCCGCACCTTCCGCGAAAACGGCAATCGCGGCACCGATCACGGCCACGGCACCGTGTACTGGGTGTTGGGCGGCGCAGTGCGGGGCGGGCGCATCGCGGGTGAGCAGATCGTGCAATCGCCCTCTACCCTCAACCAGAACCGCGACGACCCGGTGCTGACCGACTACCGCGACTTGCTCGGCGGCCTGTTCCAGCGGCAGTGGGGGTTGAGGTCATCGCAAATTCAGACCATTTTTCCGGGGGCTCGGCCAGTCGATCTGCGGCTGGTGTGAGGCGCGCGCGTCGCCCAAAAAGAAAAGCCCGCACTGCGGGCTTTTCTGCGACACGGGTTCTGGCGCGATCAGCCGAAGTTCTTTTCGGCGAAGTCCCAGTTGGCCAGGTGGTCGAGGAAGGTGGTGACAAAGTCGGGGCGACGGTTGCGGAAGTCGATGTAGTAGGCATGTTCCCACACGTCGATGGTCAGCAGGGCCTTGTCGGCGGTGGTCAGCGGGGTCTGACCGTTGGCGGTGTTGACAATGTCCACGCTGCCGTCGGCCTTTTTCACCAGCCAGGTCCAGCCCGAGCCGAAGTTGCCGACGGCGGATTTGTGAAAGGCTTCCTTGAACGCGGCGTAGCTGCCCCATTTGGCGTTGATGGCCGCAGCCAGCGCGCCCTTGGGTTCACCGCCGCCGCCTGCTTTCAGACAGTTCCAGAAGAAGGTGTGGTTCCACACCTGGGCGCTGTTGTTGAACAGGCCGCCGCTGGATTTTTTGATGATGTCTTCCAGCGACATGTTCTCGAACTCGGTGCCCTTGATCAGGTTGTTGGTGTTGTTGACATAAGCCTGATGGTGCTTGCCGTGGTGGTATTCCAGCGTTTCGCGCGACATATGCGGCGCGAGCGCGTCGGGGGCAAAGGGCAGGGGGGGGAGTTCGTGTTGCATGGGCTTCTCCTTGAGTGAGTGGCGGTTGCATAAATCAAACCAAGGCCATTCTAGGAACAGCCGTTTGACTTTGCTCACTCAAGGAAACGCAGGGCCGCCCCAAGTTTTCTTGTCCACCTCGCAGCTTGCAAGCTGCTCGGATTCGGCTCCGTCCAAGCTGCCGCAGGGCAGCTTGGAGCCGCGGGCCTCATCCCCCACGGGGGGCGGGTCGGCGAGCCGACCTTGGGGGCGCTCAATTCGGCGGGATGTCCGCTTCGAGAGGATGGGGCTGCGCGTCGATGCGGCTGATGTCGATCCGCACCGCGCGTTGCGCGTCGGCCAGCAGCAGGGGCTGCTGTGGCGCGAGTTGCGTGAGGTCGCGCAGCACTTGGCCGTTCGCGTTCATGCCCAGCAGGTAGCCGCGCGCGAGGGTGGCGCGCGGGCTGAGGAGTTGCAGGTGCTGCGCAGCGCGGTCGAGCCGGAGTTGGGCGTTTGAGATTTGGCGCGACAGCGTTTCTGGCAGGCTGCGCTCGTATCGGTTCAGGCGCTCGCGCTCCCGCGGCGCGCGCTGGCGCAGCGCATGGGCCAGGCGGTGCTGTAAGAGTTGCAGCCGTTGCGCGTGCAGCCTCGGCAGGTCGTTCAAGGCCTGCCGCAGTCGCCACTGCAACTGCGCGAGGTGGCGCTGCGGTGCGGCCAGCAGCGCGGCAGGTTGCGGCCAGCGCAGGGCGAGGCGGTCGCAGCGCTGCTGTTCGCGCTGCAGATGGCGGCTGAGTGCACTGCTGGCGCGGTGCGCGGTATGGGTGAGCGCGTCGAGCAACGCGGCCTGGGCGGGCACGCCGAGTTCGGCGGCGGCGGTGGGGGTGGGCGCACGCAGATCGGCGACGAAATCGGCCAGGGTGAAGTCGGTCTCGTGGCCCACGCCGCTGATCACCGGTAGGGTGCTGGCGGCAATCGCCCGGGTCAGCGCCTCGTCGTTGAAGGCCCAGAGGTCGTCGAGGCTGCCGCCACCGCGTACCAGCAGAATGAGATCGACTTCGCGCCGCGCCTGTGCGCGCCGCAGGGCGGCGAGCAGCTCGCCGGGCGCCGCGGCCCCCTGCACGCTGGCGGGATAGACCACGACGCGCACCTGCGGGCTGCGCCGCCGCAGGGTGGTGAGCACGTCGCGCAGGGCTGCGGCCTGTAGCGAGGTGATCACGCCGACGGCTTGCGGCAGGGCCGGGAGCGGGCGTTTGCGCTCGGGGTCGAACAGGCCCTCGATCTGCAGTTTGGCCTTGAGGCGCAAAAACGCTTCGAGCAGCGCACCCTCGCCGTCGGGCTGCACGCTCTCAACAATGAGTTGCAGGTCGCCGCGGGGTTCGTAAATCGCCACGGTGGCGCGCAGCCGCACGCTCATGCCGTCGCGCAGCGCGATGGCAGCAGAGCCTGCGCGCTGGCGGAACCAGACGCAGCGCAGTTGCGCCGCGCCGTCCTTGAGGTTGAAGTACTGGTGGCCGCTTGCGGCCCGAACCAGGCCCGAGATTTCGCCACGCACGCTCAGGCTGTTGAAGCGGGCGTTGAGGGCGTCCGAGAAGGCCTGAACCAGCGCGGAAACTGTCCACACCAGGACGCCGTTAGTTGAAGTTTTCAAGGTGGATATCGAGTTGCCAGGTGCGAAACGTCAAGAGGATGTGCACACTTTGCCTGCAGATGCTTTCGCCGCCAGAATGCGCCCGAAGGTAACGTGATTGCATGCCAAGTTATTGAAAAACAATGAGAAGTTATTGATTAAAAAAGCGTCACATTAAGCCGGGTGCTTGATTTTGCGCGATTTGGCGCTGCCGTTCAGCGCTTTCCCACAGAGTTGTCCACAGAAAGGCGGGATAACTTTCGAAGCCCGCGATCTTGACTCTTGACCGGCGCCCGCTGTTTCATTGTCCGCCACTTCTCTGACCCGGCATAATGCGGCGCTGAAGGCTCGTGCGTGGCGGGTTGGGCACGCACGGCGACTGATTTTGCAGCGCAAAGACGCAAAGGAAAAAGACCCATGTTGCAGATGGTGGAAGCCGCAGGCTGGCCGATCTGGCCGTTGATTCTGTGCTCGATTGTGGCCCTTGCGGTGATTTTCGAACGGCTGGCCTCGCTGCGTCGCGCCCGCATTCTCCCGACCAAATTGCTGGACGAGGCGCTGAATGTGTCGGCCAAGCAACTGCCGGCGGCCGATGTGATCGACAAGCTCGAACAGAACTCGCCGCTGGGCGCCGTGCTGGCCAGCGGGTTCCGATCGGTGGCGCGGCCGCATGCCAGCGCGGCGGGGCTGCAGGAAGACTTGGAAAACGCCGGGAGGAATCAGGTCTATCGGCTGCAGAAGTATCTCAACGCGCTGGCCACCGTGGCCTCTGCGGCGCCTTTGCTCGGTCTGCTGGGCACGGTGGTGGGCATGATCGAGATTTTCGGCTCGCAGTCCACCGCCGGAACCGATCCGACAGTGCTGGCGCATGGCATTTCGGTGGCGCTCTACAACACGGCGCTTGGGCTGATCGTGGCGGTGCCCTCGCTGATTTTCTACCGTTACTTCCGCAGCCGCGTGGACGACTACACGGTCGAACTCGAGCAGGCCGCGCGGCGTCTGGCCACGCATCTGCAAAGCTATCTGCCGCGCCGCTGAAATGAACCGCGCCTCCGACCTGCGCCGCTTGCCATGAATTTCAAACGCCAGACCACGGAAGATCCCGAGGTCAACCTCATTCCGCTGATCGATGTGTTGCTGGTCATCCTGATTTTTCTGATGATCAGCACCACCTATTCCAAGTTCACCGAGCTGAAGATCACCCTGCCCACGGCCGACGCCGAGAAGTTGCAGAACCATCCTCAGGAAATCATCGTGGCCGTGAGCAGCGGCGGCGAGTATGCGGTGAACAAGCAGTTGCTCCCCAGCCGCACCGTGAGTGCGCTGACCCAGTCGCTGCTCGATGCGTCCAAAGGCAAGGCCGACACCATGGTGGTGATCAGCGCCGACGCACAGGCCACGCAGCAATCGGTGGTGAATGTGATGGAGGCCGCGCGCGCCGCAGGCTTGAGCCGCCTGACCTTCGCCACGCAGAAGTCTCCCGGTTCCTGATGGCGCAACCCGCTGGGCCGAGCGGCTGGCCGGACTGGTGGCTGCGCCGCAGCCTGCTGAGTTGGGCGCTGTGGCCGCTCTCCCGGTTGTTCGCGCTGCTGAGCGCCGGGCGCCGCAGCTTGTATCGCGCGGGTGTGCTGCGTGCTGAACGCGTGGGCGTGCCGGTGGTCGTGGTGGGCAACCTCACTGTGGGCGGCGCGGGCAAGACGCCGCTGATCGCCGAGCTGGCGCGCGGCTTGCAGCAGGCGGGCTGGCGGCCAGGGATCGTTTCTCGCGGGTATGGTCGCCGCTCAGCCGACGACACTCCCTTGCGCGTGGACGCGCAGAGCGATCCGGCGGAGTGTGGCGACGAGCCCGTGCTGCTGGCCCGGTTGACGGGCTGCCCGGTGATGGTCGGACGGCGGCGCGCTCAGGCCGCGCTCGCCCTAAGGGCCGCCTGGCCCGATGTGGATGTGATTCTGAGCGACGACGGCCTGCAGCATTTGGCGCTGGCTCGCGATATCGAACTGGTAGTGGTCGATCAGCGACTTTGGGGCAATGGCTGGCTGCTGCCTGCCGGCCCGCTGCGCGAATCGCCCGGCAGAGGGCGCGACGCTACGCTCGGCCCCGAGGCGGTGCTGCGGCAGGTGTCCGGCGGGGGGCTGCACTTCGCGCTGGTGCGCAGCCCGGGCGACATCACGCATCTGGTCAGTGGGCAAACGCTCAGTGCTGCGCAGTTCGTGCAGCGTTTTGGTGCAAAACCGCTGGGCGCGGTAGCCGGAATCGGCCATCCGGGGCAGTTTTTTGCCATGCTGCAAGCTCTCGGGCTGACGGTGCAGACCCGGGCGCTGGGCGACCATCAGCCTCTGAGCACCGACGCACTGGCCGGTCTGCCGCCAGACGGCCCCATTCTGCTGACGGAAAAGGACGCCATAAAATCGGCGCATCTGCCGCCTGTTTTGCGCGAGCGTCTCTGGGTTGTCGGCCTGCGGCTGCAACTGCCCGCCGACTTGCTGCCCTGGTTGCACCAACAATTGGAGAAAGCCCGTGGACTCCCGACTTCTTGACCTGCTCGTCTGCCCCATCTGCAAAGGGTCGCTGCAATTCGACGCCGCCGCGCAGGAGCTGATCTGCCCGCGCGACAAGCTGGCT
Source organism: Thiomonas sp. UBA7699 (assembly GCF_002482605.1). Taxonomy (NCBI): domain Bacteria; kingdom Pseudomonadati; phylum Pseudomonadota; class Betaproteobacteria; order Burkholderiales; genus Thiomonas; species Thiomonas sp. UBA7699. Next base: position 89,489 of record NZ_DLGH01000021.1, on the reverse strand, counting down.
TACCCGGTGCGCGACGACATTCCGCTGATGCTGGTCGATCTCGCCCGCGACATGACCCTGCCCGCCGACGCAACGCCGAGTCCGTCCCACGCCGCCACTGCCGAACCGGCGGCCTGAGCATGGCGGCTGCGTTCTGGGTGCTGATACCGGCCCGGCTGGCTTCCACGCGCCTGCCCAACAAGCCCCTGGCGGACATTGCCGGGGCGCCGATGGTGGTGCGCGTGGCGCAGCGCGTGGCGCATAGCGGCGCGCAGCAGGTGGTGGTGGCCTGTGACAGCCCGTTGATTGCGCAGGCCTGTGCGGCGCACGGCGTTCGCGCCGTTCTCACCCGCGAAGATCACGCCAGCGGCACCGACCGGCTGGCCGAGGCCGCCGAGTCGCTGGGTCTGCCCGAAGACGCCATCTTGGTCAATGTGCAGGGCGACGAGCCGCTGATCGACCCCAAGTTGCCCGCGGCCTGCGCGGCCTTGCTGCAGCGCACTCCGCAAATCCCGATGGCGACCTGCGCGCATGCCATCACCGAAGCGGCCGAGATTTTCAACCCGAATGTGGTGAAAGTCGTGCTCGATGCGCAGGGCAGGGCCCTGTATTTTTCGCGCGCGCCGATTCCGTGGCAGCGCGACGCCTACACGGCGGGTTCAGGCGGATGGACGATGCAGGGGCAGCCCCCGCATCCGATCTATCGTCACATCGGGCTGTACGCCTATCGCCACCGTTTTCTGCGCGATTACGCCAAGCTGGCCCCGGCGCCGCTGGAACAGGCCGAAGCGCTGGAGCAATTGCGCGTACTCTGGCACGGGCACTCCATTGCGGTGCATGTGACCGAACAGGCGCCCGGCCCCGGTGTCGACACGCTGGCCGATCTGGAGCGCGTGCGGGTGATGTGGCTTGAGCGCTGAACAGGACGCCGAGTCAGCGTCGTGGCAGAGCGGTCTGCTATTCTGAAATGTGCGTTTTTACGATTGAGAGACCTTCATGCGATTGATACTTTTGGGTGCACCGGGCGCGGGCAAGGGCACGCAAGCCGCCTTCATCACCGAGCGCTTCGGCATTCCCCAGATTTCCACCGGAGACATGCTGCGCGCCGCGGTGAAGGCCGGTACGCCGCTGGGCCAGCAGGCGCAGAAAATCATGGAGGCGGGCGCCTTGGTACCCGACGAGATCATGCTGGGCGTAGTGCGCGAGCGCCTGTCGGCGCCCGACTGCGCCAAGGGTTTTCTGCTCGACGGCTTTCCGCGCACCATCGCTCAGGCCGAAGGTCTGGAGAAAGCGGGGATCGGTATCGACGTAGTGCTTGAATTCGACGTGCCCGACGCCGACATCATCGAGCGGCTGAGCGGCCGCCGGGTTCACCCGGCCTCAGGACGTACCTATCACCTGACCTTCAATCCCCCCAAGACGGCCGGTGTGGACGACCTCACCGGCGAGCCGTTGGTGCAGCGCGCCGACGATCAGGAAGACACCGTGCGCAAACGCCTGGACGTCTATCACGCCCAGACCCTGCCGCTGGTGAAGTTCTACGCCGAGCGCATGGCCCAGCCCGGTGCGCCGCGTCTGGTCACCATTTCCGGGGTCGGGCCGGTGGCCGAAGTGCAGCAGCGCATCTTCGCCGCATTGCAGGGCTGAACGGACGGGGCGCCTTATGCAACTCTCTGGTCACAGTGCGATCATCAGCGGCGGCGCATCAGGTCTGGGCCGCGCCACCGCCGCCTTGCTCGCGTCACGGGGCATGCGGGTGGTCATCGCCGATCTGCAAGAAGACGCCGGGCGAGCAACCGCAGCAGACATCGGCTGCCAGTTCATGCGCTGCGATGTGACGCAGGCAAGCGACGTGGAAGCGGCGGTGCAAGCCGCCAACGCGCTGGCCCCGCTGCGGGTGGCGGTGAGTTGCGCCGGCATCGCCCCGGCTGCGCGCACGCTGGGCAAGCAAGGCCCCCATGCCCTGGAGCTTTTCCAGCGGGTGATCAACATCAATCTGGTTGGCAGCTTCAACCTCGCCCGCCTTGCCGCCGCCGCGATGGCGCAGCAGCCGCCGCTGGAAGATGGCGAGCGCGGCGTGATCGTCAACACCGCTTCGGTGGCGGCGTTCGACGGGCAGATCGGGCAAGTGGCCTACGCCGCGTCCAAGGCCGGCATCGCTGGCATGACCCTGCCGCTGGCGCGCGATCTCTCGCGGGACGGTATCCGCGTCATGACCATCGCGCCCGGCATTTTCGAGACGCCGATGCTCATGGGCATGCCTGCCGAGGTGCAGGCGGCGCTGGGACAGATGGTGCCGTTTCCGCAGCGTCTGGGACGGCCCGAGGAATACGCGGCCCTGGTCGAATCCATCCTCACCAACCGCATGCTCAATGGCGAAGTCATCCGGCTCGATGGCGCCATTCGCATGCAGCCCAAGTAGTCTCGCCCGATCCAGCCGTTTCGCGGCCGCCGCCCCAGCCGCCACGATGACGACGACCGATCCATGCAGCAACGCATTCCGCCCGGTTTCATCCAGGATCTGCTCGCCCGCGCCGACATCGTCGAGGTCGTGGGCCAGTATGTCGAGCTGAAAAAGACCGGTACCAACTACAAGGGCCTGTGCCCCTTCCACGGCGAGAAGACGCCCTCGTTCACCGTGAGCGCGAGCAAGCAGTTCTATCACTGCTTCGGTTGCGGCGCGCATGGCACGGCTATCGGCTTCCTGATGGAGCATGCGGGCATGGGCTTCGTCGATGCGGTCAAGGAACTGGCCGGGCGCTACGGCATGACCGTGCCCGAGCCCGATCTCGACCCGCAGCAACTCCGACAAATCCAACAGCAGCGTAGTCTGCAGGCCACGCTCGTCGACGCCCTGCAGACGGCTGACGGCTTTTATCAGCACCGCCTGCGGCATAGCGAACGGGCGAAGAACTACCTCATCGCCCGTGGCTTGCAAGGCCAGGTCGCCAAGAAATTTGGCCTGGGCTACGCCCCGGACGATTGGCAGCCTTTGGCCGACGCGTTCGCGAATTACAACGCCGATGCCCTGGTGCAATCCGGCCTGGTGGTGGCCCGTGACGCGGCCGGCGACACCCTCGATCCGCAAGCCGAGTCGTTTGCCTCGGCGCACCGTCGATACGACCGGCTGCGCGACCGCATCACCTTTCCGATTCGCAATCTGCGCGGCGAAGTCATCGGCTTTGGCGGACGCATCATCGACCAGGGTGAACCGAAATACCTCAACTCGCCGGAAACCGCGGTGTTCCACAAGGGCGAGGAGTTGTACGGCCTGTTCGAAGCCCGCAGCGCCATTTCGCGCGCGGGTTATGCGCTGGTGGTCGAAGGCTATATGGACGTCGTGGCGCTCGCCCAATTCGGGGTGGAACAGGCCGTGGCCACGCTGGGTACCGCCTGTACGGCACAGCAACTGCAAAAGCTGTTTCGGCATACCGGCCAGGTGGTGTTCAGCTTCGACGGCGATACCGCGGGCCGCCGCGCCGCGCGCCGGGCGATGGAGCAGGCCCTGCCTCTGCTCAGCGATACGCGGGTGGTGAAGTTCCTGTTCCTGCCCGCCGAGCACGACCCGGATTCTTATGTGCGCGAAAAAGGCGCGGAAGCTTTCGAGCGCGAGATCGGCCGGGCGCAGCCCTTGTCGGAATTTCTGTTTTCCAGCCTGTTCGATGGCGTGGCGATGACCACCGCCGAGGGGCGCGCGCAGGCCATCCACGAGGCCGGGCCGTTGTTGTCGCAAATCACGGCGCCTGCTTTGCTCGGTCAGTTGGTGGCCGATCTGGCACGCCGCCTGGAGATGCCCGCCACCGAGTTGCGCGAGGTGCTTCGCCTGTCTTCGCCCTCGCGCAAGCCATCCGCTCCGGCGGAGTCGTTCGGCACGCGTGGCATGAAGACGGCGCCGCGCGTGCGCGGCGGTCGCGAGGCGCTGCGGGCCTTTGCCGCAGTGCCGAAAGATCCCCTGCGGCAATTGCTTCCTTTGCTGCTGTCGCAACCCGAGTTGTGGTGGAGCATCAACCCGGCGCAGCATGCGCTGCTCTCGCTGGAGCCCGGGCCGCTGCAGGGGCTGGTGCTGACGCTCGAATCCATTCTGGAAGATCAGCCCGAACTGTCTGCCGCAGCGCTATGGGAAGCCTTGCGCGCGGCCGGGCACGCGCCTGAGGAGGTGCTGGCCGAGTCGCCTGATCCGCTGGAACTGGACGAAGCCGCAGCCAAACAGGATTTGCTGGCCATTCTGTCGCGCCTAGAGCGCGCCGCGCTGAAAAGACGGCAGGACGAACTGGTTGCCGGTGGCCTGGTGGCAGACGCCGACCGGACGGAATACCGCAGTCTGGCGCTACGACTCAAAGAGATCGACCAAGCGCCACGAGGTTGACGGTTTTGGCGCACAGGCAGACAATACTCGGTTTTTTGTAAAATCCACCGCTTCGGGGTGATATCTGCCAAAACAGACTACCGGGCATGAGTTCCGGGGCGCAGGTTCAGGGGCGCAGATTCAAGGGCATGGGTTCGGCAGCAAGGCATAAGCGCCGTGGGGGCGCGGTCATCAAGGAAAACCCAATCGAACCGAGGCTACGAATTTGGGTCGAAGCGATGCGGGTCAAAGCGATTAAACCTTCTTGGAGCTGCCAAGACGTTTGCTGATTCGGCTCGGTATCGCCCTGGCCGTGCGGGCTTGGTGCGAAATGGCCGTTTCGCTCGGGCTCTTTGAATTTTGGCGATTCACCCTACATACTGTCAGCAATCCCCCTTCTATATTTCCTTCCGAACCAACGGTCGGTTGAGGTCCACCATGACAAAAGCATCATCCAAAACGCAGACTCCCACCCCGCGGGGCGCATCCCGCAAAGAGACCGCGGTCGCCGAGGTGAGTCCCGCCGAGGTGCGTCCCGTTGTGGACGCACCGCGTGGCAAGGTCCATCGTGTGGCGGCAAAAGAAGGGGGTGCTGTGGAGGTCAATGCGGTCAAGGCAGCGACCAAGTCGGCCGCATCGGTTACCAGCCCAGCGCCCAAGCGGGGTCGTCCGCCCAAGGCGGGCGTTGTGACGGCCGAGGCCGATACGTCTGCCGCGCGCCGTGGCCGCAAGAGCAAGTTGGAAGAGCCGACCGATGATTTGTCGGATGACCTGAGTGAAGAGGTCGAAGCAGTCGAGGTTGATGCCGAAGTCGCTGAAGTCGAGGTGGTGGAAGAAGTAGCCGCCGCGCCCGTGCCCAAAACACGCAAGGCCTCGCGCGCCCGTGAGAAGCAACTGCTCAAGGAGTTCGGCTATGACGACTCCAACATCACCGACGAAGAGTTGGGCCGTCGGCGCGCTCGACTCAAGAGCCTGATCAAAATGGGCAAGACCCGCGGGTTCCTGACCTACGGGGAAATCAACGATCACATTCCGGACAATCTGGCCGATCCCGAGTTGATGGAAACCATTGTTTCCATGCTGAACGACGTGGGCATCGCGGTGTACGAAACCACGCCCGATGCGCAAACCCTGCTGCTCAACCAGCACGGCCCGACCGCGTCGAGCGAAGAGGAAGCGGAGGAAGAGGCCGAAGCGGCGCTGTCCAACGTCGACTCTGAATTCGGCCGCACCACCGACCCGGTGCGCATGTATATGCGCGAAATGGGCACCGTGGAGCTGCTCACGCGAGAAGGCGAAATCGTTATCGCCAAGCGCATTGAAGACGGCCTGCGCCAGATGATGCTGGCCATTTCGGCTTCGCCCTCGACAGTGGCCGAGATCCTGGCCATGGCCGCGCGTATTCATAACGGTGAATTGCCGGTCGATGAAGTGGTGGACGGCATGGTGTCGGACGACGAATCCGACGACTACGTGGCCGAAGAAGACGTCGACTACTCGCTCGACGAGAGCGGCGAAGAAGACGAAGACGGCGGTGCCGGCGCCACCTCCATGAAGCTCGAAGAACTCAAGGGCAAAGCCTTGGAAGCCTTTGCCGACGTGCACGACGCCTTCATGAAAATGCGCCGCGCCTACGACAAGGACGGCTACCGTTCTGCCAGCTATTTGAAGGCGCAGGAGGCGATTTCCGCCGCGCTGATGGAAGTGCGCTTCACCGCGCGGACCGTCGAGAAACTCTGCAATCTGCTGCGTGCCCAGGTGGACGAAGTGCGGCGCTACGAGCGTGAGATTCGGCGCTATGCGGTGGATCGCTGCGGTATGCCGCAGGAGGAGTTCATCAAGTCCTTCCCCGGTCATCAGCTCGATCTGAAGTGGGTGGACAAGCATGTGGCTTCTGGCAAGCCGTATTCCGTCATCCTCAGCCGCAATGTGCCGGCCATCAAGGAGCTGCAGCAAAAGCTCATCGATATCCAGACCCGGGTCGTGGTGCCGCTCGACGACCTCAAGGAAATCAACACCCAGATGAGCCTGGGCGAGCAGGCCGCGCGTGAAGCCAAGCGCGAAATGATCGAGGCCAACCTCCGTCTGGTCATCTCCATCGCGAAAAAGTACACCAATCGCGGCCTGCAGTTCCTCGACCTGATTCAGGAGGGCAACGTCGGCCTGATGAAGGCGGTGGACAAGTTTGAATACAGGCGCGGCTACAAATTCTCGACCTACGCCACTTGGTGGATCCGTCAGGCCATTACCCGCTCGATTGCCGATCAGGCGCGCACCATCCGGATTCCGGTGCACATGATCGAGACCATCAACAAGGTCAACCGCATCTCGCGTCAACATCTGCAGGAGACGGGCACCGAGCCCGACGCCGCCGTGCTGGCCGAGAAGATGGAAATGCCCGAGGACAAGGTGCGCAAGATCCTCAAGATCGCGCGCGAGCCGATCTCCATGGAAACGCCCATCGGCGACGATGACGATTCACACCTGGGCGATTTCATCGAAGACTCGGGCACGCTGGCGCCGACCGAAGCGGCGATGCAGGCAGGTTTGCGCGACGTGGTCAAGGAGATTCTCGATTCGCTCACGCCGCGCGAGGCCAAGGTGCTGCGCATGCGCTTCGGCATCGAGATGGCCAACGACCACACGCTCGAAGAAGTGGGAAAACAGTTCGACGTCACCCGCGAGCGCATCCGCCAGATCGAGGCCAAGGCGCTGCGCAAGCTCAAGCACCCCACTCGCTCGGACAAGCTGCGCAGCTTTCTCGACACGCTTTGATCCGGATGCTCCTGCCCGCCACGCGGCGGGCGGGTGCACGCGCGGGTGCAGTGGTTCATGCTTGATGGAACAAACAAAAACGATGGATTTGGCGTTGGGGCAAGGCGCAAACCACAGCGATACCCGTAGGTATCGCGCGGATTTGCAACGCCGCCCTGGCGCCAAAGACGCGTTTTTGTGTTCCAGATAGCGTGAAGCACTGCGCTAGACTTCGGGCATGACCAACGCGCGAAAAACGGCTGTCCGTACCATCGTGTTTGCCGATGTCGTCGGCAGCACGGCATTGTTCCAATCTCTTGGCAATACCGAAGCCACGGCGCTGGTCACACAGGTCGTGTCGAACATGGCCCGCAGCTTCAAGGCGGCGGGCGGCGATGTGGTGAAAACGCTGGGGGACGGCATACTCGCCACCTTCGAGCACAACACCCCAGCGCTCAACGCCTGCATCGACATTCAGCGCACCTGCTCCACCTCAGGCGCGGTCGATGCCACGGGCGCCCGACAAAAACTACCTCTGAAAATCGGCATTGCTCGCGGCGTGGTCGTGCTGGCGCCGGGCGACTGTTTTGGCGATCCGGTCAATGCGGCCTCGCGCCTGTCCGACTCGGCCGGAACCGGACAAATTCTCATCGGCGACGCCGTGATGGAAGCGCTGCCGCTGGAGTTGCTGGCCCGGCTGCGCAGCCTCGGCGCCATTTTTCTGCGCGGCTACGACGTGCCGGTTCCGGTGCATCAGGTCGATTGGGAGGCGCAGGTCGATATGGGCCAGACCATGCCGCAAGTGCCCTCGCGCATCGACTACAGCAGCCAGTTGCTCAATCTCGCCTGGCTCGATACCAGCGTGGACTATGCCGCCGATCAGATGCCCATCGTGATCGGGCGCACGAACGGTGCGGACTTTCCGGTCAACGATCTGCGGGTATCGCGCCAGCACGCGCGCATCGACTGGCGCGGCAGCTATTTCATGCTGACTGACCTCAGCAGCAACGGCACCTGGGTGCGCTACACGGGCAATGACACCACGCTGGCCCTGCGGCGCAACGAGTGCGTGCTGCATGGCCAAGGCGAAATCACCCTGGGCGCCAAGCCGTCCGACCCGACCGCACCCACGGTGATGTTCCAGATCCATCCTCACTGAACTCAGGTTCTCATGCCCTTGTCCGATCCTACGGCGTATTCGCACGGTTCCGCACCGAAAACTGCCATCCTTCTCGTCAATCTGGGCACGCCCGATGCGCCGACCGCATCGGCCTTGCGTCGCTACCTCGGTGAGTTTCTCAGCGACCCTCGGGTGGTCGAAATTCCCAAGCCGGTTTGGTGGTTGATCCTCAACGGCATCATTCTGCCGATTCGTTCCTCCAAATCCGCGGCCAAGTACGCCTCGGTCTGGACCGAGCGCGGCTCGCCCCTGCAGTCGGGCACGGCCGACCTCACGCAAGCCATTGCAGCCGAAATGGCTCGGCTGGGTCATCATGTGCAAGTGCGTTATGCCATGCGCTACGGCAACCCGTCTGTGGCCAGTGTGCTCGACGAGATGGCCAAGCAAAACGTCACTCGCATCCTGCTGGTGCCGCTCTATCCGCAATATTGCGCGGCCACCACGGCCTCCACGCTGGACGCAGTGACGGCCTGGATGCGGCGCAGCCGGCGCATGCCCGAACTCCGGGTGCTCAATCACTTTCACGACGAGCCGCTTTACATCGAGGCCCTGGCGCGAAAAATCGAGGCGCACTGGCAGCAGCAGGGTCGGCCTGACAAATTCGTCATGAGCTTTCACGGCATGCCGGCGCGCACGCTCAAGCTGGGCGATCCGTACCACTGCGAGTGTCACAAGACCGGGCGCCTGCTCGCCGAGCGCCTGGGGTTGGCCGCTGCTGATTACGCGGTGACGTTTCAGTCGCGCTTCGGCAAGCAGGAGTGGTTGCAGCCCTACACCGAACCCACCTTGCGCCAACTGGCCAAAGAAGGTGTGGCTCGGGTCGATGTGACCTGCCCGGGCTTCAGCGTCGATTGCCTGGAAACGCTGGAAGAAATCGCCATGGAGGGCAAGGAAGCGTTTCTGTCCAGTGGTGGCAAGGTCTTTCATTACATCGACTGCCTGAACGCCGAGACGCACTGGGCGCAGGGTTTCAGCCGTCTGCTGACCTCTCATCTGCAGGGCTGGAATACAACCGCGCCCGCCGATCCTAAAGAACTCGCGCAAACTCGCGAACGGGCCAAGGCCCTGGGTGCGGAAAATCTGTGAGTTAAATCTGTGAGTTCACAGGGATGAATCGCGGGGCGTCGAGCGCGCCTCCCGCCAGAACTGCACCAGCAGCCCGACGCCGAGCCCGATCACACCTATCGCCAAGAGGTAGAGCACCAGTTCAGCCAGAGACATCTTCTCTCTCCTTCAAGAGCGCCCAAAGCGCACAAGTCTTGAAGAGTGAGTGCTCAACATGAGCAGACAGTTCCGTGGGATTGGGTGTGGAGTGTGCCGTGCGTGTGACTAAAGTTTTCTCTGTGCGGGCGGTTGCAGCGGCCTGCGCGATACGGCTCAATAATCTTCGTCGGCGCTGGTGAGATACCACTGCACCTGCTCAAGCGCCTGGGCTTGTTCGGGTGTCATGGTGCAGAACACACTGCGGGCATCACGCGCCAACATGCCCAACTGATGCAGCTTGCTCTGGATGTCGGCAGGGCCGAGGAATTCAAACGATACGCTGCTGCGACCGTCGGCATAGGCGTCGCGAAACAGGGTGTCAAAGAGCAAATTCAGGCTGTCCGGATGCTCTGGGTGACAGAGCAGATCGCGCACATGCAACACCTTGCCGACGACCTCACAGACGGCATAGCCGATAAGTCCGTCGTTTTGGGCGCTCAAGGTCAGGAAGCGGAATTTTCTCCAGGGCTTCGGCTCGAAACGCCAGGCCAGGTAACGGCGATCACGCACGCCGATGAGCAAAGCCGGGTCTTTCTGCGCGGCCCACAGCGCATCGAAGCGGGTATCGGGCTGGTCCATCCATTGAGCCCGTCGGCCACGAAAGTCGTGGGTGTACCGGGTTCTGCGCAGGGTATGCCGCCACCAGTCTGCGGTGCGCCCCACGGCGCGGCGCACCAAGTGGGGGATTTGCGCGGGCAGATAGTTGGCGCTGCGCAGCACGCGAACGTAGCGCACCATGCGCCCCGCCACCTTGTAGCCCAGGCGCTTGACCACGGGTTCCGACTTCGGGTTGGGAAAGCCGTAGATCAGCCCGCACTGCGGCAAAAACCGGTCGCGCAGCGACGTTTGCAGCAGCATCGCCGGATAGAGCGTGCGATGTTCCGCCGTCACGCCGAAGTCAGCCAGAAGTCCCGCGTTCAAGGCTTGGCCAGCCAAACGCATCTGCCGGGTTGCAAGGCCAATGACGCCCACGGCTGTTCCGTTTTCGGCCGGAGAATGGGCGAGCAACACCTGCGGTAAACCGGTCGGGTTGCGCAGGTAGAACCAGTCGTATTTGTCCTGGCGACGCTCTGGATGCCCGAGATTGGTCACCCAGAGCGACACGATGATGCTGCGATCGGTCTGCAGATCGGCGGGCAACGCGGCGTAACTGGACGGTGCGGCGGTCATGGAGGAGCGCGGGTTCGCGAAGGGTCAGCGCCGGATGAACTGGTCGTGCAGAAGCAGGGTGGAGAGCATGCCGACAAAGGCCATATTGTCACCAAAGCCGATGACTTTTCCAGCGCGTGCCTTGTCGAACAGGCGGATCGCCGCCTGCGGGTCGAAGTAGCCCGCATTTTTGAGGCGCGCCACGCTGAACAGGTCGGCCACGTAATCGACGGGTTCGCCATTGTGAAAAAAACTCTGGCTGTCGGGGGCGCGGTAAGGTTGCTTGGTGCGATGGCGCAGCGCGTCGGGCAGCAGGCCGTCCATACTGCGTTTGAGCAGGTATTTCTCCACCAGTCCCATGAGTTTGTAGCGCGGAGGAAGCTGGCTGGCGAAGGCGATCAGCCGGTGATCGAGGAAGGGAAAACGGGTCTCGATGGACTGCGCCATGGCCATGCGATCGCCCTGCGAACACAGCAGATAGCCCGACATTAGGGTATGCGCCTCGATGTACTGATCCTGGCAGAGCGGCTCCCAGCGGGAGATGTCGGCGGGGAGTTGCGCGGCGAGGGTGGCGATGGGGTCGGCCGCCGTGGCCGCGGCGCGCCATTCCGGCGACAGAAAACCGGTGATGCGTCGCGTGGTGGTCCAGCGCGGCAGGTGGGCGAACCAGGGCTCGCGGAAATGCGCTTCGCCTTCGCGGAAAAAACGCTCGGTCATCGCGCGGCCGGCGGCCGGGGAGTGTTTGAGATAGGGGTAGAGGCGTTCGAGCAGGCGAGGGCGCCAGCGCGACGCGGGCTGCCGGGCCATGAAGCGGCGCACCCGGGCTTCTTTGAATAGGTCGTAGCCGCCGAAGACTTCGTCGGCGCCTTCGCCGGTAAGCGCCACCTTGTAGCCCGCGGCGCGCACCCCGGCAGCCAGCAGCATCATGGGCGCGGGGGCCGTGCGCACGATGGGTGTCTCAGTGTGGGCGATGGTGCGAGGGAAGGCGGCGGCGATGTCGGCGCGGGTGCAGTGCACCGTGGTGTGATCGGTGCCCAGGTGGCGCACGAGTTGCTGCTGCCAGGGGCTTTCGTCGAATTCGGCGTCGTCGAAAGTGAGGGAAAAAGTGCGCAGCGGCGTGTCGGTGTAATGGCGGATCAGGGTGGTGATGATGGATGAATCGAGGCCGCCGCTGAGATAGGCGGCCACGGGCACATCGGCGCGCAGTTGCAGCCGCACCGCGTCGATCAGCAGGTCGCGCAGCTCGTCGGCGCAGGCGGCGGCCGAGCGCCCGTCTTCGATCGGGGCTGGGGGAAAGCTCCAATCCCAATAGCGGCGCGTCTGCGTGCCGCGTGCGTCGACCGACATCACATGGCCGGGCGGCAGAGACTCGATGCCCTCGAATACGGCGTGCGGCGGCAGGGGCGCCCAGTAGGTGAAGACTTCGCCCAGCGCTTTCGCATCCAGACGGCGCGGCACTTCGGGCAGGGCGAACAAGGCCTTGACCTCGGAGGCAAAGGCCAGGCCGCCCGGCACGCGAGTGTGAAACAGCGGCCGGATGCCGGTGCGGTCGCGCGCCAGCAGCAGGCGCTGACGCGGCACGTCCCATAGGGCGAAGGCGAACTGGCCGTTGAGCTGATCGACCAGCGCATCACCGTGGTCTTCATACAGGTGCACCAGCACTTCGGTATCGGACTGCGTGGCGAAGCGATGGCCGCGCCGCTGCAGCTCGGCGCGCAGCTCGATGTAATTGAAAATCTCGCCGTTGAAGACCACCCACACCGTGCCGTCTTCGTTGCACATCGGCTGATCGCCGCCGGACAGGTCGATGATGCTCAGGCGGGCGTGGGCCAGACCGATCGGCCCTTTGTTGTAGAACCCCTGCTGATCAGGCCCGCGGTGGTGCAGCTGGCCGATCATCGCCGCAAGCTGCGCGGGATCGATGGGCGCGTTCCAGTTCAGACGTCCGGCGATGCCGCACATGGCCGCTTTCAGCCGCCGATGTAAGACATCTCAACCCTGCGCTCGGCGCGCTGGGCCAGGCCTGCCGCCGTGCCGCGCAGCAGGGAATATCGGTCATCGCGCGCCGTCCAGACCTGCGCCAGCGCGGCGCGCAGCTGCTCGTCGCTGACCGGGGCCAGGCCGCTGCGCGGATCGCCGCGCAGCAGGGCGCGCACGTCGTGGCCGTGGGTGGCGAACAGGCAGAGGTAGAGCTTGCCTTCCATCGACAGCCGGGCGCGGTTGCAGTCGCCGCAAAAGGCGCGGGTCACGCTGGAAATCACGCCGATCTCACCCGCGCCATCGTCATAGGCCCAGCGCTGGGCGGTTTCGCCGGCGCTGTGCGGCTCCAGCGGGTGCAGCGCATGGGCGGCGTGAATGCGGTCGATGACCTGTTGCGACGGCAGCACTTCGTCCATGCGCCAGCCGTTGGTGTTGCCCACATCCATGTATTCGATGAAACGCAGCACCACGCCGGTGCCGCGGAAATGTTCGGCCATCGGTAGTATCTGCGCGTCGTTGGTACCGCGCTTGACCACCATGTTGACTTTCACCGGCCCGAGGCCCGCGGCTAGGGCGGCGTCGATGCCTCGCAGCACTTCGGCCACGGGGAAGTCGACATCGTTCATCTGACGGAAGGCCGCATCATCCAGCGCGTCGAGGCTGACGGTAACGCGATCGAGCCCCGCCTCCTTGAGCAAGGTCGCCTTGCGGGCGAGGATGGAGCCGTTGGTCGTCAGCGTCAGTTCGGGCGCCAGACCCTCCGGGGTGCGCAGGCCGTGCAGCATCTTCACCAGTCGTTCGAGGTTTTTGCGCAGCAGCGGTTCACCGCCAGTGAGCCGGATTTTGCGCACGCCAAGGGACATGAAAATCCGGGCCGAGCGGGTGATTTCCTCGAAACTCAGCAAGTCGGCATGCGACAGGAATTCATAGTGCTTGTCGAATATCTCTTTCGGCATGCAGTAGGTGCAGCGAAAGTTGCAGCGGTCGGTCACCGAGATCCGCAAATCGTGCAGAGGGCGGTGAAAACGGTCGGTCGGCTGCTGCGGCGTACTGCCGGTGTCGGCAGGGACGGACGGCACGCTTGTCGCGTAATGATGGTCGACGATGGGAATGATGCGTTCGGACATATCGCCATTATCGACAAAGCGGGCGGGCGCCGCGCTGTTTCGGCCCCCGGGCCTGTTCACATCACGGAAATTCGCAAGGCGAGGGCGAAGGTGGCGAGCAGCATGCCGAGCACCGCGCCGACGAGGACATCGGAGAGGTAATGCAGCCCCAGAATCAGCCGCGAAGCAGCGATCAACAGGGCAAACGGCACAGCAATCCAGCCCAGTATCGGGGCGAAAAACAGGATCTGCAGGGTGAAGTTCACCGCATGCAGGGTGTGGCCGGAGGGAAAGCTGAACTGATCGAGCGGGGGTTCGCTGAGCACGATGCGATGGCAATGTTCACTCGGGCGCGGACGGGCCGCCAGACGCTTGATCGACCAGTACAGGCCGGTGCCGATGAACGTGGTCACGATCATCCAGAGAATCGGCGAGATCGCCTCGCGCCCATCGAGCCAGAGCAGCAAACACAAAATGGCCGCCCAGCCCCAGCCGTTGCCAAGGCGGCTGATGGCGGAAAAGAAGCGGCGCACCCAGGCCTGCCGACTCAAACGATTGGCCGCAAGGGTCAAGCCTTCTTCCCATTGCAGATAACGCTGAAGCAAGCTGGGCTGTCGCTGTTGCATGGTTGATCTGGGGCGCGGTTGCGGGATGGAGGAGGCGTGGCAAGATTGTTGCACTGCAGACTTAGCCACGGTCGAGCCGACGCGCATCTCGGCTGCCTCTACCATTGTGTCATCAGCGCAAGGCAGTCAGCCAGGAATCGACGGACGGCCTGCTGCGCTTTATTCTCAAGGATAGACATGGCATACACCATCGAACTTTCGGGCCGCGTCGCCCTGGTCACCGGAGCATCGAGCGGGCTCGGCTGGCGATTTGCCGAGGTACTGGCGCAGGCGGGAGCCGCCGTGGTGCTCAGCGGTCGGCGCATGGAGCGGCTCAAGGAGCTGCGGGCCCGCATCGAAGGGCAGGGGGGCGACGCCCATGTGGTCGAACTCGATGTCACCGATACCGCCAGCATCCGCGCGGCGGTGGCGCATGCCGAGACCGAGATGGGGCCGATCGACATTTTGGTGAACAACGCGGGCATTTCTGCGCAGCAAAAACTGCTCGACGCCACGCCCGAAGATTTCGATGACGTTTTCGGCACCAATGTGCGCGGAGCCTTTTTTGTGGCGCAGGAAGTGGCGCGGCGCATGGTGGCGCGTTCGCTGGGCGTGACGCCGGGCACCTGGGCCGGCGGGCGCATCATCAACGTGGCCTCGGTGGCCGGGCTGCGAGTCATACCCAAGCTGGGGGTCTATGCCATGAGCAAGGCCGCCGTGATTCACATGACGCGGGCGATGGCGGTGGAGTGGGGCAAGTACGGCATCAATGTCAACGCCATCTGTCCCGGCTATATCGATACCGAGATGAACCACCATCACTGGCAGACCGAGGCGGGCCAGCGTCTGATGCAGATGCTGCCGCGCAAACGCCTGGGCAAGCCCGAAGATCTCGACGCCATGCTGGTCATGCTCGCCAGCGGGCAAAGCAGCCTGGTCAACGGCGCCATCCTGACGGCTGATGATGGCTTTGGCATCTGAGGAAAAGCCCGATGCGATTCGAAATCCCTGAACAAAAACAACTGGTTCACACCCTGACCCTGCCCATACGCTGGGGCGATATGGATGTGATGGGCCATGTGAACAACACGATCTATTTCCGCTACATGGAAATCATCCGCCTGGAGTGGCTGCGCGAAACCGGCGTACCCGCCAACCCCGCAGGCCTGGGGCCAGTGATCGTCAACGCGTTCTGCAATTTTCAGATCAAATTGAAGTACCCCGGCGAGGTGCTGGCGCGGCTCTACACCACCGATGTGGGGCGTACCAGCTTTGACACCTACACCTTGCTCAGCCGCACCGACGATCCCGACACGATCTACGCCAGTGGCGGTTCGCGCGTGGTCTGGGTGGATTTTCCGCGGCGCAAGAGCGCGCCCTTGCCCGATAGGCTGCGCGAATTGCTCACGCAGCATGCCGACTCAAACTGACCTCTATTCGAGAGATTGCGTCATGCCAGATTCCGAAACCAACCAGCCGCTTTGGTTGCCCTCGCCGCAGCGCATCGCCGCTTCGCACGTCGAGGCATTTCGTCATTGGGTAAATGAGCGCCACGGCCTGCATTTGCAGACTTACCAAGACTTGCTCGATTGGTCGATCGCCGAGCAGGCCCATTTCTGGGACGCGGTGTGGGAAACCTCCGGCGTGATCGCCGAGCACAAAGGCGAGCGGGTGCTGATCGACGCCGAGCGCATGCCCGGCGCGCGATTCTTCCCGGACGCCCGCCTCAACTTCGCCCAGAACCTGCTGCGCCGCAATGACGATGCCATAGCGCTGCATTTCTGGGGCGAAGATCAAGTGCAACGCCGCCTGAGCTGGCGCGAATTGCACGCCGAAGTCTCTCGGCTGCAGCAAGCCTTGAAGCATTGGGGCGTCCAGCCCGGAGACCGGGTTGCGGCCTATATGCCCAATATGCCCGAGACGGTGATTGCCATGCTCGCGGCCACCAGCCTCGGCGCCACCTTCACCTCCGCTTCGCCCGACTTCGGGGTGCAAGGCGTGCTCGATCGTTTCGGCCAGACCCTGCCCAAGGTGCTGATTGCCTGCGACGGCTATTTCTACAACGGCAAAACCTTTTCCAACCTGGAGAAGCTGGCCGAACTCGTGCCGCAATTGCCCTCGCTGGTGAAAACCGTCATCGTGCCCTATGTGGCACAGGCGCGCGGGCAAAGCTTGAGCGTGGCGGCGATTGCCGGCGCTCAGGTGTGGGAGGATGCGCTCGCGCCATTGACCCCGCAGGCGGTGCAATATGCGGCGCAGCCCTTCGATCATCCGGTCTACATCCTGTATTCGAGCGGCACCACCGGGGCGCCGAAATGCATCGTGCACCGCGCGGGCGGGGTGCTGCTCAAGCATCTGGCCGAGATGCGGTTGCAGGCCGATATTCATCCCGAAGACCGCGTGTTCTTTTTCACCACCTGCGGCTGGATGATGTGGAATTGGCTGATGTCTGCGCTCAGCCAGGGGGCGACGGTTTGCCTTTACGACGGCTCGCCCGGTGTGCGCGACAACGCCATTTTGTTCGACTACGCCGATGCGGTGGGCTTCACGCATCTCGGCACCTCGGCCAAGTTCATCGAGGCGCTGGGCAAGTCGGGTATCGCGCCGATGCACACGCACCGCCTCACCGATCTTCGCACCCTCATGTCGACCGGCTCGCCGCTGGCGCCCGAAGGCTTCGACTACATCTACGGCAAGGTGAAGGCCGACATCTGCCTCAGTTCCCTGTCGGGCGGCACTGATCTGGTGGCCTGTTTCATTGCCGGGTCGCCCATGAACCCGGTCTGGCGCGGCGAGATTCAGGCCTGCGCTCTGGGCATGGCGGTGATCGTGGCGGGCGACGACGGCAAGCCCCTGCCGGACGGGCAAAAAGGCGAGTTGGTCTGCACCAAGCCCTTTCCCTCCATGCCGCTGGGTTTTCTGGTGGACGGCAGTCTGGAAAAAGGCGCCCAAAAATACTTTGACGCCTACTTCGCGCAGTTCCCGAATGTATGGTGGCATGGCGACTACATTCAGCGCACGTCGCATGGCGGCTACATCATTTTTGGCCGCTCGGATGCAACGCTCAATCCCGGCGGCGTGCGCATCGGCACGGCGGAGATTTACCGCCAGGTCGAGCGCATCGACGCGGTGCTCGAATCGATCGTGATCGGCCAGAACTGGCCACCCGGTACTTACGGCGATGTGCGCGTGGTGCTGTTCGTGCGTCTGCGCGACGGCTTGGTGCTCGACGAGGCGCTGATCGACGCGATCAAGCGTGAGATTCGCAACAACACCACGCCGCGCCATGTGCCCGCGCGGATCGTGCAGGTGCACGATATTCCGCGCACCAAGAGCAACAAGATTGTGGAAATCGCGGTGCGCAACCTGATTCACGGCGACCCGGTGAAAAACGTCTCGGCGCTGGCCAATCCCGAAGCGCTCGACGAATACCGCGCCTTGCGTGCCGAACTTGAGCGGGCTTGAACGGCTAATTTCTGCGCCGTAAGGTGCTGGTGCGGCTGATCCAGAGCTTGCGCAATGGCGTCAGGCTGATGCGCTGGTGTAGTACCGCAAAGTCGGCCCGCTCGATTTCGATCAGCAGCGCCTCCGTCATGGCGCCCAGAGCCAGTAGAGGTGCGGTCTGTGCGGCAGGGTAGGGTGTGAGCGCGCCGCGAGCTGTGCTCAAAGCCGTGCGGGCCAGTGTGGTTTGTTCCTGCAGCAAGGCACGAATGGGCGGGCTGACCACGCGCTGCTGCAAGTCCACCGCCTTGACCCCGTGCCGCTGCAGGGCATCGAGCGGCAGATACACCCGGCCCTGCGCGACATCGCGCCCCAGATGCCGGATGTGACTGGTCATTTTCAGCGCCACGCCCAGTTCCTCCGCTGCGTCCAGGGCGGGGGGTGCGGTCAGCCCCAGCAGCGCTGCCGCATTGCGCAGCGTCTGCCCGCTGCCCGCCCGGCAATAGTGCACGAGCGCGGCCCGATCCATCCACCGGTTCTGTCGCAGGTCGATGTCCACGCTTTCAATCAGGCCGAGCAGCGCCTGTGGCCGCAGACCCTGATCCCGAAAACATCTCCCGAGAGCACGCAGGGAAGGGTGCTCTGCCCGATCTTGATCGAGCGCCAGCATCTGCGCATGCCACCAGGCCAGCTTGGCTTGTGCGACAGCCGGGTCGCTGACCGTGGTGACGATGCTGCGCACCTGCACATGCACGTCCAGCAACAGCGTCAGCGCCGCACGGCGCGCGGGCGGGCAGCGTTGCAGCGCGTAATAAGTCGACGAGCCGGGGGGCGGTTTGGCGCAGGAATCAGGGATTTGAGGCGGGGGCATGTTGAGCACTGCATCAGGCAGGCTGGAGGCAGCTAGAATAGCCGATTGCCCAAGAATCAATGCCGCAGTGAATAGGCCGCACTGAATAGCCGCCTTCCGAGGTGAGCCCCAGTTGAGACCGAGTTGAAACATAAGGCGCGAGCGTAAAGTTTTTGGCGACAGATCACCCCGCGAGGGTGGCGAAATTGGTAGACGCACCAGGTTTAGGTCCTGACGCCTTCACGGGCGTGGGGGTTCGAGTCCCCCCCCTCGCACCAACCGGCAAGCGCAGGCTTGGCGGTCTTTGATCCCTTTTTTGAACACTGGACTTTCCCCATGACTGTCGAAACCCTGGACAAACTGCAGCGCCGTGTGACCGTGACCGTGCCCAAGGCCGCTGTGCAGAACGAAATCAATTCCCGCCTGAAGAATCTGAGCCGCACGCTGCGCCTGCCCGGCTTCCGCCCGGGCAAAGTGCCGATGTCCATGGTGACGCAGCGCTACGCGCCGTCCGTCGAGATGGAAGTGCTGCAAGACAAGATCGGCAACGCGTTTTACGACATCGCCACCAGCGCCCGTCTGCGCGTGGCGGGGGCGCCGGAATTCAGCCCCAAGACCGAAGGGATCGAAGCGGACGTGATGGCGTTCGATGCTGTGTTCGAGGTCTATCCCGACGTGCAGATCCCGGATCTCTCCACCCAGGCTATCGAACGCGTGACCGCCGAAGTGGACGAGGCCGCCATCGACAAAACCATCGAAGTGTTGCGCAAGCAGCGCACCCAGTTTGTGACGCGTGGCGAAGCCGCGCCGAACGGTCAAACGTCCGAAGGGCTGGAAGTGCAAGATGGAGATCGCGTCACCGTCGATTTTGAAGGTCGCATCGACGGCACCGCTTTCGAAGGCGGCAAGGCCGAAGGTTTCACTTTCGTTCAGGGCGAAGGCCGCATGCTGCCCGAGTTCGAAGCCGCCACCAAAGGGCTGCAAGCCGGGCAAAGCAAGATTTTTGAACTGCACTTCCCTGAGGACTATCAGGGGCGCGCCGTTGCCGGCAAGACGGCGCAATTCACCCTGAAAGTCACCCAGATCGAATGGCCGCTGCTGCCCGAAGTCGATGCCGATTTCGCCCGGGCCTTGGGCGTTGAAGATGGCGACGTGCAGCGTCTGCGCGACGATATCCGCAGTAACCTGAGCCGCGAAGTCAAATCGCGTCTGACGCAGCGCAACAAGCTGGCCGTCATGGATCTGCTGCAAAAAGCCGTTGCGGTCGATCTGCCCAGCGCGCTGGTGCAAAACGAAGTGAATGAGTTGATGGCCAGCGCCCGTCAGGATCTGGCCGAGCGCGGTATGAAAGATGCCGACAAAGCTCCGCTGCCGCCCGAATTGTTCAAGGAGCAGGCTGAACGTCGCGTGCGTCTGGGCCTGATCGTTTCCGAGTTGGTCAAGCACCACGATCTGCAAGCCAAGCCCGAACAGGTGCGCGCCTACGTCGAAGAACTCGCCGCCAGTTACGAGCAGCCACAGGATTTGGTGCGCTGGTACTACGCCGATCAGGAGCGCATGGCACAGGCCGAAGCTATCGTCATGGAAAACAACGTGACCGACTTCGTTTTCGCACAGGCGCAGACGACGGACAAATCGCTCGGTTTCGATGAGCTGATGGGCCAGAACTGAGCCCGTTGGTCATATTGATGAGCGCCCCAGGGCCGGGCTGCGCCCAGCCCGCGCCCGCAGGCAGGGGTCAAGGAAACTTGGGGCGGCCCTACGTTTCCTTGAGAGCCGCTGTGCGCCCAGGCGTGCAGCGGCTTTTGTGTTTTAAGGACGCTGTTGCGCCCACCGCAAACCCGGTGCGGAAATCCCCCACGCTGGCATCGGCAGGGCAAAGTGCGTGCTAATCTGTGTCCACCTTCACGTTTTTTTCTTCCATGAGCGCTACTGACATTCAAAACCTGGGCCTGGTGCCCATGGTCATCGAGCAAAGCGGCCGCGGTGAACGCGCCTATGACATTTACTCGCGGCTGCTGCGCGAGCGGGTGATTTTTCTGGTCGGCCCCATCAACGATCAGATGGCCAATCTGGTCGTGGCGCAATTGCTGTTTCTCGAGTCGGAAAATCCCGACAAGGATATTTCGCTCTATATCAATTCGCCCGGCGGCTCGGTGTCTGCCGGCATGGCGATTTTCGACACCATGCAGTTCATCAAACCCGACGTGTCCACCTTGTGCACCGGCATTGCCGCCAGCATGGGCGCCTTCCTGATGGCGGCTGGCGCAAAGGGTAAGCGCTACTCGCTGCCCAATTCGCGCATCATGATTCATCAACCCTCTGGCGGAGCGCAGGGCCAGGCGACGGACATCGAGATTCAGGCGCGCGAAATTCTCTATCTGCGCGAAAGACTCAACGGCATTCTTGCCGAGCGCACGGGCCAGACCCTTGAAAAAATTGGCATCGACACGGAACGCGACTTTTTCATGTCGGCCGACGAGGCCAAGGACTATGGCCTGATCGACGAAGTCATCTCCAAGCGCTCCTGATCCTCACCCTCCAAGTAGATACACGCCCATGGCTGAGAAAAAATCATCTTCCGGTGAAAAGACCCTGTACTGCTCGTTCTGCGGAAAGAGCCAGCACGAGGTCAAGAAACTCATCGCCGGCCCTTCGGTCTTCATCTGCGATGAGTGCATCGACCTGTGCAACGAGATCATTCGCGATGAAGTGACTGCAACGGACGCCAATGGCAAGGTGGTGAACTCCGATTTGCCGACGCCGACTGAAATCAAGGCCATTCTCGATCAGTATGTGATCGGGCAGGAGGCGGCCAAACGCATTCTGGCAGTCGCGGTATACAACCACTACAAACGGCTCAAGCACATCGGCCAGACCAGCGATGTCGAGCTGGCCAAGAGCAACATTCTTCTGGTGGGCCCTACGGGTTCCGGCAAGACACTGCTGGCGCAGACGCTGGCCCGGTTGCTCAACGTGCCCTTTGTTATCGCCGACGCCACCACGCTGACCGAAGCCGGTTATGTGGGCGAAGACGTCGAGAACATCATTCAAAAGCTGCTGCAGAACTGCAACTACGAAATCGAGCGGGCGCAGCGCGGCATTGTCTACATCGACGAGATTGACAAGATCTCCCGCAAATCGGACAACCCCAGCATCACGCGGGATGTGTCGGGCGAGGGCGTGCAGCAGGCTTTGCTCAAGCTCATCGAAGGCACGATGGCTTCGGTGCCGCCGCAAGGCGGGCGCAAGCATCCCAATCAAGATTTCATTCAGGTCGATACGACCAATATTCTGTTCATCTGCGGCGGAGCGTTCGACGGTCTGGAAAAGGTGATCCGCAATCGTTCCGAGAAGTCGGGCATCGGATTTTCGGCCACGGTCAAGACTCAGTCTGAGCGCAGTGTCTCCGAGACTTTCCTTCAGGCTCAGCCGGACGATCTCGTCAAGTTCGGCCTGATTCCCGAACTGGTGGGGCGTCTGCCGGTGGTGGCTGCACTCGAAGAACTTGACGAGCCCGCGCTGATCGAAATTCTCACGGCGCCCAAGAATTCGCTGGTCAAGCAGTACCAGAAGCTGTTCGAGATGGATGGCATCAAGCTGGAGTTTCGCCCGGCCGCGCTCGATGCGATTGCGCACAAAGCGCTTGAGCGCAAGACCGGTGCGCGCGGGCTGCGCTCCATCGTTGAACAGGCGTTGCTTGACCTCATGTTCGACCTGCCCAATGCGCAAGGCGTGGCGAGCGTCGTCGTTGACGAAAACGTGATCACGTCAGGCGCCAAGCCGCTGCTCATCTACCAGGATGCGGCGAAGGCGTCCTGAGCCTGACGACAGCCAGCAGGCGGTTGCAAGCGCAGCAGGTCGCCAGTATCGCCGGCTTGCAAATTCAGCCTGAGTCCCCATCTGCACACCAACTTATTTTCGGGTGACCTACATGTCAGATACCCCTGAGCAAAACACCGACCTCACTGCGCTGCCGCTGCTGCCTCTGCGCGATGTGGTCGTTTTTCCCCATATGGTGATCCCCTTGTTTGTAGGGCGTCCCAAGTCGATCAAGGCGCTGGAATCGGCCATGGAAAGCGGCAAGCAGATCATGCTGGTCGCGCAGAAGGCCGCGGCCAAAGATGAGCCCAAGCCCGACGATTTGTTCGATGTGGGTTGTCTTTCGAGCATTTTGCAGATGCTCAAGCTGCCCGACGGCACGGTCAAGGTGCTGGTTGAAGGCGCGCAGCGGGCCAGCGCCCTGAACATCCGGGACAACGGCGACTATTTCGCCTGCGAAGCTGTGCCTATCGAATCCAGCTCGGAAACCAGCGCGGAATCCGAAGCGATGCGGCGTGCGGTGGTGGCGCAGTTCGACCAGTATGTGAAGCTGAACAAAAAAATCCCGCCTGAAATTCTCACCTCGATTTCCGGCATCGACGATCCGGGCCGTCTGGCCGACACCATCGCCGCGCATCTTCCGCTCAAGCTGGAACAGAAACAGTCTGTGCTCGATCTGCACGATGTACATGCGCGTCTGGAAAATTTGCTTGAACAACTCGAACGTGAAGTCGGCATTCTTCAAGTCGAAAAGCGCATCCGTGGTCGGGTGCGCCGCCAGATGGAAAAAAGCCAACGCGAGTACTACCTGAACGAACAGGTCAAGGCCATCCAGAAGGAGTTGGGCGAGGGCGAAGACGGCGCGGACATCGAAGAGATCGAGAAAAAGATCAAGGCTGCGCGCATGCCCAAAGAGGCCAAGAAGAAAGCCGAAGGCGAGCTCAAAAAACTCAAGCTCATGTCCCCGATGTCGGCTGAAGCCACGGTGGTGCGCAATTACCTCGACGTGCTGATCAGCCTGCCCTGGTCCAAGAAGAGCAAGGTACGCCACGATCTGGCATTTGCCGAGGCGGTGCTGGAGGAAGATCACTACGGCCTTGAAAAGGTCAAGGAACGCATCCTGGAATATCTCGCGGTTCAACAGCGCGTGGACAAGGTCAAGGCGCCGATTCTTTGTCTGGTCGGCCCTCCGGGGGTGGGCAAGACCTCGCTGGGTCAATCCATCGCTCGCGCGACCGGGCGCAAGTTCGTGCGCATGGCCTTGGGCGGCGTGCGAGACGAGGCCGAGATTCGTGGCCATCGCCGCACCTACATCGGCGCCATGCCCGGCAAGATCCTGCAGAGCCTGAACAAAGTGGCGGTTCGCAACCCTCTGTTCCTGCTCGACGAGGTGGACAAACTCGGCATGGATTTCCGCGGCGATCCGTCCTCTGCCTTGCTGGAGGTGCTCGATCCCGAACAGAACCACACCTTCAGCGATCACTACGTCGAGGTTGATTTCGACCTGTCCGATGTGATGTTCGTCGCCACCTCGAATTCGCTCAACATTCCCCCGGCGCTGCTCGACCGGATGGAGGTCATTCGTCTGGCCGGCTACACCGAGGATGAGAAGGTCAGCATCGCCCAGCGCTATCTCCTGCCCAAGCAGATGAAGAACAACGGGGTAGAGAAAGACGAACTCGACGTCACGGAAAGTGCCATTCGAGGCCTGATTCGCTACTACACGCGCGAGGCCGGGGTGCGCTCGTTGGAGCGTGA
Source organism: Thiomonas sp. UBA7699 (assembly GCF_002482605.1). Taxonomy (NCBI): domain Bacteria; kingdom Pseudomonadati; phylum Pseudomonadota; class Betaproteobacteria; order Burkholderiales; genus Thiomonas; species Thiomonas sp. UBA7699. The sequence continues at coordinate 65,257 of NZ_DLGH01000021.1, read as the reverse complement.
GATTTCGCGCATCTGCCGCAAAGCCGTCAAAGGACGCTTGCTGAAAACCTACACCGATCAGGTTGTGGTCACCGAAGACAACCTTCACGACTTCATCGGCGTGAGGCGTTTCAACTTTGGCATCGCCGAAAAACAGAATCAAGTCGGTCAGGTGGTGGGCTTGGCCTGGACCGAAGTCGGCGGCGATTTGTTGACCATCGAGGCTACCGCTATGCCCGGAAAGGGTGCCATTTTGCGCACCGGATCTCTGGGCGATGTGATGAAGGAATCGGTCGAGGCCGCTCGCACGGTGGTGCGGGTTCGCTCACGACGCCTTGGCATCAAGGACGAGTTGTTCGAGAAACGCGATCTGCACATTCACGTTCCAGAAGGCGCGACGCCCAAGGATGGTCCGAGCGCCGGTATTGCCATGACGACTGCGATCGTCTCCGCGATGACGGGCATTCCCGTCAAGGCTGAAATTGCCATGACTGGAGAAATCACCCTGCGAGGTGAGGTGCTCGGAATCGGTGGCCTGAAGGAGAAACTCCTCGCGGCGCTGCGAGGAGGGATCAAGACGGTGCTGATTCCCGAAGAAAACGTCAAGGACCTGCAGGAGATGCCTGAAAACGTGAAAGCCAACCTGAGCATCATCCCGGTGAAATGGATTGATCAGGTCTTAGACCTGGCGCTTGAGCGCGTTCCCGTGGCCCTGGAAGACGAAATTCCCGCCAAGGCCGTTGAAGTGTCAGGCGCGCCTGTGGATGCGCCGGTTTCTGAGACCGCGCGTCACTGAGCGGGTCACCAAAAGCTCAACGAAATAGCGCTTGCAACGATGGAAAAAATCGGTATAGAATGCTGGTTTGCTTTCGGGGGTATAGCTCAGCTGGGAGAGCGCTTGCATGGCATGCAAGAGGTCAGCGGTTCGATCCCGCTTACCTCCACCAAGTAAATTCAAGCAATATTTGAAGGTTCAGTCCCCTTCGTCTAGAGGCCTAGGACACCGCCCTTTCACGGCGATAACACGAGTTCGAATCTCGTAGGGGACGCCAGATTCAACAAACCGAATCTGCATGGAGTGGTAGTTCAGTTGGTTAGAATACCGGCCTGTCACGCCGGGGGTCGCGGGTTCGAGTCCCGTCCACTCCGCCAATAAAATTAAGTAAATCAAGCACTTACAGAACAAGCCCGACCTAAACAGTCGGGCTTTTTTGCGCTTTGTGGGAGCGCATTCCCACTCAATTCCCATTTTTCGCGGCCTTTTGCTAGTTTTTGCATGTTTGGGCTTCCCACTGGATTCCCACAGGCTGCCAAATGGCCTTTGTTTTTATTTTTTTTCTGTTTTGTGTTCTTTGTCCCGTAGCCGAGCATAGACGCTTGACATTACGCCACTGGCAGGCTATATTTAATATTATGTGCAATCGTGACTTCCGCTTCGCTCGCAGGCAAGTCAGCCGGCCGCTAGCTCGGCTGGCGCGTGCGGCCCAGCTGCCGATTGTGTTCGTTGCACTGCTGGTTGGCATCGTGGGGCTAGACCTGCTGCTCACAGCCGGAAAGCTTGCGCACATGCACATTCACCTCGACCCCGTGGGGATTGCCCAGGCTATTGCGGTAGTTGCCGCAGTTGCGTTTGTCGGCGCTTTTGCTCTGCGCTTGCGCGGCGACCGCCTGCACCGCCTGGCGGAGCTTTCCGCCACAGCAGCCGCGCTGCAAACGTATGCCGCACAGCTGGCGCGCGCGCTGCGGCGCCACGCCGCCGCAGCACAGCACCACGCCGCCGCCGTGCTGCGCATCGCCCCCCACGAAGACCCGCAGGCCGCTGTGCTGGGCCTTGCCACCATCTGTATAGCACCGCGCCTCGTCGCGCAACGGCCCTATGCCGCCCGCGTCCGCGCGGGCATGCTGCATTGATCTGATCTAAACAAACGATCTCCCCCAGCCGCCCCGCGCACTCGCGCCGGGCGGCTTTTTTGCGCTCGCCCCGCCCACCCCCGCGCGATGGAGTGACGCCCTGAATCCGAATTGAGCGCCCCGGTTTTTTCGAGGCCAAAATGGATTCTGTAAAACTTTATACGCTTCGGGAGCTTGCTCCTGTTATTAAATTTGCCTACGCCGCGCTGCGCAACGCGGCACGGCCCGACCCGCACGACCCGTCACGCGGCACGCTGCACATGCGGTATGCGCAATTGCCGCTTTTCCGGCTCGGCGGCAAATCCTGGCTGGTTCGCGCCGCCGACGTGGACGCACTGATCAACCCGCCCGCCGACACCGCCGCCGCCGACGAGGCCCCAGCGGCCGCCGCCCGCAGGCCCGGACGCCCGCGCAAGGCGGCTGCCACCTCCACCGGAGGTGCGCAATGAACCCCGCCTTCGAAATTCACCGCGGCCTGCGGCAGATCGCGGCGGCGCTGAAACTGCCTACAGCGCCCGATTATTTGACAAACGCACAGGTCGCACGGGTCGCAGGGCTGAAAAACTCGCACACTCTCTCATCCAGCGTCGAGCGAGGCGTCCGGGCCGGCGATAAGCGCTGGACAGCGTATCGCGAGGTGATCAGGAAAGGCGCTCGCCGCGTCCCCGCCGTCGACGTCGCACGTTGGATGGCAATCTCCGCAGGCCGACTTCCAATGCCGCCTGCCGCGGCTTCGGGCACCCCCACCAGCGCGGGGTGCGCGTCCGTGCCTGGCCGCCTGTGGAGCGGACTGATCCACCGCTGCGAGGGGTGATCGCCATGCCCGCCGCCGACCAAGCGGCGGGCGTGGCCGTCGCCGCGCCTGCCGTGCCGCCCCCGCACATACCCATTCACCAACACGAGGTGAGCGGTATGTCGACCCCAACAAAAACCCAGATCGCCCGGCGCATCGCCGAGCTGCAGCCCACGCGCGCCACGATGTCCGCAGCGATGGCCGCTTATTTTCAGGCTCACGCATCGAAGATCGTCGAGATCGACGCTGTGCGCGAGGCGAACCGCAACGCGCGGGCTGAAGGCCGCGCAGGCGCCCCTATGCCTGCGCCACTGCCCCCGATGGGGGTGGCCGCGACCGTGGGTCTGGGCAAAAGCCACGCGGTCAAACAGATCGCCGATGCAGCCCGCGCGGCAGACCTGCCTGTCGTTATCCTCGTGCCGAACCACAAACTTGCCCAGGAGCACGCCGAGCGGTTGGCACACCTCGGCGCCGTGGTCTACCAAGGTCGGCGCGATCCCGCGGCAGGCAAGCCCAACGGCCCGCCCGTTGACCCAGGCGCGCACGCTTGCTACAGGCTGGTACAGGTCTCCAAGGCGGGCGATCAAAACCATCGGCCCGCCTTGGGGCTTTGCAGCAAATGCCCGAACGGGCAAGCTGCGGTTTTGCAGTACGTCACGCGCGACGAACTGCGCCGTCAGCGCGCAGAACAGTTTTTCAAGACGAATGGCATCGACCCGGCAGCGGTGCCGCCCTGTCAATTTTTGTACAAGGGACTGCCCGACCAGCTTGCCGCACCGATCCTGGTTGCGCCGGTGCAGGCATTTTCAGAGGCGATGGCCGCGTGGCGTGAAACCGACCCGGAAACCGGCTTTATCCTGCGCGAAGCCCAGCGGCTAACCATCGTCGATGAGCACATCGGCCTTTCGGCCGAAGTCGAAATCGGGGCGGGCGACATCAAAGTCTGGCGGAACCGTGTCGACGGCTTGGTCGAGCGGCTGGATCGCCAGATCGAATTCCTGCGAGGCAAGGACGCACTGAACGAGGCTGAGCAGGAAGAACTGGAGCAGGCGCGCGCCATGCGCGCCCTGACCCCTGAAATCGACGCGACGTTCCGTGACCTGGCGTCAAAAATCGCCGGGGACATCCCGCTGGGCGAGGATGCGCAGCACGTCATCAACCTGCAGAAAAAAGTCGCCAAGGTCGGGGCTTCAGTGGCTGGAACAGCGTCATGGGAAAAGGTCAGCTACCTGCGCGACGAAGACGACTTTTTCATCCCACTGCGCGCGCTTGCAACGTTGGCACGCAACCTTGCGGCAGGATCGGCCAGGCAGGAGAAGGGCGTGCTGTTCGCCTACGAAACCAGCCCGGTCATCGAGTGGGCGAGGGACAAAGGGAGCGTCATGTTTCTGGATGCGACCATGAGCCAGTCGATGCGGCGCCTCATTGAGTCCAGGGGTGGGTATATCCACGACGCCACGGACAGCCAGAACATGCGCGTAACCCGTGTCATGGGTCGGTTGTACAGCCGCGGCGGCGTGAAGAAGACCGACTATCCCATGAAGGCGAAGGCGCGGATGGAGGAAATCCGCGACCTGATCGCGCCGGGAATGGATAAGCCCGCAGCGATCATCACGCACAAGGCCTATCTCAAATATTCGCAGGAGGCCCACCAGTCCGACGATGCAGCCGACGTTGCGGCGATGGATTTCGAAGAGGGCACGGGCGTACCGATCGGGTGGTTTGGCAAGCACGACCGAGGTTTGGATAGCTGGGGTGGGCGACATTTGGCACTGGTCGGTATGCCCCTACTGTCGGAAGAATCGATTGCAGGCGCGTATGCCTGCACCCGCGCGGCCATGATTGACTGCGGCATTCCTATGCCCGAGTGGGACCGTGTGGTGGACAAGGACAAGCCCGACGCCGATGGCCCGCCAATGCCGGTCATGCCCGAGGTGCGGGCCTGGCTTTTGGACGAGTATGCCCAGGGTCTCGCGCAAGCGATCGGCCGCAACCGGGCGGTCAACCACCCGCGCGGCTGCAAGCCGCTGCAAGTCCACCTGTGGGGCGGACTGCAAACGCCAGAGATGGACGCGGCGCTGCAGCGGTACGGCGTCATGGTGCATGACCGGATGCGCAACCCGCATAGCGCGCCAGGGCCGAAGGTGGACGCGGGCGCGGTGGATGCAGCGGTCGAGATGGTGTTGGCGGCAGGCGGCCGTGTGAGTGAGCGCAGCGTGCGTGGCGCGTTGGTTGGACTGAGCCGCAGCGCATCGACCGAAGCGATCCGCGCACGCATCCGGGAACTCCGCGCCAGCGGTGCGATCCCAGCAGCAACCCGCGTGCGGCGAGACGATGCGTCCGACCCTGGTAAGGCCGACGGCGCGACGGAATCGGTTTGTGCCGCCTCTGCGCATATCCATGTAGAGGCGCTTGAATCCGACTCGCCCAAGATCGATGCCGCAGAGGCTTCTGCGCGCACCGAACCCCAAAAGCAGGGGCAAGAAAAGATCACCCACCCAACCTCAGTGACTGCGCCGAATTCCTATAAAGATACTAAGAGTGGGAACTCGGCGCAGTGCTGCGACAAACCAAACCACCAAAAACAGGGGCAAGAAAAGATTCTCTTTGCCCCTGCCTTTGACTTTGACTCTGGCGCGACAGCGCCAGGCTTGCTGCAGCTTCCGCCGACCGACGAGATCGCCGACGAGATCGCCGACATGCTGGCCGAAATCGCCGCCGAGATCGAGGCCGAACTGGCGGCGCAAGACGACGACGATCCAGACGACGACCCAGACGACCCCGGCCCAGGCGGACGGCGAGCGGGGCGAGATCAGCCCAGCGCCGACCCGCCGCCAAACCCGGCAGGCGCAGCTTTTGCCGCCTTGTCGCATATCCAGACAACAACGCGATCAACGGAGATATCCCCATGACTCAAGAACTAGACTACGCATCAAAATTGGCCGATGACGCCATCGAGGGGCGTCTGACGGCGCACGATGAGGCGCGGATGTTTGGACCGTGGGACGAGCCCGCTGAACGCGCGCCGGACTGGGCCTGCATGACCCAGGCTGAGATCAAGGCGGATCGCAAGAAAAAGGCGTCTGCGGCGATCAAGGCGCGGCATGCGCTCGTGAAGGCAGAATGGCTTCGACAAATCGGAGAGAAGCGCTGGGTCGATCCAGAGACCGCCAAGGCCTGCAAAGAAATGCGCGCCGAGATGATGGACGCGCGCGAGCCGACGGCGCAGGAAATGGGAATTTTCTTCTACCTGCGCGAGCCGATGCTGAAAGACCCGGCCTACCTGGTTGCCGCCTTTGATCGCTATGTTGAGGCCCCCATCCTCTTCGACCGGTGCGACACCATCGGCGCTGCACTGCACGCCATGCAACAGAAGTGGCGGGGCAAGCGCCTGGAAGAAATGACGGGCGGCTGAACCGCGAGGGCTTTTATGCGGAGTGGTGAGCGGCGCTGGCTCCGGCACTTGGTAGACATGTACAGCTAAAATCGCTCGCAGAAGGATGGGTTCAGCCATGAAATCGGACAGGGATGCGGAATTAGCTCTGCGGCGAGAAGCAAAAGCTGAAAAGGCTGTGATCGATGCGCGCTTGTTTGACATCCATCGCATTGCCTGCGAGCAATTTGCTTTGCCAGATGCACGCGAAGCTGTTCGTCATCGTGCGCAGTCGCAGGTCGATCAATGGGAGCAGGGCCATCTTTGCAGCCCCCGTTACATCGCCGCATGGAAGCGAATTCTTGGGTTGGATCCCAAAGATTTCCAAGCTGAAGTGCTGCGCACAGATGCCGAGGGCGTTGCCCTGCGGCAGAACACGCCTTTTGGCTTTCTTGCCAGGCGATGAATCGGCAAGACATTGAGTTGCTGCTGGAGCAGGCCAAGGCCGCAACGCGTCACAGCCACTACGTCATCATCGGCAGCTTGTCGATCTTGGGAGCGATAGATTCACCGCCGCCCTCGATGACTATGTCCGTTGATGTTGACCTCTACCCCAGAGACGATCCAGGGCGCGCTGGAGACATCGCCCGGCAATTGGGTCTTGGCAGTGATTTCGAGCAACTGCATGGCTTCTACGCAGACGCCGTATCTCCCCGCCTGCCTGCGTTGCCGACCGGATGGCAGAATCGCATGGTGCCTGTTGAATTCAAGTCAGGCGTAACGGCATGGTTTCTTGATCCCAACGACGCAGCGGTGTCGAAATACGCACGAAGCGATCCGCGTGATCGAGAATGGATCAGGGCCGGACTCGAAGCTGGCATTCTGTCCATGCCAACGATTGCCTATCGGCTTCCGTCCGCAGTGATGGATGACGACGAGGTGCGTATCGCAACACAAGCCATCCTCGAAGACAAAGCGTGGATGAAGTCAATCCAGCGACCGCCGAAAAGGTTCCGGCGAACAGACCGCGACCCCGGCGTCGAGCGTTAACCCCGATTCACCGCCGTCGCCACCGCAGCGCCCAAGAGCCTTGCCCAAGCCGCCGCCGTTGCAGCCTCCACACGCGGCGCTACAGCTCCGGCAGGCTCATACCAGAAGTTCGATACCCGCAGCACGACATCAGGCCGCTGCGCAAGCGCCTGCAGCCACGGCCAGGCGATCCCTTGGTCATAGCAAATCGCAGCCCAGGTGCGCACCCCGGCGATGGTCTGCACCGGCTCCCACCAGCGCGAAGCCGTGTAGGACTTCTCACCGTCCCACGGTTTCCACATCCCACCCGGCACCGGCGCTGGCGAAGCGAACAACACCGCATCGCCGCGCTGGCCAAGCCCGACCACCGCATCCAGATAGCGGCCATCCCAGTGCGGACGGTTTGAAATCACCGAAGCCCCGACCAACCACACATCGCCCGGGCGCATCGCAGCCCGAACCTGCGCCGCCGTACCCGGCCCCCAGGTTCCCGCCACATCCTCAGGCAGCACCACCACAAACCTTTGCTTTGCCCCTGCCTTTGACTTTGCTTTGGCGCGAACCACGGCAGACGCTTGATCGATCCACTGCTGATTGCGCGACACTTCGGTCATCACGTCGCCGGTTTCCCGCCCGACATGCGTATTCACCCCGAGCCAGCCGGCAGGCGGTTCGGGTGGCGTATAAGCGGCGTTCGCCCAGACGGACGCACCGGAAATCACGATAGACGCCACCATGGACAGCGTGAGGGCGTTGAGTGTTGAGGCCGGGCGCACCAGCACCGCCAGCGTCCACAGGATCGCCAGCCCAAGCGCAAAGCCGACAACGCCCAGGCCCGGAAACACCACACCGGCCACGGACAGCGGCGAAGCCCACCCCAAGAATCCGATAGGCGGCACCGCCTCGATCAGCAGCACCACGACGACGCGCCAGCCGCGGGACGCCCAAGCCCACGGCCCCGCCAGAATCAGGCTCGACAGCACCCAAAGACCGAGGCCAACCATCCATCCCGAACCAAAGAAACTCTGCACCTCGCCCGGCAGCGCCGAGCCGATGATGCCGAAGTAAGTCAGCGCGGACAGGAAGCGGCCCGCTGGACTCTCGGCCAGCAGGACGCCGACGATAAGCAGCGGCGAGCAGGCAGGCCCCAGTAGCGCGGGGCCAGGCAGCACCCAGGCCAGCGCGGCGACGGCGGGGAGTAATGCCGACAGCAGGCGGCGCAGGGCGGTGCGCCAAGGCAAAGTAGGGGCAAGGAAGAAGGTGGGCTTCACGGCAATATCCGATGCGGTGTGGACACAGGGATATACCGTGAGGCGGCAGGCTCTGTGATAGCAAATTAACTTGCGAATGCAATCCTTATGCGCTATCATTAAGCAATGAACAGCAAGCATAAAAAGACGCTTGAAGCGATCTTCGCCAACCCAGTCAACGGCAATCTGGAGTGGGCGCGAATGGAAGCCTTGCTTGTGTCGGTAGGGTGCCGCGTCATCGAGGGAAGCGGATCATCCGTGACATTCGAGAAAGATGGGTTTCGCGCCCACTTCCACCGGCCTCACCCGCAGAAAGAAGCCTTGAAATACCGCGTCAGACTGGCGCGGGAGTATCTGGAAAAGATTGGAGCGACCCCATGAACAACGTCATGACTTACAAGGGCTACACCGCCAGCATGAGCTACGACCCGGACGACAAAATCCTGGTCGGGCGTGTGCTGGACATTGCCGACATCATCGGCTTCCACGGGGAGTCCGTGGCCGAGTTCGAGCAGTCCTTCCACGAAGCGATTGATGACTACATCGCCGCCTGCGCAAAGCTGGAGCAGGAACCCGAAAAGCCGGCATCCGGGAAGTTGATGCTGCGGATCGACCCCAGCATTCATGCGGCGGCGGCCAAGGCGGCTGCGCGCGAGGGTCAGAGCATGAACAAGTGGGTGGCGAAAGTGCTGGCAGACGCCACAGCGCATCGCTAAACGAAAGGAATACAAATGAACACGATCAAGCTGTGCTGGCTTTACTTCCGAAACGCTCTGGGTGCGGTTTCGCTGCTATGGCCGATCGCGCTGGCTGCCTGGGTGTTTCACATGGCGCTGGGTCTTGGCGATGCGGGCGGACTGTGGCTGGCGATCCTGGGCGCAGGGGCCGTGCTGGTGTTCTTCCGATCCTACTGGCGCCTGTGGGCGATCCTCTTTCCCGAGGTCTGGCGTTGGTCGCGCCCCTTGCGAGACAACCTGACCTATTGGGCTGCCCGCAAGATTCAGGCGGGCCTGTGGCGCATCCGCACGGACTGGAACGACCTGCGCCGGGCGCTCAAATGAAATCGCCGTGGGCGCGGCCACGGCGAAGAGGGGATTACGGACTCCGGCGTCCGGGTGGCTCACCGATCAGCGCCTGCCCCTGGACTGATCGGCCTGCAACTGCCGAATCTGCATCTGCATCTGCTGCATGACCGGCTGGTCGCGCCATTCCACCTGTTTGCCGCCCCACCAGTAACCCGCAATCGCGACCAGCAACGCCGCAGCGACCGCCGCAGCGACCTGCCACGAAAACAGGGTGTCCGACACAGCGCCCCGGATCGCCTCATGGGCTTCCTTGGCATCCATCTTGACCACCCGGTCAGTCAGGGCCGCCTCGAAGGCGGGCATCGCGGCTTTTGCGACGGCCTGCGCGATCTTGCCCGCGTTGATCTCCGGCGCGGGCACGTCGATCTCATGAGCGTTGATGTGCGGGCCGATGAGCCGACCCAGTTTCTCCGCGTCAATGCCGCCCGTGCTGATGTTTTGCACGGCCCGCAGCAGGGCTTCCTGATCGACGCGCGCCTGCTCCCGGCGGTTGGACAGGAAATACATCGGCAGGATCACGCCCCACTGGCTGTCGTTGTCGTCGAACTGGGTCGCAAGACGGATGGAGTCGATTTCAGCCTGCTGCTGCGAAGACAGACCGTCCGGGGCGAATCGCTCGATCAAATCGGAATAGATGCTCATGGCGTGCCCTCAAATTTCCTCAACGTCAGGACGGACGGCGAAGTGACCAGGCAAAGGGGCGTCCGGCTCTTCCGACTGCTCAGACTCCTTGCTGACGGCTTCCCGTTCCATCTCGGCCAGCCGCTGACCGGCGATCCCGCGAAAGGTCTTGACGGCGATCAAGGAACCCAGGCCGAGACGCTTGCCGCCGTTGACCGCCTTGTTGATCTCGGCATGGTGCAGCGGCGTGCGCGACAACTCAGCAGCGACGAATGGCGTGAGCACCGGCAATTCGATTTCGCGCCAGCCGCTCGCAAGGGCCTGCGTTCTGGTTCCGCTGTTGTTCCAATGCGCAAACTTGTCCCGCGTGCCGTGACGCATATTGAGGACGACGAACCCGCGTTCATAAAACTTGGGGAACTGGTTGAAACGATCCTGCAACTGCCGCACCGACTCATGGTCGGTGCCGATCACCCAGACGTGCACGGCGTTCAGCGCTGACATGACCTCGGTGACTTCACCCGCCTGCGCAATGGCGAGACCGGCCCCGGCAGGCAGAGAAAACACGATCCGGCCTTCCTCGTCTTCGGGCCAACCCTGAATCAGGCCGAAGACCTCATTCCCGACGGAAACCCACTGCTCGGGCGTTTCGATGCCGCGCATCACGGTGGAGACATCGCAATTGCCGACACGCTCATCGACGAATCCGCCCGGCCCGCACACGTCCTGATTCATCTCATCTGCATCAACAACCAGCAGGCGCTTGGCCGGGTGCGGTAAATGGAAACGCTCGGCCTGCATCAGCATGTCGGCGAGGGTTCGCGCGGTGAAGCTTTTGCCGACGCCGCCCTTGTCGCCGTCCACGAAATAGGTTTTGATCATCACGATCTCCAGTTGGTAGGTACACAACTGGATATGCGCGAGGGCGGCACGGCGAATCAATAAGGGATGCCGAGCTTCTTCTGCCTCTCGATCAAATCCTCGATTTCGCGCACCTGCCTGATCAGGCAGGCAAAGTCGTTCACCGCGATCCCGCCCACCTGGACTTTCCCGTTTTTGTCCACGACTTCTACATTCCGCTGATCGCGGGTCCTCAGGTGCAACCCGTACTTCTTGATAGTGGCCCGCGTTTGCGCGTCATGCACCGGCAGATAGCCACTCTTGCTGTTTTCCATCGCCACCGCTTCCGGCGGCCACCACGGTTCGTCGTAGGTGATCCGCCCGTCCGGGGTGAATTGCTTGAACGAATAGGGTTGGCCGGTTTTCTGATTGACCGGCGCTGGCTTGTCCCACAGCTTTTCCAGCCATTCCTGCGCGGCGGGCGTCAACTCGTCGGGCTTGACCTGCGTCGGATGCCGGTCACCAAACTGCGCGGCAATCCACTTCTTGGCAAGCTCCGAGCGTTCCGTGTGGGTCAACTCGCCGCGCGGGATGTCTGGGAACGGGGCGGGTGATGGGGTCTTGGCTGTAGAAACGGACGGGGCCGGACGCGCGGGGGCACCCGCAGCTTTCGCGGCAGGCGCAGGCGGGGCCGAAGGCGCGGCGGGCTGGGTGTCGTTTGTGGTTTTCTTTGCCCCTTGGGGTTGGGGTGCGGTTGCCGCAACCGATTTGGCTTGTTGCAGATCATCGCCCATTTCATTCTTTTTTGGGCGGTGACCGCGCGGCAATTTGAATTCGACGCCAGTCCCGTTGAGGCAGATTTGAATGGCGCGGACGGCCACATGATGGCTTACCCCGAGACGCGCGCTCACGATTTTGAGAATCGTGACAGAGGAAACGCCGCTGTCGAGCATTTCCGCAATCTTGTTCGAGTGCGGTTCCAGGTCGAGCGCCGCGCCTGCCGCGTCCTTGTGCGATTTCAACTGGTCAAGATCGATCCCCAGGAGGTAGGAGGTGCGGGACATTTTCTGCGATTTTTCGGGTTTCGGGTTCATCTTTAGCTCACTGATGGCGTCCATGCCTGGTTATGCCAAACACCGGCAAAAATTGGAGAACCGCTTTCGAACCGCTACACGAACCTGTTTGCAACCGCTTTCGAACCGCTACACGAACCTGTTTGCAACCGCTTTCTAACCGCTACACGAACCTGTTTTCAACCGCTTTCTAACCGCTACGCGAACCCCTGTTTTCAATTAACCACCATAAGACAGATAAAAAACAAGTACAGGGTAGGGGGCCGTGGCCACAATCCTCGAAACCGCCCGCGCTTCGCTTGTCGGTTTCTGCGTTTGTGCCCCGTCCCCACCTGCTCAGGCTCCGCCCGAGACCCGAAAGGCAGCGTTCTCGGCTGCGCCTTGAACGCCAAATCAATCGGCAAACGTACCCGCGTTGCGTGCGAGATAAGACCAGGGGGCAAGAAAGCAAAGTGCCGCCCCCGCGCATATCCCGGTATCTCCCATTCCTGGACATGCCGTCATGCGCACACCCACCGCAATCTACGCTGCCGCAACCCTGCTCGCGGCCAGTCTCGCCACCGCCCACGCCGCCACACTGACCGTGGGCTACGCCAACGTCAGCCTGAACACCGGAAACGGTTTGTCGTCGAGCGTGCCCGCGCTGCACCTGGCCGCTCAAGCAGAGCTACCTGACGGGTACGACGTCACCGCCAGCGTCACCCACGGCAAACGCGAAGCGGCGAGCGACACGGACGCCCACGTTGCCATCAACGGAAATTTGCCACTGGCAATCGGAACCATTCAGCCCGGCCTGGTGACGGGTTACACCCGCATTGACTACAGCGGCAGTTACTTCCATGACGGCCCCGGCTGGCGCATGGCGAGCGGCTACGCCGGCGCGCGCATCGGCTATCTGTACGCGCCGACCTCGGATGTCTCGCTACATGCTGCGTTCGAGTTTGGCCGCAACTTCGCGACCCAATACACGCAGCGCCCGACCATCGGCGGGCTCTACACCGCAGCCGACATCGGCGCCTCCCTGCGCTTTGGCCCTGGCGCGCTGACCGTCGGCGCGCGACTGATGAATTTGCCGATCAGCCAGGACAGTGGTCTGCACATCCGGACTGCCGAGTACCGCATCGGCTACGCGCTGACGTTCTGATCACCGATCTGCCGCCCCTGCGTATATCCCAGCATCCCAACACATTCGGAGATGCCGAAATGTCCAGCAGCAGCCCGCCCATCACCGCGCGCACGAAAGTGCCGCCGCCACAAAACAAGGCCGTGCATCACTTTGTGCGCAGCCTTCGCCGCTCATCAGAACTCGGCTGGACTGTCGGCCTCGATCTGCAGCGCGCCTGGGGAATCCGCCCCGCGTCCTCACGCCGTGCCGCCCCTGCGTATATCCACTCAAGCAGTTCCCATCCTTGAAGGAGAACCCGACATGGCTCAAGCCAACCCTTACCTCAATGCCCGCCGCGAGTGGGACGAGCGCTACGGCGACCAGATCGCCCGCGCCAAGTCCTGGCGCATCGCCGCCATTGCCGCACTTGCCGTGGCGTCCGTCGCCGTAGCGGGTGTGGCCTACATCGGCGCGCAGAGCAAGATCAAGCCCTTTGTCGTTGCCATCGACAAGATGGGCAGCCCGATTGCAGTGGCCCAACCCAGCAACGGCTCTGGCGTGACTCAGCGCATCATCGAAGCGCAACTTGCCAACTGGATCGTCAACACCCGCATGGTGTTGCCCGACCAGACCGCGCAGCAAACGCTGCTCAACCGCAGCTACGCCATGCTGTCCAGCAATGCCGCCAGCACGGTCAGCGACTGGTTCAAGGCCAACAGCCCGTTCGGTGCGGCCTACACCGTCAACCCGCAGGTCAACAGCGTGTTGCCGACGGGCGCCAACACCTACCAGGTGAACTGGACGGAAGTCAAAGCCATCCCCGGGCAGAACAGCACGACGACGCACTGGAAAGCGCAGATCACCGTCGGCGTGGACGCCAAGCTGGCCGACAAGCCGCAAGTCATGCTCGACAACCCGCTGGGCATTTTCATTCAGTCCCTGAACTGGACGCAGAGCGTGTCCTGATCCACCCCGATTCCATCCCCCGGAGAAACCCCCATGAAACGCACTCTTCTTGCCGTCGCCCTGTCGGCCTCTTTCTTTGCCCCTGCCTTTGCTGGCGGGTCGGCGCCTGACAACGGGCGCGTCAGCCATGAACTCCAGCGTTTTCGCGTCGTCCACCGGGCGATCCCGGTCGGCACGCCCGACAACGGGCGCACCAGTCATGAACTGGTGAACCAGACCCCGCCCGTGCCGCTGTCGTACCGGGCGACCGACGCCGCCGCACAGCAATGGCTGCAAACCGGCGTCGCCAATGACATCATCGGTACGAACGGGCAAGTGATGTACGCCTACGGCCAAAGTCGCCCCACCATCACCTGCGCCCCGCTGCATGTCTGCGTCATCAACCTGCTGACCGGCGAGCACATCACCAGCCTGAGCATCGGCGACTCGGTGCGCTGGCTGGTGCAACCCACGAATGCCGGGGAGCGACCCATTGTGATCGTCAAGCCGACGCAAGCCGGGCTGGTCACCAATCTGGTCGTGACCACCGATGCCGGACGGGTCTACTACATGACCCTGAAAAGTGATGCGCACGACTATGTGCCACTGGTCGGCTACTACGACCCGCAGCAACTGGTCATCAACATGCAGCAGCAGGCCGCACAAGCACGCGCCGCCGAACAAGCCAAAGCCGAAGCCAAGAAGCAGGCCGTGGTTGCCCCGCTGGGCAACATCGACCCGGCCAAGCTGGACTTTGATTTCACCTGCACCGCGGATAACGGCAATGACGATACGAACATGCTGCCGGTGCGCGTGTTTGCCGGTGGCGGCCACACCTACCTGCAGATGCCGCAGTCGATGAAATTCACCGATGCGCCCGCTGTGTTCAACACCAGCAATGGCAACACCGAACTGATGAACAGTCGCCTGGTGCATGGCTACTACGTTCTTGACGGCCTGCCGAGCAAATTCAACCTGACGCTGGGTGTCGGAAAGAACGCGCACACCGTGGTGTGCCAGCACGGCGGGCAAAGCAGCGCCGGCTTCTTCGGCTGGGCGCGCTGATCCATCTGCGGCAGCGAGCCCCCAACACAGAGGCAAGAAACATGAATGACGACAACCAACCCGCAGGCGCAATTGAAGGGGCAGCGCTGCCCGTCCCCACCGCGCCCGCCGCAGAACTTCCCCCGATCGCTGACGTGATCGGGCCGGGAAAGACCAAGGGCGGAAAAGATGGGGGCAAAGGCGACGGAAAGGGCAAGGGCATGAAGCTCAAGGCCGACCCGAAGCAAGGCAAGCGCCTGTCCAAGAAAAGCAAGACGCTGATGTTCGGTGGGTTGACCGTGCTCAGCGCGTTGATCCTGATCGGCATCGCCACATCGGGCAACAAGTCCGCTCCTTCCGAAGCCTTGTCAGCCAGCAGCACGGATCAGGTCGGCATGAGTACGCCGCCCGCACCGAGCGCGGCGCAAACGAGCGCGTTCACCGTGCGCGGCGCTGTCACACAGGCGACCGCCGCATCCGCTCCCGCGCCTACAGCCAGCGGTGCAGGGGCTGCACTGGCACATCCGCAGGGCGCCACGCTGCAACCGGGTCAACCGACGGCTTTGACGCCCGCGCAGAAATATCACCAGTGGCTGGTTGACCAGCATTACAAGCGCCTGGAAGGGCTTGTGCTGGCGGACCAAAGCGCCAACCTGGCGGAGACCGGCGTCGGCGGAAAGGGCTTGATGCAGACTGCCGGGACGAACCAGGCCAGTCCGCAAGACTTGCTGGCGTTGCAGCATCAACTGTCGCAAGCCATGGCGCAAAACCCGCAGGCCGCGAACGATCCCAATGTGCGCAAATTGATGGCTGCGCTGAGTGGGATGAATGGGGCGAGCGGGATGGGCGGCGCTGGTGCGCAGTCCAGCAATCAAGGTTTCCTGGACGTGCAGCAGAACAAGGACGGCAACGGCTATCTGCAAGCCGCTGTGCAGCCCAAGGCGTCCAACCATGAACTATTTGCCGGCTCGGTCATTCCTGCCGTGTTGCAAACCGGCATTGATAGCGACTTGCCGGGGACGATCACCGGCATGGTGCGGCAGACCGTGTACGACAGCCTGAACCCGAGCGTTGTCCTGATTCCGCAAGGCACCAAAGTTATCGGCTCGTATAGCAGCGACGTGGCCTATGGCCAGAGCCGCGTGCTGGTGGCCTGGAACCGGCTGATTTTCCCCAACGGATCGATGATCGACCTCAAGGGCATGATCGGCGCGGACGGGCAGGGCGAAAGCGGCTTGTCCGATCAGGTGGACAACCACTACGCGCGCATCTTCGGCAGCGCCATTCTGATGAGCATGCTGGGGGTGGGGGCGCAGTTGAGCCAACCGCAGACCGGCAGCGCACTGACCACGCCAAGTGCCAGCCAGCAGGCTGCAGGAGCCTTGTCGCAGCAGATCGATACCGTCGGGACGAACCTGCTCAACAAGAACCTGAACATTCAGCCGACGCTCAACATCCGGCCTGGCTACACGTTCAATGTGCTGGTCAACCGGACGATGATTCTGCCGCCGTACTCGGGGAGTTGAGAGCAGAGCATCGCAGGGAAGGGCGGCTGAGGCCGCTCTTTTTTTACTTGTCCGACGACGCGGACGGCTCCAGCCCCTGCAATGGCTTGCCCGGTTTGAATTTTGGAAACCGGGTCGCTGCCTTCTGCATAGGCTCGCCCGTCCTCGGATTGCGCGCTAGATGAGCCTTGCGCAGCGAAGCGCTGAAAACGCCGAAGTTTCGAATTTCCACCCGCTTTCCCTCGGCCACCGCCCGCATGATGACGCTCAAAATGACTTCTACAGCCTCTTCGGCATCTTTGCGCACAAGGTGAGGGTGGTTTTCCAGCAGGCTGTCGATCAGTTCGGAGCGGGTCATATCGGCGCCTCGCGCCGATCCCGCTTTTTCAGGGGCGGCAGCAGACTCGTCAGCCGCTGATACAGGCTGAACAAAAACGCCACGCGCGGGGCGTCGGCGCGGTCGCCTTTGTAGCCATAGGCGGCGTCCACGGCGCGGTCGTTGGCCTGGTGGGCTTTGCGCAGTTCGGCGGGCATGGTCAGCGGGTCGTAGAGGTCGGCCAGGGTGGCGTCTGGATAGCGGGCGCGGGCGTCGAGTATGGCGTGGCCCGCGGCCTCGATGGCGGCGCGCTGCGCCTCGGTCGGCTCGGGCCAGGGGAAGTTGTTGTAAACGATGCTGGCGGAATAGCGATAGCGGCTTTCGAGCCTGCCGCCCACGGCGCGCAGCCAGGCGTTGTGCAACGTGCTGTTGAGGAGGGCGAAGTGGTAGGGCGTGGCGTCGGGGATCATCAGGTTGGCGTTGCCGATGATCGTCGATACATCCGCATAACCAAGCGGTATGTATTCCCTTGTTTCAGATGAGTGACAGGGCACAATAATCAGGCGCCCTTCGTCAGGTTGGCGGATCTCTTGAAACAGATATGGCGTGGCAGCGCTTTCCTGCGTAGGCAGCTTGGTGCTTTTGAGTCGCATCGCTTTGACCGCCTGCACCCGGCGATAAACCTCGGGCATGGCGCGCAAATCTGTCGGAGAAATGCCCACCATCCACAGGCAGTAACGCGGCAGTTTGTTGATGAACTCGTCCGCACCGAGAAACGGACGTATCCACTTGGCCGCATGCGGTTCGCTCTGCAACAGCGCGGCACGTTCTTCCGGTGAGAGCAGCAAATGCCCGCCGTCCGTCGGCTTGCTGCCGTAAACCATCTCCGGCACGTTCTGTATCGGCGTTCTGCGGCTGGTCATCACCACATCCGGCGCATCCACCAGATACGGATTGATGCGCTTGGCCGCGATGCGCTGGCCGTCGCTCTTGATGTCTTCGCTGTAATCGAACAGGGTGCAGCGCTCGGGCTCGCGCAGGCCGAAGCCAATGATGACGCAATGCACCGCGGCAATGCCCTTGCCTTCATTGCTCCACTGAAAGGTGCGGTGGGCGAAGCGAATCTTCACCCCGGCCTGCAACAGCGTGGGCCATAGCGCGGCCACCTGCTCGCCCTGGGTGACGGAGTTGGTGGAGACGAAGGCCACGTCGATTGCCGGGTTGCGCTGAATGTAGGCGGCGGCTTTGGCGTACCAGGCGGCGACGAAATCGAGCACGCCCGCACCTTTGACCTTGGCGAACACCGGTGCCATGTCGGCCTTCTGCTCGTCGCTCTGGTTGCTCTTGCCCACAAACGGCGGATTGCCCAGCACATAGCGGCACTGCTCGGGCTCAAGCACCTCGGCCCAGTCGGTGCGCAGGGCGTTGGCGTGGTGGATGTGCGGGCTATCGACCAGCGGCACGGTGGGCCGGGTGGTGCCGAAGCGCTCGGCGGCTTCGAGGTTCATCTGGTGGTCGGTGATCCACAGCGCCACGCGGGCGATGTGCGCGGCGGACTCGTCAATCTCGATGCCGTAGAACTGGCTCACGCGCAGGCGCGACAGGGTGGAGACGTCGAGCAGGCCGCGCGTCTGCCCGCCTTTGCTGAACAGCAGCTCGATGACTTCGTTCTCCAAGCGGCGCAGTTCGCGGTAGGCGATGACCAGAAAGTTGCCGCAGCCGCAGGCGGGGTCGAAAAAGGTCAGCGTGGGCAGCTTGTCGTACAGGGCTTGCAGCCGGGGTTTGCTGTGGCGGGCGGCGGTGAGTTCGTCGCGCAGGTCGTCCATGCACAGGGGCCTAAGCACGCGCAGGATGTTGCGCTCGCTGGTGTAGTGCGCGCCGAGTTCGCGGCGGCTGGCCTGGCGGCGTTCGTCCGGCGAGTGCGCTTCGAGCACGCCCTGGAACATGGCGCCGAAGATGGCCGGGGAAATGCCCGACCAGTCGAGGTCGATGCAGCGCATGAGCAGGGTGCGCAGCGCAGCGTCAAAGGCGGGAATGCGGGTGCGCTCGGCGAACAGGCTGCCGTTGACATAGGCGAAGGCGCGCAGGTCGTCGTCGAGGGTGGACTGGCGCTCGGCTTCGGCGGTGTTGAGCACGTCGAAGAGTTGGGAGAGCGTGGCGCCGAGGTCTTTGCCGTCGGCGCGGGTGCGCTCGACCAGGCGGCGGAACAGGCCGTTATCGCCAAAGATGCCGGTGTCGTCGGCGAACAGGCAGAACAGCAGCCGGGTGAGGAAGACTTCGAGATCGCGCCCTTTGAAACCGGCTTCAAGCAGCCCTTCATGCAGCTTTGAAATGGCGTAGGCGGCATTGCGGTTGATGGGCGATTCTTCAACGATCTGCGGGGCCTCGTCTTCGAGCAGGAAGCTGAACCAGTTGGCCTTGCCCGGGAGACTCTTGAGGGACGTTTCCCAATGCTGGCCTTCGCGCAGGTCGTACAGGCGGATGCGGGCGAAGTCGGAGGTAATGATGAAGCGCGGGCGCTCGGCTTCGGGCAGGGCCAGAAAATAGTCGGCGGCCTGGTCAAAGGCTTTGTCGAGATCTTTGCCCCGGCTCTTGTGTTCGACGATGAGCTTGCCGGGGATGAAGCTGTCGATGAAGCCGCGCGCGCCGCCGAGCTTGTCCACGGCTTTTTCGTAGATGGTGGCCGACTCGGCGCGAATGCCAAAACACTCGTAGAAGCGTAGCCAGAAAGTCTTGGCATCGGCAGCCTCTCGCTGGGCGTTGGCCCATTCCTTGGCGAAGGCGGTGAGGCGGCGGCGGATGTCGAGGGCGGAAGGGCTAGGCATGGGCGGTGTCGAATCAATCGTGCAACCGCAAGCGTAGCGAACTCAGCCCGCCGACCGTGCAATCACCCGATCCCGCTGCACCACCCCCCAATTCCGGCTGTCGAACGACACCTTCGGATCGCCAGAACCAAACGTCCAATACTCGCCATCCGCAAGCCGGTGTACACCGAAATCAGCGGGCAGCGTCAGCCCTGGCCAAGCCTTGGGGCGAACAATCACTCGGCTCTGGGGCAGCAAATGCCCGTTGACCGACACCCCTGCCGATGACACGTCCACCACATCGCCCGGCACGCCGACAACGGTTTTCAGAAACGGCGCACCGCCGTTGGGGCACGCGCCATGAACCATGAACGGATAGAGCGCCACAGGGGGACAAAATGAAATCAGGTCGCCGCGACGAATCACAGTCTGCGCCGTCACGGGCGCCAAGCGGTATAAGCCCAGCGGCTCGCTGGGGGTGGTGTTGAACCGCCATCCGGTCGCCCAGGCAGAACCGATCGCTGACGCGACGATCAGGCCAAGGACGGCAGGCCAGCGCAGACGATGCCAGTTCCCGTGGCGAATGGTGATCTTCATGTTGGCCTCACGAAAGATGGCCCGGCGAACCTTGCGGCTGGCCGGGCCTGATTCAAGCGGCTGTCGGCTTACCCGCCGATGCCAACACCCTGATCAGGGGCGCGCTGCGGCTGCGGTTTGGGTTGCTTGGGTTCCTGGACGTGGAGTACAAGCTTCTCAGGCCGCTCTGCGCGCGCCTTGGCGATGTCGTACTGCTTTTGAGTCAAAAGCAAATGCTCTTTTTCCGGTTGCCGTGGCCAGACGATCGTGCGGGCGACGTGGGTCATCACCCAGCCGTCACGCTTGCGCTCAATCTGAGCTTCCAGGGTGTTTTGCGAGTACTTATAGGCTTTTGCTGTCGGCCCTTCAGGCTTGATGTAAACCACAGCACCGGGGCGGTCAGCCGCGGGGATTTTGAGCGCTTCAAGCCGTTCTTCCGCCTTGTCCGCAGCCAGCCAGATGGCGGATGGGGAGATCAGGTTTTTTTCGATCTTGCCGCGGGCGGCGTCAATCGCCGACTGGATCGCCTTTTCAGACGCCCTGTCAGCTTCCTCGCCAGTCTGCTTGTTCCGCCCGGCCCCGGCGATGAGGATGGGTTTTTCAAGCTTGCCGTTTTCTTTCATCATGATGCATATCTCCAAGAGATGGACGCGGTGTGACCCGCGCGGTCAGCGTGGAGCGGGCGCCCCACGCATAGGGATATGCACGGGGGCGGCACGAATAGAAAAAGCCCGGCGAACCTTGCGGCTGGCCGGGCTGACCGAAGCGGCAAGAACTCAATCCTTGCCCCTGCCTGTCTCTTTTGGCGGCGGCACGGCGCAGCGGGCGGCGAATTCGGGGTCTTTGTAATAGATGATCTTTTTTGCATAGATCGGCGCATGACCGGCCACGAACACCAGTTCATCCTCGGGCGGCAGGCGCATGCATTCGTCTGCTGTCAGTAGCGGGCGAGACACGATCTGCTCATTCGTGTTGACGTTCTGCAGCACCACAGCCAGGCGGTTGCCCGAATACTGCCGCTGCGTATGCTCCACCGTGGCCGTGCCCGCCATCTTGCTCAGCAGCTCCGCCGTCTCAATCTTGTTGGGCGCGTAGGCGATGCGGATGTGGCAGTTGCTGATGATGGATTCGTCCTTGGTGTAGGCCGCATAAAGCTGGCTCAAATCTTGAACGATGAGCAATGCCTTCATGCCATAGCCCGCGATGAACGCCAGCGCTTCCTGGAACACGTCCAGCTTGCCCAGCGACGGAAACTCGTCGATGGCCAGCAGCAGCCGGTGCGGGTAGCGCGACTTGCCGCCACCCTCATCAAAGTCCATGCTCTCGGTGAGTCGCCGAACGGTCTGGTTCAAGATCAGGCGCAGGAGTGGCTTCAGACGGTCCTTGTCCGATGGCGAGACCACCAGGTACAGGCTGGTGGCCTGCTGCATCAGCGATTCCAGCGTGAAATCCGAAACCCGCGTGTTCTCGGCCACGATCGGATCGCGGTAGAGCGACAGGAACGACAGCGCGGTGGACTGCACGCCCGACGCCTCATTGCCCGCTTTGTTCAGGAACGACTGCGCGGCCTGCGCCGCGGCCCGCCAGCCGTGCGCCGAGAACTCATCGGCCAGTCCGTCGTTGAGCATGGCATGCGCCGTATCCCGAATCGCCGTCATCACGGCGGCAGAGCCTTCCATGCGCTTGCCCCCGCCGCCCTCTTGGTCTGCGGCAGCGTCGGCCAGTTGCTCGGCAAGCTCGCGGATCGGCCCGCCGTCGGACAGAATGGCCTGCACGGTGGAAAGCGACTTGTCCTTGATTGGGTCATACAACAGCACGAACAGCACGATGCCCGTCATCAGGTCGAAGCCGGTCTTGGCCCAGTGGTCGTTCAGGCCCTTGCCGTCAGGGTCGACAATCATGGTGGCGATGTTCTGTACGTCCTTGATCAGATTGCCGTCCATGCGGATTTCCATGAGCGGATTGAAGCGGGCCGAATCCGGGCTGGCCGGGTCGAACTTGATGCAGCGCTGACCCAACGCCTTGCTGCGCCAGCCGGATGTGAAGTGCCAGCATTCGCCCTTGATGTCGTTGACCAGCACCGAATGCTTCCAGGACAGCAGCGTGGGCAGGATGATGCCCACGCCCTTGCCGGAGCGCGTTGGCGCGAACGCCAGGATGTGTTCAGGCCCAGCATGGCGCAGGTACTGGTCGTCGTAATCGCCAAAAAACACCCCGCCTGCATTCTTTTCATCGGGCAGCAGTCCGGTGGCCTCGACCTCTTCGGGTTCGGCCCAGTGCGCCGAACCGTGCAGATCGTTCTTCTCGCCTGCAGCCTTGCGCGTGCGCCGGAATGCCAGGGCCACCGGCATCAGCAGCGACAGAAGCCCGCCCACACCCATGATGAGGTGCGCGTGCTCAAAGACTTTCATGACCGCCAGGCCGTAGTCGAGCGAGTTGTATTTCCACGTCCACACCAGGATGTCGAACGGGAAATACACGGCGGGCGCGATCATGGGTTTGCCCAGCATCGGACTCCACTGCAATGCCCAGGCGGCGTATTCCGTGGCGGCCCACATCGAGACCAGCACGATCATGGTGAACAGGCCCAGGGCCGTCCACACGAAGCGGGTGATGTCCTTCTGCGCGCGGGGGATGTGGTACAGGTCGGGTTGGTGTGTGCTCATTTCTTTGCCCCTTGGGGTTGGTTGGATACCTTGATATGCGCGAGACCGGCAACAAAAAAGCCCGGCGCGCATCCCTGTGGCCGGGCTTGTGCTGCGCGACAAAGTGCGGGGTTTAGAACGTCATCGCGTAGCCGACGCTGAAGCGGCTGACGTCGATGTTCAGGCCAGCGGACACGGGCAAGCGGGTGTAGTCGTAGCCGACCTGCACCATGCCAGAGCCAGCCGCAAAGCCCACGCCCGCGTTTGCGCCCAGGTAAGTGCCGTTTTCAGCGCCGGGCACGCCGGACACCCCGAACGAGCGTCCAACCTTCGCGCCGCCGAACAGTTCAACCGGGTCTGCATCGACCGCAGCCTTGACGCCAACAGCAACGTGCTTGGCGGTGTAGGCGTTGATCTTGTCGTAGCCGATTTCGGCATACGGGGTCACGGCAGCAGACTTGCTGACAGTCACTGGCATGCCCGCAAACACGGAGAACTGTCGGGCATAGACACCTTCGCCGTGGCCGTCGGCCAGATTGCCGCCGAAGGCGACCGGGCCAGCTTGATCGGAAACACCCAGAGCAGCCTGCGGAACCGAGGCTGAAACGCCACCGGCTCGGATGCTTGATGTCGCGATGCCGCCGGTCACGCTCAAGCCACCCGCAAAAGCAGGGGCAATGAAAGCTGCGGCGAGGGTAGATGCGAGGAAGAGTTTTTTCATGATCTATTTAAGAAGAGCAAGCGGAAGTCCCGCTTGCTCGGATATGAGAAAGGGCGGCACTGCGCGTCAGCGTTCCAACCCCACGGTCGCGCGCGGGGCAGGGCGGGACGGGCGCGATGGGATGTCGCGCTGCTCCGGCTTGAATCCCAACTCCGCTGCCTTTCGGTCTTCCTTGGCGAGGATCTGACGATGCTCTTCGATGGCCGGCGCGAACTTCTCTTTCAGATCGGGGTATTCATCGAGCACATGCTGAGGCGGCATGCTTTTGGGTTCCATGCCTGGCGGGCGAACCGCATCTAGCATGTGGTCGTACAGCGCGT
Source organism: Thiomonas sp. UBA7699 (assembly GCF_002482605.1). Classification (NCBI taxonomy): domain Bacteria; kingdom Pseudomonadati; phylum Pseudomonadota; class Betaproteobacteria; order Burkholderiales; genus Thiomonas; species Thiomonas sp. UBA7699. The sequence continues at coordinate 41,322 of NZ_DLGH01000021.1, read as the reverse complement.
TATTGACCCGGTTTTTGTGCATCATGCGCAGGGCATCCTCTGCGGTCGGCCCCTCGGCATAGCCCATCAGTTCACCACGCTGCGCGCTGCCGTTGAACACGGCCCACTCCCGCCCATGGTTCGGGCCGAGTTTCTGCGCCGTGGCAACGGTGGCGAACTCGGCAAAGGTCAGTTCGTGAGGCTGCTTGGACAGCAATTCATTTTCACGCAGAAGTGCCTCCTGCATCCTGTCGGACGCGGAGGGTGCGGATTGAACCTCGGGCTCACCCTTGCCGCGAATGGCCGTCACGCCCAGACTTTTTCCATGCTCAGCCATCAGAAGCTGTTTGGCCGCCTGGTCGAGTTCAGCGACGCGCTCCGTCGGCGACAAGCCGTCCTTGACGGGGACGGGAATGTCGTCCCATCCCTGTGCGATCACAAAGCCACTGGACCGGGTATTGACGTTCAGGATTTTCTCGACGGTTCCCTTGCCGTGCGTGAACTCGCCGCCTTTGTTTCGGTTCTTGTCCAGCAGGAAGGTCTTTTCGTAGGAGCCGCCCTTTTTGCGCTCCCACCCGCTGGCTTCCAGGGCTTCATGCAGGGTTGGCGGTTTACCCGTGGGTTTGCCTGCCTCTGGATTCAGCCCGCCGTCCACGCTCGGGCCGATGTCTTTTTCTGGCACCAGGAAGGAATAGGTTGCCATCTCGGTGAGCAAGCCTTCGTGACGCCCCATGAAAGGATCGGACATGGAGACCGGCCAGCCGACGCCTTGCTTTCCGACCCAGTCCTTGACGCAGGCGGCTTCGCTCTCGCCCAGTCCGCTTTCATCGCGGTTGACCAGAGCGCTGCCCCAATGCGCGGGCGCGTCGATCTCGATGGTCTTGAGCTTGCCTTGCGCCGGTTTGGGCTGTTGTACTGAGTCAGCCGCCAATTCCGCCACATTTACCGAAGCCTGCCGTTCCTGCGTGATCTGCAGGGCCTGCTCTTTGGCGAGTACGTAGTCCACCGCCTTGCCCGCTTCGGCTGCGGCCCGGAAGATTTCGTTCTTATCCTGCTTGAGCACCTTGGCCCAGGACTGCAGATAGGCGGTGTGCTGGTCATCGTCGTGCGGGATGCCGGTTTCCGCCGACATGAACGCCGAGAAAAGCTCGGCGCGCAGTTCTTCCTTGGCGTACCCCTCGGAGCCGAACGCATGCTTGCCGGTAATGCCCTCACGGTTCAACCGCTTCTCAGCGCCCGTGGCGTGTCCCATTTCGTGCAGCGCCGTGCCGTAATAGCCCTCAACCGACTTGAACGTATCGCGTGGGGGGAGGGCGATCAAATCCCCTGCCGGGGAGTAATACGCACTTGACCCTTGGTGCACAAAGCGCAGACCGTCTTCCTGCATCGCGGCCATCAGCCGCTCGCCGCGCTCAACGACCGGGATGTTCTGGCGGGGGGCGAGTGGCGGCAGGTTGAGGCCCTCGCATTGCTCCGCGTTGAACACGACGTAGCTGCGCCCGACCAGTAAGTTCAGATCGCGCTCGGCCTGTTTCCAGGTGTAGTCGCGGGACATAACCCCGGCCCCTGTGCGTTGTTCGTGTGTGACCGTGATCTGACCTGGCGACACGACGCGCCCGCCGACCAGATGCACGCCCTCAGCATCGACCCCGCGCTTCGCGTCGACCGCGACAACGCGCCCGCCGAGCGTGAGTTCGACATCCTTGCGCGTCCAGAACGGCTTGTTGTCCCAGCGCTCAATCATCACGCCTTTTTCGCCCTTGCGGACATGTCCGCCCAAGTCGTTCGACTGCTTGACGGTCATCCAGCGCGGGTCGGTGTAGCCCTTTTCCATCGCCGCTAGGCCCAGCACGACGCGGTTGCCGCCAGCGTAGGGTTTGTCGGACACTGCGTTGCGCGGCAGTCCCTGCATCGTGTACCAAGGCTTGTCCCACGGCAGTGCGTTGCTGGAGTCGATGGCGGCAATCACTTTGTCGGTGAACTCCTGGCGGAAGTCGCGCGGCGGGGCCTTGTCTTGCAACTCTTTCTTTGCCCCTGCCTTTGCCTTTGCGCCGCCAGAGGCGGGCGCTTCTTGCTGCCTCGCAGGCGTAGCATCCAGTGCTTCTTGCAGCAAGCCCATGTTGCGCAGGTCCGGCAGATCAACCGAGACCGTGCGGTTCGCGTTGATCGTCAAAGCGCCATCTGGCACGGCGCGGAAGGCGTCGGCGATGGTGCGCGCGTTGGGCGAGTCATAGCGGGCGTTGATGATGTCGGCAAAGTCGGAAAACGAATAGGCGCCAGGGCCTTTGTCGGCCACAAGAAAGCTGTAAGCCTGCACGCCAAGGCGCAGGTCGGGACTGAGGTCTTCGATTGCGGTGTTCATCTCACACCCCCAGTCCGATGTCTTCGACGCCAAGCTCCAGCGCGTCCATCAGCGCCCGCTCCTGCTCAGCATCCGCGTCGTCAATGGCGGCAAGATCGTGATCGATGACGGCGCCTACGCGCTGCGCGTCGCGCGCAAGAATTTCAGTGCTTGATTCATTCATGACGGTTCTCCAAATCCTGGTTGATTTCTTTCAGTAGCCCGGTGATCTGGTTTTCGATGCGCCACGGCAGGCCCATCGACCAATCGACGCCGGACAGATCGCAACCGACCCATTCGGCCAGACAAAAAACAAGCCGGTCGTCGAGGCCCAGCGCTTCACGCACCAGGGCCTCGCGATCCGATTGGCTCAAGCGGCTCACGGTCAGAACCCGATGCCCTGGCCCATGTCCATGCCCCGCCCGGTACGCCCGGAGCGGAAGACGGCAGGTGCGGGGATGGCTTTTTCTTCGGACTTGATCTCGCGCTCTTGCTTCTCTTCGCGGCCCTCCTGCTTGGCCGCTTTCTCCGCGATCTCTTTGTCCAGCGCCTTGTCCGCATTGCGCACCAGAAGGCTCTTTTCGTCGGCCTCCTGCGCCTGGGTCTGCGCGGCGCTGCGTTCGACTTCCTGTGCCTTGGCGATGCTTGCGGCCACTTCCTCGTTCTCGCGCACGCGCTCACCAGCAGTCATGTAAGCCACCTTGAACACTGGCTCCAATTCCTTGTCGAGCGATTCGCGGGTGCGAATCACGCGGTCATCGCGCACGATCACCACGTCCCGTGCCAGTTCCGTCAGGGAACCGTTGCGGGTCAGGTTGGGCGCGAGTTCCTTGAGCTTGCCGATGTCCACGCCACCATCGGGTTTGCGCAGATCGGCTTCGGCCAGAATGTGCAGCGCGACGTTCTGGGTTTCGCGAAACGCGGCACCGGCGGCCAGCACGCGCTCGGCAGGCATGACCACCACGCCATCGCCGTTCGCAGTGACACCCAGCGTGCCAGCCTGCTCGACCGTCAGCGGGTCAGCGCGCAGTTGCACCGGGCCTGTGCGCTCGGCAATCGGCTTGGCCACCGCCAGGTCACCCGTGATGCCGCGCTCGACGCTGGGCATCACTGCCCGCTTGAGTTGCGGGTTGGTGTCGCGGCCCTTTTTCCAGGCCATCAGCACTTCGGGCTCACTGTTCTGCAGCGGGTAGCCCAGCTTGCCCGCGATCTCCGCGGCTTTAACCTTGAAGGCGAGATCGCCGGTCAGCATCAACCCCTTTTGCAGATCGAACTTTTGCGCAGAAATCTTCAGCGCCGCCTCGATGTCGCGGTCATCGTTGCGCTGCACGTCCAGGCGAGAGCCGCGGTCATGGATCACGGTGCGCAGGCCGCGCTTGTAGTGAATCTGGCCGTCCTTGTCGATGTTGTTCACCAGGTCGGACAACGTGACCGCTTTGGGCGGCACACCACCGAAGCCTTCAATGCCGGAATCAGGAGCCTTCTTCGCTTCTTCCAAAAGCGACTCCAGCACGGGATCACCAGGGTTTTCCTGCGCCTTTTCGCCCAGGAAATCGACCCAGCGCGCCGGGCGCGGCATGGACTTGTCCAGTTCGCGCGCGGCGGCATCCTTGCGGGCCTCAAATTCCTCGACCAGCACGGCGGTTTCCTTGGCCAGCAGGCTGTCGTGCAGGTGAGCATCCACGCCCTCGGCAGTCAGCGATTCCGAGCGCTTGGCGCGAGCTTCCTCGACTTCGCCCTGCAGCTTCATCCAGCGCTCGCGCCAGTCCGCGTCGAAGGCGTCGATGGCGGTGTTGCGCTCGGTGCGCTGCGGCGCGGTCAATTCCTCGTATTCGTGGAGCAGATCGATGCGCTTTTGCTGCTCAACGGAAAGCTCCGGGTCAGCGTTTGCGGAAACATCGGGGGCAAGAGATGCGGACGGGGCGGGCTGCGCCTCGACCTCTGGTTGTTGATGCGGTTCGGCGGCAACTTTGGCCTGGGAAATCAGGGAGTCGAGGGTATCGAGTGCGCTCATGGAGTTCTCCGAAATAGGGTCTGTATGACTGGATATGGCGTGGACACGGCACGCTGCAGCAACGCCTCGCCTGGATCAGCGCTCGATGTCGGCCATGGGTTGGCGCTGCACGGACACGGGCCGGCCCTGGACAAGCGTAGGAACCGGCACCTTGTCCCACTTCTGGGCGTTGGCGATGGGTTCGCGGATGGTGCGCTTTGCGGCATCCTGGAGGGTCTTGTCGCGCCGGACTTCATCGAGCACGGTTTCTGGCGCCGGAAACAGCTTGTCTGCCCACTTGTGCGCCTCGGCCATCACGCCCAGCAGGTTTTTCTGCTCCGGGCCATAGTCGATCTGCGCCACCTTGCCATCCACAGCCCGCGCGGCTTCGTGTGCTGCACGTTTGGATGCAACGGTGTTGTCGGGCACCACAACAATGTCCTTGGCCTTGAGCGTGTTCTTCGCGAACTCGGCCACCGACTTCATGTTGTCCGGCGTGAACGAGGGAAGCACAATCGCCCGTTCCCCTGTCGCGTGGTAAATCGCCAGTGCGGACGCCACGGAATGCGTGACGACGACCTGGTTGCCGAACTCGACCGGGTCGGGCGCGTCTTTTGCAGTCATCGGCTCGCCCGCCATCATCTTGAACCGCATGGTTTCGGTCACAGGAATGATGGAAAACGACGCGGCGCCGAACTGCGAACCAGGGTAGATCGCCGCTTTGTCGGGGTTGACCTCGACTTTCTGCGCGCCGTCCAGTCGCAGCGTCTCGCCGACGACACGGAAAACCGGTACGGCGAACTGCGCAGGCTCGCCGCGCATCGCGGCAGCCATCGCCTGCCGGGTGAACTCGGGGCTTTGCTTGCCGAAGTCGGCTTCAAACTCGGGGTTCTTGAACATCGTGGGCTCCTTGGTTCAGCGGCCAATTTCAGCAATTGCGCGGGCGGGGTGAGACAACCCTATGGCTGGGGGCGGCGCGGCGTTTGAAATCGGCTCAAGAATCAGTCGACGGACATCGATGTCCCTCGCTTGTTCGGTCGCGTCGATCAGCGCTGACATGAGGTTGTTTTGCCCAGGCTGGAATGGCACGTTCGCCACCAAGGCGCCTGTTTCACGCGCCGCATTGCGCGCCAGCGCCCGCGACAGAATGTTGTTGTCGGGCACGATCACCACGTCAAAGCCAGCGGCGCGCATGTCGGAGGCCACCGCGCGAAAGTTCTCCGGGCGCATGGCTGCGATCGCATTTCGGCCGCCTTTCGCGCTTATTGCCAGTGCGGACTGGGAACTATCAGTAATAACCACCTTTGGCATCGCTCTGTTGAGCTCTTCGAGCTTGGGCAGTATTCCGTTGGCGGCGCCCAGCCGTTGATGGAATTGCTCGTAGCGCCACGGGGCGGCAAATGCGGCAGGATGGAGGCTTTGTTCTACGCCACTGTCCGGATACAGTGCGCTGAACTCGGCACGGTCGGCGCCATGCAGGCGCAACTTATGTATCGAAACCAGTTGCAGGGTGTCGCCAACTGGCGCGAGGACAGGAATCAAAAATGATGTTTCTTGGCCTGCGAGCGCCCGGCGGATGCCGTTGTCGAAATTGGCATTGCTAAACGCTTTGAGCCTCTCAAAATTGAAATTCGGGTCGTGGTCGTCCATAAAGAGTCTCCAGATGGGGATGTATGGATATAGCGTGGACACGGCATATCAGCGGTTAAGTTCGGCGTAATGCTCGATTTCCTCGCCCCTGTTTTTCTGCAGCAGATCGAACGCATCCACTCGATCAGCCCGCACCTGATCCGGCGAACGCGCTGCATCAATAAATTCGCGCACTGCGGCCATGCCTGCGCGCAGGTCGTGCTTGCGCTCTATGAGCAGGTCGTGCGCGTCGAAGCCGGGCTTGTTGCTGTCCACCAGCGCGACTTTCCCGCCGCAAATTTCGGCCGCCTCGACGGCCTTCTTGATTCCGACGAAATCGGACTTGCGAAGGTCGTTGTCGGCGGCGATCACCACTTCGTGCGATGCCGCCACTCCCGACGCCTTGAGCCAGCGCGCGAGAGCGGGCAGGTTGTGCGCGGACAGCGCCGCCAGCACCACGGTTTCTTTGCTCCCTGCCGCGGCCCACTGCGCCGTCGCCGTGCGCACCGCTTGCCCGGTGCGAACGCCCTCTGTGACGACAATCCGCGTGCCAGACGGAAGCCAGTCGGCGCCGATCTTCGCGCCAGCCTCGAAGAATGACTGGCGAAGCGGCAGCGGCACGAACGCGCCAGCCGTGCGCGAACCCGAAACGATGTACTTGTCCGGGGTCGCTGTTGTGTCCCGTAAAAGCTGCTGCGCGCCGCAAAGCTCGATGGACAGCGACCCTGGCGCGACAGGACGGAACAACGGGGCAATGAGATCGCCAGCATGCCGGTGCCCAGGCGGAAACTCACGCAGCCCCCCAGGGTGTACCCACGCGCCGCCCTTCACGAATTGCGGGTGATCGTCGCGTGGGAAAACTTTGGCATCCCATGCTGCGCGGACACCGGAAACACATGTGGGGTCAACGGGCTCGACCGCCGGTGGCGGCACCAACGCGCGTGATGGCGCATGGCGGATCGTTGACAGGTCAATGCCAAGGTCGCGCGCCGTGATGTAAGCCGTGGGCGACCCATCTTTTGCTTCTCGCCCAGCCCGCCAAGGAGCGGGGAGATCAACTCCGCCGCGATGCGAGGTGACGACCGCGATGCTGTCTTTGATCAGGATCGTTTGCGCATCGGACGATCCCGCGCCGTCGTTAGCCCGGTACATCGTGCCGTCGCGGCCTTGGTGCGGCTTGCCGATTCTCCAACCTCTGAACTCAAGATCGTTCAATACAGCCTGCTCGAATGCGGACATAAAAAATCCCCAGTAGTGCTTCTACGGGGATATGCGCGCGGGCGGCACGGCATAAAAAAGCCCGGCGCACCTCGCGGCTGGCCGGGCTAATCTCGGGAAGGGAAGGGCGAGCGTCAGTCGATGTGGTTCATCCGAATGCTCACACCGCCGGATTGCCCGTCGTGTGACAACCCAGGTTTGCGACGGTTTGCCTCGTATTGCAGGCTCTGCGCCCCACTCTTTAACGTGTCCGCCAAGCTGCGGCCCTTTGGCTTCGGCGCGTTGTCTTTTTCGAATTGGCGCTGCGCGGCAGAAGCATCCGCAGCGTTGGCCGCAGGCGAAGCATCGGCGCTTGCGCCGATTTGCGACTGAGTAGAAGCAAAGCCATTGCCACCCGGCGTTGAGCCAACCGTCGTGCGCGCCGAAGACAGCCCAGCTTCTTGTGTCGCTGGCGCATCGGCTTTGCCAAGTTCCGCGCCGGACTTCACGCCCTCTACAGCCTTGCCTGCGCCCTCTGCGGCTTTGCCTGCAACCTTGCCAGCGCCCTCTACAGCTTTGCCTGTCGCCTCAAGCCCCTTGCCTGCGACCTTGCCAGCCGCTTCGACACCGGTTCCGACCGCCGCACCCACCGCGGCAATGGCCTGCCCGGCAACCGGGATGACATTCGCAGCGCCGGACGCAGCCTTGATGCCGGTTCCAGCGGCAGACCCCGCGGCGCTAACCCCTTGCCCCGCTGTCTGCAAGCCCTTGCCCGCACCGGACGCCAAGGATTCCAGTCGCGAAGTGCCAGACACCCCGCCGACCGGACCGCCGCCCAGCATCGCACTACCGCCAATGCCGCCTTTAGCTCCACCCGATCTTGAGTCTGGAAGCAGCCCTGCAAGCGCGCTTGCGCCTCTCATACCCGCAGCGCCGCCAGCCAAGCCCGCCGCAATCGGAGCCACAGCCATGCCGCCTGCAGCGGCCCCGGCGTTCGACAGGCTCATGGCGGGCGAGCCATTCATCATCGACCCGGCAATGCCCGGCACCAGATAGCCCACCGCGCCATAGGCCAGCGCAGTCGCTCCCGCGGTCAGGAAGTCCACCGGGCCGACGACATTGTTTGGCGGCGCACCGGCCTGCACGGCCGCCCAGTGTTGAATGATGATGTTCGCAAGCTGTCCGCCAAACCCAGCAACCAGGTAAATCGTGAACAGCTTGATGCCGACACTGACCGCGTAGCCAAAGTATTTTTCAGCGAAGGGCAAGGTCCAGCGGCTTCCAGCGAACCCCAGCATAAGCGCACCGCCGCCGATCACGATGTAACTCTCGATCGTCGTGATCAGCAGCTGGATCGCGATGGCGAGGAAGCCGAGAATGATCATCAGCCCTGTCATGCCGATGAAGATTGCCGACAGAAATCCTTGTCCAAGCGCGGCGATAGAGTCGCCGGGGTGAAAAATGCTGATGCCGCTGGACGTTTGCTGCCCGTTGATGCCATTCGCCACGGAAATCACTTTCGCCGCGGTATTGATGCCAGCGTCCAGAATTTCTGACGGCCCGACCGCGCTTGAAATGGACGTCGCCCCGCCGCCGCCGACGGTCTGCCCGGCCTGGACGAAGCTGTTGATGATGGGGGGAATCCAGGTCGGCGCTTCGGTCAACAGCATGGCGAAAAACGCGATGCCGAGAATCTTGAGCGTTATCGAAGTCAGCAGTTCACCGAGGTCGTTTTTGCGCAGCGTGTAGTTGATCGCAGCCCAGGCAAACTCCAGCCCCGCGAGCCCGAAAAACAGCGGGCGGGCGAGATTGAGCGATGCGGTCATCCAGCCCGTCGATGCCGACTGAAACGCGGTTTGAATCTGGTCGAGGACGCCATTGCCTGCGTATGCGGCAGGGGCAGCGAGGGCGAGCAGCAGGAGTGGCAGGAGCCAGCGCTGGGGGCGGTTGATTTTCATGGGTCACCTGTTGTTGCGAGGGTTGTCAGGTGGATATGCGAGACAGCGGCACCGATGCGACCGCGCCGGAAAGAACAAGGGGCAAGGAAGCCACGGGTTCCTTGCCCCTGTTGCTTGCTTTGGCCTCAAGCGGGATCAGTAGAACCCCGCGCCCGTGGTCTGCACTGCGGCGCAGGTGCCGGTTGCGCCAAGGGTTTCTTTGCCCAAAGACTGGCACCACGCAGCCTGTGCGGTGCGCTCTTTGGGGTGCGCCTTGAACCAGCCGTGGTCGCGCCCTGCATAGGGGCCTTGGGCCTGATCGACTCCGGCGTAAAGGTTCTGGCAGGACACCGTGCCGCGCCGCTTGGTCACGGCATCGGCACTCGCAACCGCATTGCCCTGGGCGTCCTTGCCGCCGCACCACAGGGCTTCTTGCCATGCCGGATCGGCGGCTTCGCCGACCACGGCGTGACTGTTCAGTTGCGCGGCGTACCAGGCCACGGTTTGCCCGCCGAACGGGCCTTCACTGGCATTGATCTTCGCCCCAGCAACCGGGCCAACGCCAGGTGCGGTGACGGACGATGCTTGTTGCCCGCAGCCCGACAGCAGGGCGGCGGCAACGATAAGCATCGCGGGAATGGAAAAACGTGCAGACGGTTTCATGGGGCGCTCCTTTGCGCTTGAAAGTGTGGGAATTGGGACTGTTTCTATGAGTCGCCCCGCACTCGCGCCCGAAGGCCGTCTGTACTCTGGATGTTACCGAAGGCGGCAAATCAGTAAAAGCCCGCACCGGTTGATCCGTTCAGAAAGCTCTGGTTGATCTGGTTCTTTTGCAGGTCTTGCGCGTTTTTCGCGCCGACGGCGTTCAGCTCGACTTGGCTGTTGGTCATGATCGTTTGCTGCAGGCCCTGAAGTTGGTTGACCAGCATCCCGGAAATCTGGTTGCCCGCCTGTAGTACCTGCATCCGCCCCGTCGCCGACTGGCTGGCGTTCTGGATTTGCTGTAGCGCCTGCTGCTGCGTCTGGAAGTCCTGCGCCTGCAATCCGTAGGAATTGAGCGCCTGCTGGATCTGGCTGGTCAGGTTGCCGTTCCACTGTGACAGGTTGGCTTGGTAGCTTTGCCCGTTCACGCCGTACTGCGCCTGAACCCCGGCAGCCGTGTTCTGCGAGGCGTAGGTCAACCCCTGCGCTTGTCCGACAAGCGTTACAAGCGACTGCAACTGCCCGGCGATGTTCGGCCAGATTTGATCCGGCAGATTTTTCAGGTTCATCGCCTGGTTGTAGACCATCTGGAACTGCGCTTGCAGTTGCTGCGCCTGGGTGGCGTACTGCTCGACGGCGGTCAGTTCCTGAACGATCTGTTCAGGAAACGTGGCCCCGGCGATCATGCCGGTGGCGTGAGCGGGCGTGCTGGCGAGGGCGGCAATCGCGCCCAAGGCGACGATGGATTTTTTCAGAGTCATGAGGGTTCTCCTGCGAGGTGAGAGGGTTACTGGCCTTGCGGCACGCCGGTTTGTGCGCCGATGTTCTGCAGCGTGGTGCTGGACTGATTCGCTGCGGCGTTCTGCGCTGCGGTGTTGAGCGTGCTGCCGATGCTGGGCGACAGGGCGTTCTCTTGTGCTGCAGTCGCGTTTCCGGTGGCAATCGCTTGGCTCTGGATGTTCTGTTGGTAGTCGTAAAGGCCTTGCTGCTGGTCAACCTCGTTCTGCGCGATGCCCGCGGCCTGCGTCCAGGTAGGGTCGCCCGTGGACTGCGCCTGAGCGTTGTCGTAGCTGGCAATCTGGTTGGCGGCATTGCGCGAATACTCGGCGCTCAACCCAGCGAGACCGGCCTGCGCTGCGATGACGGCGGCGTTCTGGTTCTGCTGCGCCGCTGCACCCAGGGCGTTCTGCTGGGCGTCGGCAGCGGACGTGTAGGACGTGTCCGTACTGGCCGCGGTTGCCGATTGCCCTTGCTGCACGCCGGTCTGCGCGGTCGTTTGCGCGAGCGCCTGCTGGGTATTCGTCGATCCTGCCGCCTGACCCTGCTGCACGCCTGTCATGGACTGAATCTGTTGCAGCGTGCCCTTGGCGCTGTTCAGCGCCGATGCGGCGGCTGCGACGTTCAGCGCCGTGCCCAGTACCGGGGCTGCGGCGACGTTGGCGGCATAAGCGCCGTTGGCAATGTTCTGCTCAACCGCATTGGCGGCCATCCAGCCCGCAGCACACCACGGATTGCCGCAGGACGCGGCGTTTTGCGCGTCCTGGTAGGCGGCTTTGTTCGCGGTGAAGCCGGTAGTCGTCAAGCCGTTCATCGCGGCCTGCGTTGCTGCCCCGGCGATCAGGTATTCGCCCGTGTTATTCGTCACCGTGGGTTGACCTTGCTGGACGCCGGTGCTCTGCGTGATGCTGGCCGTTGATTGTGCGGCGCCGGACGACGCAGCGGACTGCGCGGCGGAGTTGTTGGACTGTGCGACGGCGGGTGCAGCGGACACCTCGGCGTTATATGACGCGCTTTGAGACGTGGCCGCCTGCTGCTGCACAGGAATCTGGGCGCCAGCTTGTGCCTGGTTGTCGTTGGCGACCGATTGCGCCTGATCAGCGGCTTGCTGCCAGGCGTCGCTGTAGCCGCCGCCGCGCCCTCCGTAGTAGTCGCTTCCGACGTTCGCCGCATCCTGATTCGAGATGTCCTGCGCCGTGTTCGACGCAGCCTGGTACGCCTGCTGGTTGTAGTAAGACATCCCGCCGTTGTAGGCGCTGGTCGAGTTTTGATTCGCAGACGCGCCCAGGCTCTGCTGGGCAGTCGGATCGGGCGTGGGCGCCGGGGCTGGATAGGTCTGCGCGGACGCCAGCAACGGCAAAGCCGCCAATGCGGCGGCGAGGGTGAATTTTTTGAGATTCACGGCAAATTCCTTTCTGGCCCCTTGTTGGGGCTGTGTCTGGTTATGCTGTGACCACGGCAAAGCGATCAACCCACGGGCACGACACGCGCCTTGCCGCCATACAGATTGCCGATCACCTCGACACGCTGCCCGGCGACAAGATGCACATCGGCAGCTTGCGTGATCGCCACAGCTTGCCCGTTGTCCAGCCGGATCGTGATCTGCAGGCCCTGTTCGCGGGTTGCAGCGCCCTCTGCCGCGCTTCCGGCGATGCCGCCAGCGACAGCGCCGATGATGGCCATGGCTGTAGAGCCATGGCCGTTGCCGATGCGCGAGCCGAGATAACCCCCGGCAGCAGCACCGCCCAGCGTGCCGATGCCGGTGGAGTTCGGCGCGATCAGCACGGGCTGAATCGCCATCACCGTGCCGAACTGGACGGCCTGCGCCTGTTGCGAGCCCTGGACGGTGTAGTTCAGGGCGGATGCGTCAGGCACGCCGGGGTTGGCGCACGCAGACAGAAAAGCAGGGGCAAAGAGAATGGGGATCAGGAGTTTGCGCATGATGGACTCGCGTGTTGAGTGCTGATGCCTGGATATACGAGGGGGCGGCACGAGGCGGAGTCGGTTGATGAAGCCACACTTTCCTTGCCCCTGTCTGTGCGCCGCCGTAGGCGGGTGCAGTTGCACCGCGCGCAGCGTCCGGTCAGTACCCCTCCCAGGTCTGGGCAGCATCAAACTGCCCGCGCTCGCGCAGCCACTGCGCAGGCCAGGCATCGCCCAACGTGTCGCGCAGTTCTCGAATGCGCGCGATGTCTTCCTTGCCTGACACCCCTACAAAAGCCAGTTCGGGCGCGGACAGCCCCAGTTCGAACAACCGGCGACCGTCCGGGTGAATGACGTAGTACTGACGCTTCGGAGTGGCCATCGTCAGAATCTCGATCTGGCGATGATTCAGCCCGACACCCTCATAGAGGGGCCGGATGTTCTCGGTCATCGCCTCGGGGTTGGGCAAAAAAATCTTAGTCGGGCAGGACTCGAAGATCACATCGGCAATGCCCGATTTGGTCAGATCGGTCAGCGATTGCGTGGCGAACACCACCGCGACGTTGGCCTTGCGCAGCACCTTGAGCCATTCCCGAATCTTGGCCTTGAACGCCGGGTGTCCGAGCATGATCCAGGCTTCGTCCAGCACGAGCAAGGTCGGCTGACCCTTGAAGCGCTGCTGGATGCGGTGAAACAGGTAGGCCAGCACCGGCAGCACCACCTTGTCGCCCTTGTTCATCAGATGTTCCATTTCGAACACCTGGAACGGATCTTCCGCCAGCGCGTCGGTCTCGGCGTCGAGCAAGTGCCCGGCTGCGCCGCTGATCGTGTAATAGCTCAGCGCGTCGCGCAGTTCCGCATCCTGCAACTGAATCAGGAAGTTGGTCATCGTGCGCTGGTTCATCGCGTCGGTGGATTGACCGAGTTGCTGAACAGCGCGATAGATTTTCTGGCGATGCTCCGGCGTGACGCGCACGCTCTGCAGTTCGCATAGTTGCTCGATCCACTCTGCGACCCAGGCCTGCTCGTGGGGTTCATCACAGCGGCCCAGCGGACAAAAGGCCAGATCGCCGTGCTCGCCGCCGATGTCGTAATGCTGGCCGCCTGCGCCCCAACACAGGGGCAACATGGAATAGCCTTTGTCGAAGGCGAACACCTGCGCTTTTTTGTAGCGAAACTGCTGTGCGACCAGCGTGGACAGCAGGGTGGACTTGCCCGAGCCGGGCGGCCCCAGAATCACGGTATGCCCCAGATCGCCCGCGTGCAGACTCAGACGAAACGGAGTCGCGCCATCGGTCTTGGCGTACAGCAACGGCGGGCTGGCAGGCGGATAGAAAGGGCAAGGATTGCTGTCCGGCCCAGCCCAAACCGCCGTGAACGGCAGCAGATGCGCCAGGTTCAGGGTGTTGATCAGCGGACGGCGCACGTTCGCGTGCGTGTTGCCCGGCATCGTGCCCAGATAAGCCTCAACCGCATTCACCGTTTCGATGCGCGCGCCGAAGCCGGCGTTCTCGATGATTTTCTTGACTTCGCGGGCGATTTCGTCCAGCGTCGTGCTGTCGTCATGCGCAAGCAGAATGACGCTCGTGTAGTAGCCGAAGCGCACCGCGCCTGATTGGTTTTCGCTGATGGCGGCCACCGCATCTTCGGTCTGTTCGACCGCGTGCATGTTCAAGTGCGTCGCCGCGCCACCCGAGGCTTCGCGCACCAGGTTCATCATGCTCTTGCGCTTTTGCGCCCACTTGCTGCGGTAGCTGTTGAGCACCTTGTCGGCCTGGGCTTGCGACAAGTAGATGAAGCGGTTGCTCCAGCGATAGGCCACCGGCAGGCGCGACAGGAAATCGAGGATGCCAGGGGCAGAAAAAGCCGGGAAGCCTTCAACGGCCAGGCAGATCATGGGCCGACCGTCCAGACGGGGCTCAAAGCCAGTCGTGAAGTCGTGCTGGCCGATCACCGCGTCCAGGTACATCGGCACTTCGGGCATGCGCACCCGGCGCGGCGCTTGCAGCGTGATGCACGAGTCCAGATAGCCCAGCAGTTCGCTGGTGACCGCGCCAGTATGTTCATCGACCGAATCGGTCATCCGATTGATCTTGACAACCGTGGACAGGCGGGATTCGACTTCGCGGATGCCGTCCTTGAAGCGCTGCAGGTTGCGCGCGGCAACGCCGGTTTTTTCACCGCCGTCAATAAACATGGACGCGGCTTTGTCCGCAGCGTCAGGATCGGGAAACCAGGAAATGGTGAGCGCAAAGCGGCTCTCGAATCCTGCATGCTGACCTTCGTGCCGAGCCTTGCGCATGTCATCGATCAACCGCGTGGTGCGGTCGGGGAATGCCCCGGCCTTGGCATAACCGGGAGCCTGCTGGCGGATCGCATCGCAGTTGACCACCCAGCCGTCGTCGAGCAACAGCGCGTTGTTGATGCGCGCGGCCATGGCGCCGAGTTCGCCCTTGGTGGCGGAATCCAGATCAGGGCCTTGGTACCACCAGCCAGCAAGCAGCGCACCAGCCTTGGTCAGCACAATGCCATCATCGACCAGGGCCGCCCAGGGCAGCAAGTCGGGCAATCCGGCGGCGCGGTCACGGAATTCTTTGAGGGCAAGCATGGGTGTTCCTTTGTTGGTTGCTTCCGGGGTCACTTCCGGGGGTTACTTCCACTCGCGCGACTTGCCAAACGGCGTGGCGCGACCGGAGTAAAAGCGTTTGAATGCAAGAGAGCGGCGTCCGGTTTTGGAAAGCTGTGGATCAAACGTTGCGGCGCGGGACAGCGCCCAGGTGCCGAGCACCCAAAGGCCGATCCCGAGCCCCGCAGCCCACAGCTTGGCCAGCGAAAACACGAACACCCCGGCGAGAGTCATCAGACCAAGAACCAGGGTGCGCTCACCGCCCAGCATGAGCAGCGGACGGTTGAGCGAACCGTGGATCGGCGCGGAAATGTTCTGATCGTCCACGGCTGCTCCTCAGATGACCGCGCCGGACAGGCCGAGCGCCGACAGGAACTTGTTGCCCATGACGATCATGGCCACGCCCAGCACGACGTACAGGGCCTTCTTGGCGATCCCGCCCAGCTCTTCGCCGAATACCAGGGCGGCGCCCGCAGCGAGGAAAGCAATGACGCTGATGCCGGTGGCAACCGGGCCGGTCAGATCGTTCTGCAGGGTCTGGATGGGCGTATCCCAGGGCAGGCCCCCAGAGGTGGAAGCGAACGCTTCCATGGTGGTCGCCGCAAACACGGCGGCAGCGAGGGTGAGGCGACGCACGACGGCGGCGCGCAGGTTGCGGATGGTAGAAAACTTCATGGCTGATCCTTTCGTGATCAAGTAACTGGTTGGGGCGCGGCGGAAGCCTTGCTTGAGTGGATATGCGCAGGGGCGGCACGGCGCGATTCAGCGCAGGGGCGGATCACGGGGTAGGACGGGGCGACGCGGGCGGGATGGACTGCGCTCGACTTCGATTTGCGCGCGTTCCTGCTCAACGACCTGTTGCAGGTCGGCATCCTTGACGCCAACACCCAGGCGAGCGGCCTGTCGTGCAGCCTGCTCGCGGAATGCGGCGTCGCCAGTGATGTAGACCTCGCCACCAAACTTCTGAGCAGCCAACCGCAGTCCGGCCTCAATCGTGTCGGCATCCGCGATGTGGACATCGACGCGCGGGCCGGAATCGGTCATGCGCACGCGCCCGGCTTGGTCGTGGTATTCGATGCGCTGGTGGCGGCGATCGACCTGGATGCGGGCGTCTTCGAGCGCAAAGGCTTTCCTTGCCCCCGCTGTTGGGTCTGGCGGAGCACCGCCAATGGAGCCAGCCATAGCGCGCGGCTTTAACGGGTCAAGGTCTTCGCCCTCGAAGCCATTCTTGCCTTTGTTCTTTTGCTGTCCCTCGCGGTAGCGAATGCCGCGCAGCGCCGATGCGGCTGCTTCATCGTCCGCCATGGCTTGGCGCTCAAGCCAGTCCACCCAACCCACGCTCGGCGCATCCTTAGTCAGAGATGTACGTTCGGCTTTCTGCCGCTTTTGCAGTTCCTGTCGCCGAATGACCGCTTCGGCAGCCCACAGCCCCTGCGCGATTTGCTTGCTGCCATGCTTGGCGGTGAGTTCTGCAATGCGCACCGGCTTGATGGCCTTGAGTTCTTGCCGGAGCGTGGCGCGCTCGGCCTGGTGATGCGCGCGCAGGCTGGAAACCAGCGTGCCACGGGCCTGCTTCTGCGTCGCCTGCTCACGCTTGAATGTGTCCGCCAGTTCCTTGCGTGCCAAGGCGCGCGCCTCGCGCTTCGCCTGCCGTTCCGGGGTTGACCCCGTGCGTCCGGGGATTTCCTGCAAACCCGGTTCAGTCCCGGCGCGCACGCCATCGACAAAGCGGGCATAGGTTTTGGCGGGCTGCACGCGAGCGGCAGAAACATCAGGAGCGACGAAGGGTGAACCAAACTTTTTCTCCAGCCGGCCCAGGCTCAAGGAGTAATGCACGCCGCTGGCCTTGGTGCTGGTGGCGCGACCATCGGGCAGGTTGGTGTCGATGACCAAGCCGCCACCGCTCTGCCGCAAGGTGCAGCCGCGCTCGGCCAGCGTTTGATGTAGTTCCTGCCACGACCGCGCGGCGAGCAGTTCATCCTTGGCGCGTTTGCTCAGCCAGTCCGACAGGCTGGGAACGCCGCTGTGGACTTCCGCAGCACGCGCACCCGGCGTCGGCGCCCGATCGGTCTTGCGCAGGCCCAGTTGTTCGCGCTGGGCTTTGCTCAGGCGCTGAACTTCGCCGTCGATGACGACATACGGCCCCTTGTCATGCGCCCATCCCTGCGCAAGCTCAAGTTCGCGCATGCACTTGTCCAGCACCAGAAAATCCAGCTTTGGCGGACCGGACAAATGGAGTTTTTCCGGGTGAACGCGGTTGGCTAGGATGTGGATATGCCAATGATGGTCGCGGTCGGTGTGCAAGCCCCAGACCGCTTGATTTTCAGACAGTCCAAGCGCCTTGAGCGTGTGCGCTGCAGCTTCACGGCACTGCTCCGGCGTGGGGTGCTCGCCCTCGCGCCAGGAAATGGCGTAGTGATAGAAAGGGTTGCTGGTGAACCGATTGCGCAAGCGGCCCGCCTCGGCGGTGTAGTCCATCATGCGGATGGCCAGAGCGCGATCCAGCGGGTCGGTCAGATCGAGGTCGCCCATCTCCAGGTTGAAGCTGCCACCGGTGACGTTGCGATCCAGCGCGTGCTCTTCGCCGCCCTCGCGGAAGATGTATTGCACGCCGTGGTGCGCGGAGACCCGCCCGCCGCGCTCGTTGTGCAGCTTGATGACTTTGGCGAGCATTCAGGCAGCCTCGTGCTCGTCGCCTTCATTCTTGCCGCCCGCGAGCCTGTCGGCGTGCTCCAGCACGGCTTGCATGGCCGACCAGTAGTGTCGCTTTTCCTCATTCGTCCAGTTGGACTCTTTTGGGTACTGGCCCTTGAGCATCGCGCCCAGGCGGCGTAACTCAAACACCGCGCTTTCATCGACGCGGGAAGCAATGCGCAGCTTGCCGCCAGACAGAGCGAGGTCGCGCACAAAGACGCCGGGCCGCATGCCGGCTTGCGCGGCATGGGCGTTGATGACGTCGATTTCCGCGCGCGTGCAGCGGAAATGAAAAAAGAGTTCGCGCGGCGCGCGTTTGGTTTTTTGAGTGATGTTGGTTGCCATGAAAGTCCCCATGTGTGCTTATGGGGATATGCGCGTGGGCGGCAACACAAACAGCACCCGCGCTGCGCGCGGCGCCCAGGCAAAGGCAGGGGCAAAGAAAAGGGCGGGCGGGGGATGCTCAACGACCGAGGTCGATGTCCGGATTTTGTCGGTGTATTGCCGACAGCCCGGCGCTGCGGCCTGCTGAGCGTGTGTAGCGGTCGGCCTGTTCCAACGCCCACTTGATGGATGCATCGAACGCTGGCTTGTCGGGAGCGCGGATCGCATCCCATGCCGCTTGCGCCGCCCGTGATGTGGTCATGGCATGCAAGGACTCTCGAATCGCATCGAGCCGGTCGCCAGGCAAAAAAACCTGCATGGACTTCGCGACGTGCCCAGCCGCGCTGTGCGCGACGACCGCGCGCCAGTCAAACAGGTCGCGGGGCGTCAATGCCCATCCGCGATAGAACAATTTCTTTGCGAGGACTTCATCCACCGGCTCAAGTGCGAAAGGCACCTCGACATCGGACGCATGCTCATCGGGCAAGCCAAGCAGCGACATGCTCACGATGAAGTCGATTTCCCCGGCAGGGAGTCGAAGTTTCAGCGCTGTGGCGGACTCTTCATATCCCGTCATGACGGACTCAAAGCGATCGTTCAGCCGGGGAGTGAGATACCCGATCCACTGTGGATCACGGATAAACAGGTCAATGTCATCGCTGATCCGGTGTTCGAAGGCCAGCATGAGCCGCGTTCCACCACCCAGCTTGGGGTCCATCTTGGACCCAGCGCGTTGCTCCGCATCGGCCACCATCTCGGCAGCAGCACGGGCGAGTTCGCGCCACGGGCCGCTGGCCTTGAACTGAGACACGTCGTCGCGCGTGGTCATGTCCGATCGGCAACCAGTTGCTCCCACGCCTTGACACGCGGCATGCCGTCCGCCAGGGTTTCGGCGTAAAGCTGATGGGCGTGTCGCCAGTCGGTCTTCGCTTCGCGGGCGCAGCTCAGGATGAGCGCAGGGTCGATTTCCGTAAAAAGGCTGTGCAGCAGTCCCCGAACGATGCGGGTCTTCTGTCCGGCAACGATATGCGCAACGGTGCCTTCGCGCAGCGCAAGCGCAAGATCAGCCGGGCGAACCACCGGGCCGGTCGCCGCGTTCAAATGCCCGACGGCAAGATCGAGTTTGCTGTCCATAGGTGCATTTTGCAGCAGGCGGCCCCTTCAAGCCAGCCGCTCGACGTGGAACCCGCCGCTGGACGACCAGCCGCGCACGGCGGCCACTTCTTCGACCCGGCGACCATCGGCGGTGCGCTTGATCGAGACGACCACATTCACCGCTTCGGCGATGAGTTCGGGGTTGGGCGGCACGCCAGCTTCTTGAATGAGCTGGCCGATGCGGATCAGCGCAGCGCTGGCGTCATTCGCATGCACCGTGCCGACGCCGCCTGGATGCCCGGTGTTCCAGGCTTTGAGCAAGGCCAGGGCGCTACCGTCACGCACCTCGCCCACAACGATACGGTCTGGCCGCAGCCGCATGGTGGCGCGCAGCAGTCGGGTCATGTCGGTATTGTCGCTGGTGCGCAGGAACACGACGTTTTCAGCATTGACCTGCAGCTCGCGCGTGTCTTCGATCACCACAATGCGGTGTTCCCCGTCAAGCCGGGCCACGGCGTCGAGGATGGCGTTGGCCAAGGTGGTCTTGCCTGTGCCGGTGCCGCCGCTGACCAAAACATTCAGCCGGCCAGCGACCGCCTCTTCGAGCGCTTGGCGCTGGGCGCGCGTCATGATGCCCTTGACGACATAGTCATCTAGGGTAAAGACCAGAGTGGCTTTTTTGCGCAAGGCAAAGCTCGCGCGCTCGACCAAGGGAGGAATCAGCGCCTCGAACCGGCTGCCGTCCAGCGGTAGCTCGCATTCGAGGATGGGTTGCTGGGACGTCACCACGGTATCGAGCATGGCCGCCACGGTGTTGACGATGGTCAGCGCCCGCACAGCGTCGATGCGGCCGGTCTGCCGCATGCCCTCGCCCAGGCGATCCACCCAGAGCGTGCCATCTGGGTTGAGCATGATTTCGACCACACGGGGATCACCCAGAGGATCGAGGATTTCACTGCCCATCGCCCGTCGCAGGGCCTCGGTTTGCCGTGCGCGTGCCGCTGATTGTTGTTCGTCTGCCATATTCCTGCTCCTGTATCACACACACAGATATGGAAAACGGCGGCAAACAAACGACGATGTTGATTATTCGATGATTATAAGTTGATATTCGACATTACTGGTGCGCGCTGAAAAAATTGTGGTCACTGCAGTTTAGGAGGAACCACAATGGACGCAGAAATAATGACAAAAACGGAAATCCGGGTGATGCGCATCATCCATGGCTTGCCTGACAGAAAGCCGGGCTTTACATGGCGCGATTTCTGCAATTCGCCAAGTGCATTTTTGAAAACCTGGCCCCTGGGCCGCGCGGGCCGCAGGCTAGCATTCCTGCTGTCGCGCAAACAAAAAACCGCGGCGCGCAGCGGCCTGGTTGTTGCTCGACACGCGAAACTGGCGCTGGAAAAAATGGCCCAGAAAATCAAATCGCGTGGCGGCGATCTGGCGCGGCAGTTTATCGGTTTTGTTGTGCTGCTCGGAGTTTGGGCTGCGCGCACGATTTCTGTGGTGCTGCCCGACGTGCCGCTAAAACGGCAGCGGAAACTGGCTCTCGAATCGCAGCTTCAGATCGAGATCTGAAACCACCAACACCAAAGACAAAAGGAATGAAAATGAAAAATGAACTCTCACTTACCCCGCTGCAAACCTGGGGTGCCGAGTCGATTTACCAGGAAGCCATGCGGGCCGCGCGCCGTTGGCGCAGCGAGCCAGCATTCAATTCTGGCGGGCCGCTTGATTATGTTGAAGACCGTGCGCAGGAAGTTGTTTGCCACGCCTGGGGATACATCAAAAAGCGTGGCTTTAGCGAGGAAGAGTTGTGTATGGATCAGGTGACCCTTTTCCACCGGATCGCAGAATACTCAAAATTTGGAATGATACAGCGATGCTACGCTGTAAAAACGACCGAAATTTTTGCTGACGAAGCTAGCGACGAAGACGCGCGCACCGACAATGCGTCTGGATGTACGGAAGATGCGGAGCATGAGGAACGCGATCAAGAAACGCGAAGCCGCATCAAAGAGATTTTCAGGGCAGTCGGAATTACCGATGCCGACTGGGCCATTTTTGGCGACGCAAACAGCGATCTGACAGAATCTCTCGGCGTCTGTCCGCGAGAAGTTCGGAATATCAAGTCGGATCGCAGTAAGGCGATTATCAAGAGGTTCGAAAAACTTGGCCTGCTGGGCGAAATAAAATCAATTCTCGGCGTCCGGCAACTCAACAAGCTCAACCCGATTTGATCGCCGCTGATCACCACTTCACAGCCAGCCCGCCGCCCTGGGGCGCCAGCGGGCTTGCCTGCGGCGTCCAGGTGATGACGGGGCGAACAGGCGGCAGCGCGCCTATGTTTGCCGGATCACTGCTTGCCCACTGCGCCAGCTTGCCGCCCGGAATGGCTGGCACGAAAACGCCAGCTTTCCCGAACACCTTCTCCCCATAAGCCATTCCCACAGGGCTGTGGAGCTGGCCGGTGTTGTACGCTGACAAGGTGGCGCGTAGATCGCCCGAACGCATCCATCCCTCCATCAGAACCGTCTGCGCGGCGCGCAGATTCGCGCAGGGGTCGAGAACCTGATCGACGCCCAGCCCCAGCCGGGGCAGGTTCCTGCTGTTGATCTGCGCCAGTCCGATGTCCACCGAGTGTCCTCGCGCGATCAGCTCGCGTGCGATGCGCGCAGCTTCCGCCACGCTCGCAGGCCGATAGCTCTTTCCGCCGGTGTTGTCGTGCACGGCCAGCGGATCGCCCCCGCTTTCCTGCTGCACAATCGCCGCCAGCGTCACGGGCGCAATCTGGGGTGCGCATTGCTGAAGCATGGCAACCGGCGTCATTTCGCGGCTCCACCAAGCAGGCCGAACCAGACGCTTGCCATCAACGCAGCGGACGCAATGACGGCAACGGCAGCAAGCGTGCCGAGAAACCATCCGGAATCCTCAAGCTCTTTGATCCCAGAATCGTTGCGCCCAGAATCCCCGTTACTCACATCGCCGTTGCTCATCTCATCGCCCCCCACTTCGTGCCAAGCTTGCCTTCATCCTTGCTGTCGGGCCCTTGCAGGTCGGGCACTTCGGGCCGGCGCCTGCAGCGCTCGATGTTTTTTGCGCAGTCTCGCCTGCCGGTCTGTCCTCGAAACGCTTGCCCGGCTTGCCGCCGTCATCGCCGAATGCGGCTTGGCAGTCCATGCAGCGGTGATAGACGTTCCCGGCCTTGCTTTTGAGTTGGGCGCAGCGACTGCCGCCGCATGCAGGACAGGCATGCATGACCATCTGGCCGTCCGTCAGCTTGCCCTCCAACAGCGCCCGCGAAAACTCCCGCGTTGCATCCACCTGGACCTGCATGAACGCAGCCAGCGCTGCACGCCCTGCGGCGATGTCCGCCAGCGCGTCCTCCTGCAATGCGGTGTAGCCTGGGTCGGCCAGATCAGGCGCGACCTTGCGCAGCATGTCGATCAGCTGCACACCTCGGTCGGTCGGGTGGATTTCCTTCTTGCGGCGCTCGGCGTACTCGCGCGTGATCAGCACCTCGATCATCGAGGCCCGCGTCGCCTCGGTGCCCAGCCCTGACGTCTCCTTCAGTCGCGCCTTGAGCTTTGGATCCGTCACCAGCCTATGCACGCCAGTCATGGCGGCGATGAGCGTGCCGTCGGTGTAGGGCTTCGGCGGTGTGGTGCGCTTGGCGACGACCTCACCGCGCTCACAGGTGCGGACTTCACCCTCGCGCAGATCGGGCAGCGCACCCTGGGCTTCGCCTTGCTCTTGCCCCTCGTCTTCATCCTTGGCGCCGAGCCGCGTCCAGCCGGGATCGAACACCACGCGCGCCGCCGCGCGGAACGCAAGCCCGTCGATCTCGAACAACCCTTCGCGAGTCTCGAATTTCTCGGGCGGCATGAACAGGCGGATGTAGGACTCGCGGATCAGATCGAACACCCGCTTGGCGTTGGCCGACAGGCTGGCCGCATCGGGGCTCTGCCCAGTCGGGATGAGTCCGTGGTGCGCCTCGACCTTGGCGGTGTTCCAGGCCGCGTGCTTGCGCGCCGGGTCGATCCCCGCAACATCCGCGCCACCAATGGCCTTCAGAATGCCCGCCGCTGCACCATGCATCTCAACGGGCAGGTAGGGGCAATCAGTACGCGGGTAGGTGGTGACCTTGGCTTCGTAGAGTTCCTGTGCCGCAGCCAGCGTGTCCTTGGCCGACAAGCCCAGACGGCTGCTGGCGGCCTTCTGCAACCCGCCCAGCGTGTAGGGAATCGGTGCGGCACGCTCACCCGCCTTGCGGGTGAATTTGGTGACTCGCGCAGCCTTGTCGGTGATTTGGCGAGCAACCTCGTCCGCCTTGGCCTTGTCCAGCAACCGCCCATCTTCATCCACCAGATCGTCCGGCATCTGCCATACAGCCCTGATGCCGCCGTCCAGATACGCAATGACCTGGTAGAAGTCGCGGGGCTTGAAGTGATCGATCTCGCGCTTGCGATCGACCAGCAGTGCCAGAGTCGGGGTCTGCACCCGCCCGACACTCCAGGCGCCCGGCACGCCGCAGCCTTGCAGATTGCGGCTCAAGGCGATGGAGCAGTTCATGCCCATCAGCCAGTCGGCCCGCTGACGCGCCAGGGCGGATTCGTAGACGGGGCGCATAGCGGCGTTGTTTTTGATGCCAGAGAGCGCTTTACGCACACTGGCATCATCCAAACTGGACAGCCACAGGCGCGAGGTCTTGCCCTTCCAGTTCAGGAACAGCAAGACCTCATCGACCAGCAGTTGGCCTTCGCGGTCGGCGTCCCCCGCGTTGACGACCTCGGCGGCTTCTTTGAGCAGATCGCGGATCACCTTGACTTGCTTGCCTGCACCACCGTCGCGCGGCGACAGCTTCCAGGTCGTGGGGATGACGGGTAGATGCGACGCGAGAACCTTGCCGCCATCTACATACTCTTCCGGCTTGGCCTGTTCCAGCAGATGGCCGAAGCACCAGGTGACGCGGGTCTTGGCCTGCGGGCAATCAATGAATCCGTCGCTGCGTTTGGCTCCGCCGATGACACCGGCGATGGCTTGGGCTACGGAAGGTTTCTCGGCAATGATGATGCGCATATCCGGCTCCAGAAAAAGGAGCCGGGTGCGTCGGCACCACCCGCGAATCGCGGCAAAGGAGCAACGCAGGAAATCCGCGAACCGCACCCGGCATAGAGATATACGCCGGGGCGGCACGGGCGGGCAGGTGTCGCGGAAGAACGAAAAGCCAAGGCAAAGGAGGGGGCAAAGAGAGGGTACAGCGCAGCGCAGTTATCCCAACTTCTTCGCCAGCTTTTCCGCCTCGATGTGCGTGTAACGCTTGAGCATGGACAGGCTTTTGTGTCCCGTCATGCTCGCCACTTCCATGACGCCCAGGCCCTTCTCAAACAGCCGCGACGCGGCTTCGTGTCTGAGGTCGTGGAAGCGAAGATCAGCCAGGAATGCGGGATCTGGCTTCTTGCCGGACTTGGCGCACTCTTCTGCATAGGCCGCTTTAGCGCGCACGATGCAGCGCTGCCAAGTTTTCTCGAATGAGTCCTTGGCTTGCCAGCCAAACACGCGCCCATCGAGGCGTCGAGGCAGGCTATGCAGTGCGTCCAGTGCGGCGGTTGACAGCGCGACGGTGCGTGCGCTGCCGTTCTTGGTGTCCACCAGGTGTGCCGTGCGCCTGGCCAAGTCGATGCGTGACCATTCCAGCCCGAGCAGTTCCCCCAGGCGCATCGAAGTCTCGACGGCAAGAATGATGATCTGTCGAAGCCCAACCGCACGCGCCTGCGCGGCAGCGGCCAGCAGCGCATCGACTTCGCCTGCTCGCAGCCGACGATCCCGCGCTGGCGGCGCGGCTGGTTTGCGTACCTTGCTCGCCGGGTTGCCTGCGGGCAAATCGATGCTCAAATCTTTTTCGACGAATGAAAACAGGGCTGAGAGCACGTTGATGTGGTGGATGACGGTTTGCGGTGCCAGTCCTTCTTGCAGCAGATCATCGCGCCAGCCCGACACGTCCACCCCGCGCACATTGGACAAGTAGTGAGCGCCGAAGCGCTCGCGTGCCTTGCCGAGGCGCGCGCGAACATCCTTCGCCGATTTCATGGCCTGCACCGGCCCGGCAAGGTAGCGATCCATCACTTCGGCGACTGTCACGCGCTGCGCATCTTGTCGCAGCACAGCAACGTTGCCCCGCTGGGCTTCGCGCTCGATTTCCCGCGCCCAGGCTTCTGCATCGGCTTTCAGGTCAAACGTGCGGCTCAACGTCGGCATGCCACGTCGCCGAATCTGCGCCATCCACCCGTTTTTTCGCTGTTCAAAGTATGCCATGACCGAACCCCCAATTCCCACTCAATTCCCACAAACCAATGGGAAAATACTAGCAGATCAAGCGTTTATGCGGGTTCTAGGCATACTGTATTTAGACCTGTCACGCCGGGGGTCGCGGGTTCGAGTCCCGTCCACTCCGCCAATAAAATCAACGGGTTAGCGATTTCGCTAACCCGTTTTTGTTTCTGCGGCTGCCATGATGCTTGGCCCTTTACTTAGCACGAGTTCGGCGAAGGCTTGGGCGGCGGGGCTGAGTCGTTTGCCGTCGCGTTGCACCAGAAACCACTGGCGCTTGAGCGGAAAACCTTCGACGTCGAGGACGCTCAACTGGCCAGAGGTGAGTTCCGCTTGGACCGTGTGCAGCGAGACCAATCCCACGCCCAGACCGGCTTCGACGGCGTGTTTGATCGCCTCGTTTTTGTTCATTTCCATGGTCGGCTTGAACGGTAACTGTCGTTCTCGGATGAAGTTCTCCAGGGCGCCGCGGGTGCCTGATGCGGGTTCCCGCACGACCAGGGGCTCTTCGAGCAGGCGCTTTAGGGGGATTGCGCGTTTTCTGGCGAGCGGGTGGTCGGGGGCGGCGATGATGACCAGCGGGTTGTCCATGAAGGGTTGCGCGCTGAGTTGATATCCCTCGGGCGGCGTGCCCATCAGCGCGAGATCGCTGACGTTCTCGGTTAAGTGACGCAGCAGGGTTTCGCGGTTGACGACATTCAGGCTGACCTCGACGTCTGGAAACTGGCGTCGAAACAGCGCCATAAGGCGAGCGGCAAATACGCTGGCCGTGCTGGCGACAGACACCGTCAGCACGCCTCCTCTGAGTCCTTTCAAGTTGGCCAGAGACTGTTCGAGGTCGTTTAGTTCGCGGGTGACGATTCCGGCGCTGCGCAGGGCGACGTTGCCAGCTTCGGTGAGCCGGATTTTTTTGCCCGCATGCTCGAACAGGGGCATATCGAGCAAATTCTCCAATTGTTTGATCTGCATCGAAACAGCAGGCTGGGTGAGATGTAGCTTTTCGCTGGCGCGCGAAAAACTGCCGCAGTCCGCTACAGCTTGGAGAATTTCGAGTTGCCGGAAGGTGATTCTGATCATCAGTGAAAAATTCTCTAACTGCAAAAAAGTCTTAGTTTACCTTATGAACTAAGCGATCCTATAGTTGATTTTTTTCAACCCACTTGGCCGACAAAGGCCAACGCACAGAGGAATGACATGGCTCACGATCAATCCAGCCGCTACGCCAATCTCGATCTCAAGGAATCGGATCTGATCGCCGGTGGCAAGCACATCCTTGTTGCCTACAAAATGAAGCCCAAGGCGGGCTATGACTATCTGGCGACGGCGGCGCACTTTGCGGCCGAATCGTCCACCGGCACCAATGTGGAAGTCAGCACGACGGACGATTTCACCAAGGGGGTCGATGCCCTGGTTTATTACATCGATGAAGCCACGGAAGACATGCGCATCGCCTATCCGATCGAACTGTTCGATCGGAATGTGATCGACGGCCGCTTCATGATCGTGTCCTTCCTCACGCTGGTGATCGGCAACAACCAGGGTATGGGCGATGTCGAGTACGGCAAGATGATCGATTTCTATGTGCCCGAGCGCGCGATCCAGATGTTCGACGGCCCGGCCACCGACATCTCCAACCTGTGGCGCATTCTGGGTCGGCCGATCAAGGACGGCGGCTACATCGCCGGCACCATCATCAAGCCCAAGTTGGGTCTGCGCCCGGAGCCATTTGCCCAGGCGGCCTATCAGTTCTGGCTGGGAGGCGATTTCATCAAGAACGACGAGCCGCAGGGCAACCAGGTGTTCGCCCCGGTGAAAAAGGTGATTCCGCTGGTCTATGACGCCATGAAACGCGCGCAAGACGAGACTGGCGAGGCCAAGCTGTTCTCCATGAACATCACCGCGGACGACTATCACGAGATGTGCGCCCGCGCGGACTTCGCGCTGGAAGTCTTCGGTCCCGATGCTGACAAGCTGGCCTTCCTGGTGGACGGCTACGTGGGCGGCCCCGGCATGGTCACCACCGCGCGTCGCCAGTATCCGAACCAGTACTTGCACTATCACCGTGCGGGTCACGGCGCCATCACCTCGCCCAGTTCCAAGCGCGGCTACACCGCCTTTGTGCTGGCCAAGATGAGTCGGCTGCAGGGGGCTTCGGGCATTCACGTCGGCACCATGGGCTACGGCAAGATGGAAGGCGAGGGCGACGACCGCAACATCGCCTACATGATCGAGCGCGACGAGTGCCAAGGCCCGGTCTACTTCCAGAAGTGGTACGGCATGAAGCCCACCACCCCCATCATCTCCGGCGGTATGAACGCGCTGCGCCTGCCCGGCTTCTTCGAGAACCTGGGCCACGGCAACGTGATCAACACCGCGGGCGGCGGCTCCTACGGACACATCGACTCGCCGGCAGCTGGCGCCAAGTCGCTGCGCCAGGCCTATGAGTGCTGGAAGGCCGGAGCCGATCCGATCGAGTACGCCAAGGAGCACAAAGAGTTCGCGCGCGCATTCGAATCCTTCCCGGGCGATGCCGACAAGCTCTTCCCGGGCTGGCGCGACAAACTGGGCGTCCACAAGTAAGCCGCTCCTGACGACATCGTTTTTGAAAGTTTCAGCGCCCCCGCTTTCACGGGGGCGTGTTGTTTTGGAGGTGGATGCATGAGCATTGACGCGCAGCAGTACCGGGTTCAAGCTGAGCCCTATTACCAGCCGCAGGGACGCGAGGTGGCCTTGTTTGAGGCCGCCTACCGTAATCGTTTGCCGGTCATGGTCAAGGGGCCGACGGGATGCGGCAAATCGCGCTTTGTCGAGCACATGGCGTGGCGGCTGGGCAAGCCGCTCATAA
The DNA here is from genome assembly GCF_002482605.1 of Thiomonas sp. UBA7699. Classification (NCBI taxonomy): domain Bacteria; kingdom Pseudomonadati; phylum Pseudomonadota; class Betaproteobacteria; order Burkholderiales; genus Thiomonas; species Thiomonas sp. UBA7699. Next base: position 12,867 of record NZ_DLGH01000021.1, on the reverse strand, counting down.
CCGTCGCCTGCAACGAAGACATGACGGCGAGCGATCTGGTCGGACGTTATCTGCTCGAAGGCGGCGGCACGCGCTGGCTCGATGGGCCGCTGACCACCGCCGCGCGCATCGGCGCGATCTGCTACCTCGACGAAATTGTCGAGGCGCGTCAGGACACCACCGTGGTCATCCACCCGCTGACCGATCATCGCCGCACCCTGCCGCTCGACAAGAAGGGCGAGCTGATTCAGGCGCATCCCGATTTTCAGTTGGTGATTTCGTATAACCCGGGTTACCAGTCGCTAATGAGGGATCTGAAGCAGTCCACCAAACAGCGCTTCACCGCCTTCGATTTCGACTACCCCGAGGCCGGGCTCGAAACCGCCATTCTGTGCAAGGAAAGCGGCCTTGACGCCGAGACTGCCGCCAAGCTGGTGAAAATCGGCCACGCCGCGCGCAATCTCAAGGGGCACGGTCTCGATGAGGGCATTTCCACACGCCTGATGGTGTACGCCGCGCAGTTGATCCGCGACGGTGTTGATGCAGGAGACGCCTGCCGCATGGCGCTGGTGCGCCCCATCACCGACGATGCCGACATTCGCCAGACACTCGATCACGCCATCGACGTGACTTTCGCCTGAGTGCGGCAAACCAAGCCGAACCATGGTGAGTGACGCCCTGATGGACGATTCGATACGCGCCACTTGGGCGCGGCTCGACACGCGCTTTCCTCTCGTGGAGGCCATCTTTCCGGCCTGCATGGCCGATGCCCAGAGCGCGCTCACACCCGATGGACTGAGCGCCTTCCTCGAAGCGGGCCGCATCATCGGCAAACTGGGGCGGGGCGCCGAGCCTTTGCTGGCCTTTCTGGAAGCCTGGCCGTCCACCGCCCGCGCCGTGGGTGAAGACCTGCTGGCGCCCGTGATGGCCGTGGTGCAAGGGCTGCAAAAATCGCCCAACGGTCGGGCCATCACGCCCTTTTTGCAGACCCTGGCTCCCGTCGCCCAGCGCCTGCAAGCGGGCGAGCAACTCCAGCACTATCTCGACCTCACGCTCGACCTGATGGCGCGCACCACGCGCTCCATCCACGGCTTTCACACCACCTATCCCAGTCCAGGGCTGCCGGACTTTTTCAATCAGGCGCCGACCTTGCTGGCCCAGCTCGACATTGGCGGCTTGCAGCGTTGGGTCGATTACGGCGTGCGCAACTATGCCACCCATCCCGAGCGGCAAAAAGATTACTTCAGCCTGCAATCGGCCGACGCGCGCGCCGTGTTGCAGCGCGAGCGCCACGGCACGCTGCTGGTGGATGTGGAGCGCCATCTCGATCTGTATCTGCGCGCCTTGTGGCGAGATAGCGATCTGCTGATCCCTTACTCCACCGCCTTCGACGAACTGCGCAAACCGGTTCCCTATTACGACCCGCTGGGCATTCGTCTGCCTGATGTGCAAGATGATGCTTTCGGCGTGTCGGGCCTCGATCGTTACCGGGCGATGCTCGCCCACATGGTCGGCCACCGCCGCTGGTCCACCCCGCAGATTGCCGACAACTGGAGCCCGTTTCAGCGCATGGCGGTCGAGTTTTTCGAGGACTGCCGGGTTGAAACCCTGCTGATCCGCGAATACGCCGGACTGCGGCGGCTGTTTCTCGCCCTGCATCCCCGCCCTGTCGAAGACGCCTGCAATCCCGAGACCACTTCCTGTCTGCGCCACCGTCTGGCGATGTTGTCGCGGGCGTTGCTCGACCCCGAGCACGGCTACCGCGACGCCGATCTGAATACCTTCGTTGCCCGCTTTCACGCGCTGATGGCGCAGGGCACCTCATCCACCCGAGACATCGCCGTGCTGGCTCTGGCCTATGTGGCGAAAACCCGCCGCCAGAGCGACCAGTTTGCCAAAGTGCACTTCGAAAACACCGTCATCGACTACCGCGACGACAACCGGCACCTTTGGCGCTTCATCGAACAAGGGGACGAGGAAGAGCGCTTCGACGAAACCCGCCGCAACGATGCGCAGGACGACTTGCCGCGCCTGCCGCCGCGGCACTATCCCGAATGGGACTATCACAGCCAGACCTATCGGCCCGACTGGGTCAGCGTGTACGAGGGTTTGCATCCGTCTGCACAGGCGGGCGACATCGACCGCTTGCTGCAAAAGCACGCCCCGCTGGCCAAGCGCCTGCAAAGACTGCTGGAACTGCTCAAACCGCAAGACAAGGTGCGCATTCGCTATCAGGAGGAAGGCAGCGAACTCGATCTCGACGTCGCTATCCGTTCGCTGATCGATTTCAAGGCAGGCTCCAACCCTGATCCGCGCATCAATCTGAGCCACCGCACCAACGGGCGCGATATTGCCGTGACCCTGCTGCTCGACCTCTCCGCCTCGCTCAACGACAAAGTGAAAGGCTCAGAGCAGACCATCCTAGAACTCTCGCAGGAAGCCGTCTCGCTGCTCGCCTGGGCGATCGAGCGCTTGGGCGATCCGCTGGCAATCGCCGGTTTTCAGTCCAACACCCGGCACGAGGTGCGCTACCTGCACATCAAGGGTTTTGGCGAGCCGTGGGGCGATGAAGTCAAGGCGCGTCTCGCGGCGATGCAGGCCAACTACTCCACCCGCATGGGGGCGGCGCTGCGGCACGCTGCCCAATCGCTGCGCGCGCGCAAGAGCGACAAAAAGCTGCTGCTCGTGCTCACCGACGGCGAACCCGCCGATATCGACGTGCAAGACGAACGCCTGCTCATCGAAGACGCCCGCCAGGCGGTGCGGGAACTCGAACGCGACGGCCTCTTCACCTATTGCATCAGCCTCGACCCGCGCGCCGATGCCTATGTGTCCGATATTTTTGGCCGCCGCTACACCGTGATCGACAACATCGAGCGCCTGCCCGAGAGATTGCCGGAAGTGTTCCTGGCGCTGACCAAATAGCGCGCGTTCCTCAGCGGTTTCAAACCCTCGCCCCGGCACAGAGATGGGGGGCTGTGGACAATACGGCTTCTTTCTACCCCGCTCATTCACTCCACGGTCTACCTCTATGCAATCCTTGCGACAGCTTTGGCGTGACTGGCGCAGCGGCGAGCTGCGGCTCTTATTCTTCTCGCTGGTGCTGGCCGTGGCCGCGTTGTCGGCCGTGGGCTTCGTCGCCCAGCGGCTGCAAGGCGCGCTGGTGCGCGATGCTGCGCAGTTGATCGGTGGTGACGTGGTGATCGTCAGCGATCATCCGCTGAAACCGCTGTATTTGCAGCAGGCGCGAGCGCAGGGGCTGCGCTCTATGCAGACGGCGGTGTTTCCCAGCATGGCGCTCGACGTCACGGGTGACCGCACCCGGCTGGTCTCGCTCAAGGCGGTAGGCGCGCATTACCCCTTGATCGCGCAGGTGGTGCTGCGCGACGGGCTGCAGGCGCCGGAGGTGTCGCGCAGCGGGCCGCCCGAGCCCGGTACGGTCTGGGTGAATGCCAGTGTGCTCGGCGCTCTGCGGCTGCAGGTGGGTGATCTGTTGCAGTTGGGCAATGCGCGGTTGCGCATCGCGGCCATTCTGGTGCGCGAGCCCGATACCGGCGCGGGCTTCATCAATTTCGCCCCGCGGGTGATGATGAATCGCGCCGATTTGCCCGCTACCGGGCTGATCCAGCCCGCCAGCCGGGTGACTTATCGCCTCGCGCTGGCTGGGCCATCGCAGGCAGCAGCCGCCTACGCCAAGTGGGCGCAGGAGCAGATTCGCCAAACCTCCGCGCGCGGCATGCGGGTGGAAACCGTGGCCGACAGCGGCCCGGCGCAAGAACAGACGCTCAAGCGCGCCTCTGATTTTCTGCATCTGGTGGCGCTGATTACCGCGCTCATGGCCGCTGTGGCGGTGGCGCAGTCGGCGCGCGACTTTGCGCGCCGACGTTTGCAGCCCTGCGCGGTATTCAAGGCTTTGGGGCTGCGTCAGGGTGTTTTGCTCCGTCGCTACGCCGCCGAGTTTGTCTGGCTGGGCGGCTTTGCGGCGGCGCTGGGGGTGTTGCTCGGCCTGGCGGTGCAGGCGGCGATGATCGGGCTGCTTCACGGGCTGATTCAGGTTCAGGTGCGCGAGCTGCCCGCGCCCGGTTGGGCGCCCGCGTTGTTCGCCGGGGCGACGGGCATGGTGCTGCTGCTGGCCTTTGGCCTGCCCTCGATTCTGCAGTTGGCGCGCATACCGCCCCTGGCGGTGCTGCGCCGCAGTCTGGGCCGCCTGCAGTCCGCGCCGTTCATCACGGTGCTGGCAGGCGTGGGGGCATTCGGCCTGTTGCTGTGGCTGCAGGCCGGCGACCTTCGCCTGGGGCTGATTGCCGCGGGTGGTTTCATCGGCCTGACGCTGGTGTTCGCCTTGCTGGCCTGGCTGATGATGCGGGGTTTGCGGCGCTGGATACGCGGCCATGCGGCGTCATCCGTCGCCGCCGGCGGTTTGATGCAGATGGCGGCGCGTCAGTTGGCCACCCGGCCTTGGAGTGCGGTGATTCAGATCACGGCGCTGAGTCTGGGTTTGTTCGCGCTGGTGTTGCTGGTGCTCATGCGCACCAGTCTGATCGACGCCTGGCGTGCCTCCATACCCGCCAACGCGCCCGACCGCTTTGTCATCAACATCCAACCCGCGCAGAGCCAGGATTTTCTGGCCGCGCTGCGCCGCGATGGCGTGAACCACGAAGACTGGTATCCCATGCTGCGCGGCCGTCTGGTGGCCATCAACGAAAAGCCGGTCTTTGGACGCGACTACGACAGCATCCGCGCCCGCGACCTGATCGACCGCGAATTCAATCTTTCAGCCAGCGCCACCCTGCCCAAGGCCAATACCCTGGTCGCAGGCGACTGGAACGATACCGGCGGGCCCGATGCCAAAGGCCTGTCGGTGGAACAGGGCATCGCCAAAACCCTGGGCTTCAAACTCGGCGACACCCTGACTTTCGACATTGCAGGCCAGCGCGTGACCGCGCCCATCACCAGCGTGCGGCATGTCGATTGGAGCTCCATGCATGCCAACTTCTTTGTGCTGCTGCCGCAGGCCCTGCTGAAAAATCAGCCCGTGACCTATCTGGCCGCCTATCGCGCCCCCGGAGATGCGCAGCGCATGGACGACACCCTGGTGCGGCAGTTTCCCAATCTCACCGTGGTCGATGTCGGCAGCCTGCTCACGCATTTGCGCAAGCTGGTCGAGCAGGTCATCACTGCGGTGCAGTTTTTGTTTTTGTTCGCCCTGGCGGCCGGGCTGGCCGTGCTCGCCGCTTCGCTGGCGTTGTCGCGGCAGGACCGCTCGCGCGAAATGGCGGTGTGGCGCGCCCTGGGCGCTTCTTCGCAGTTGCTGCGGCGTATGGCCCTAGTGGAAATGATGTGGGTCGGCGCGCTGGCCGGACTGCTCGGCGCAGCCGGGGCGGCGGCCGTGAGCGCGGCGCTGGCGCACTGGGTGTTTCTGTTTCCCTGGCAGCCGCCATGGTGGCTCTGGCCCGCGGCCATGCTGGCGGCCTCCATGCTGGCGATGGCGGCCGGGTGGTGGAGTCTGCGCGATGTGCTGCGCCGGGCGCCGGGTCAGAGTTTGCGCACCTTGACTTGAAAATGAGCTGAAAATCTTTTGCCACTTTGCGGGACGATTGATTGCAGATTGACCTGAGGCAAGTTCTGCCGGGGCGCATCTCCCATAATCGCGATTCTTTTGTTTCAGCCTTGTTTGCAAATTGCTCCGCTCCATGTCCGAAACCATCGCCATCACGCCCGCCGCACCTGTCCCCCAGCCGGTTTCCAGCACGCCTTATCAGCGCCTCGGCGGCGCGGAGGGCGTGCGTCGGTTGGTCGATCATTTCTACGACTTGATGGATCTAGAGCCGCAATATGCCGATCTGCGGGCCATGCATCCCACGAATTCCGAAGAAACGCGGGAGAAGCTCTACCTGTTTCTCAGCGGCTGGCTGGGCGGACCCGATCTGTATTCCCCGCAATATGGGCATCCGCGCCTGCGGATGCGCCACTTTCCCTACGCCATCGGCACCAAGGAGCGCGACGAGTGGATGGCCTGCATGGTGCAGACCCTCAACGAAGTCGAGATGGACGACACACTGCGCCGCCAGTTGCACGAAGCCTTCGCCGGCACGGCCGACTGGATGCGCAACAAAGCCGAGCCCGGCAATATGCCGGCGGGCAATGTGGTGCATGGTTGACCGCTTTGCCCCAATGAGCCCGCCGCTCTGTGTTCTCAACTTCGCTCTCAAATCGCCGGCTTGTTTTAAGCATTGTTTCAACCGCCGCGTTCAGTGCGCCGGGCCGAGCGCAGCAGCACCACAAGAGCACCGGCGCCGCCATCGCTGGGCCGGGCCTGCACATAGGCCATCACTTCGTCGCGCTGCATCAGCCAGCTTCGCGCCTTGTGTTTGAGCACCGGCTCGCGCAAGGGCGAACTCAGCCCCTTGCCGTGGATCACCCGCACGCAACGCCATTCGCGCTGTAGCGCGGTGCGTAAAAACTGACCAAGAGCCTCGCGCGCCTCGTCACGGCGCAGACCGTGCAGGTCGATTTCGTTCTGGATCGTCCAGTGCCCCCGGCGCAACTTGCGCAGGGTGTCCGATCCCACGCCTTCTCGCCGCCAGGACAAGGCGGCGTCGGTCTCCAGCAAATGATCCAGATCGAGCTCGTCTGACATCGCCTCTAACAGCACCAACCGTTCGTCGCGCAGCGATTGGTGCGGAATGGGTTTGGGCGGCGCGGGCTGCAATCCTGGCGGGGGAGGGTGGATCGATGCCCCCAAGACCTTGGCGCCCGCAGTGGCCGCGCGAAACAGGGCGCGATCTGCGGAGGTGGGCACAGACTCGGCGGGAGCGGCCGCGATGGGTGGTGGAGTTGGCCCAGGTTTCGTGCGCGCAGGCTGCGGCGGCTGGCGCAGGCGCCGGCGCAAGTCGCGCAATGCGTCCTGGCTGCTTGCCTTGAGCGCAGGCGCGGCGGGTTTCACAACAGACCCCTTTCGGCAAACGAAACCACGCTATGCCGGGTGACCACCAGATGATCGAGCACCCGCACATCCACCAGGGCCAGCGCCGCTTTCAGGGTTTGCGTCAGCGCGCGGTCGGCAGCGGACGGTTCGGCCAGGCCGCTGGGGTGGTTGTGAGCCAGAATCAGCGCACCGGCATTCAGGCGCAGCGCGGCTTTCACGACCTCGCGCGGGTAGACGCTGGTGCTCGCCAGCGTGCCGCGAGAAAGCTCTTCCGAGGCGATGAGCTGGTGCTGGTTGTCGAGAAACAGCACCGCGAAAATTTCCACCGGTTGCGGCCCGAGCCAGAGTCGCAAATAGTCGCGCACCGCAGCGGGCGAATCGAGCAGGGGTTGCTGCATCATCTGCTCGTTCAGGGTGCGGCGAGCGAGTTCCAGCACGGCGGCAATCTCGGCATATTTGGCCGCGCCCAGTCCTTTGATTTTGCGGAGTTGCTCGGATGAGGCGTTGAGCAGGCCGTGCAGGCCGCCAAACTGATCGAGCAAGGCGGCGGCCAGGTCGAGGGCGCTCTGCCCGCGCACCCCGGTGCGCAGCACGATGGCGACCAGTTCGGCGTCGGCCAGCGCGTGCGGGCCGCGCGCCAGCAATTTTTCGCGCGGTCGCGCATCGGCAGGTAGATCGGCGATACGTGTGGCCATGCAGGGTTCCCCCTAAAATGCGGTTTACGTCGCCTTTGCGGCTCGCTTTCAGCCGCTATTTTGCCTGCCCGCCCATCATCGTGCCTTGCGTCCAGCCTGATTCCTATCTCACCCTGCATTACCGCCTCAGCGATCCGGGCGGCGTCGATGCGGTCAACACCTTCGGCGGAACGCCTGCGACGTTTACGCTGGGACAGGGGCAACTCAGCCCGGCGCTGGAGGCCTTGCTCGTCGGCCTCGATGAAGACACGCACACCCGATTCGATCTGCCTGCGGGCGCAGCTTTTGGCGCGCGCATTCCAGGCTTGCTGCGTTGGGTTTCGCGCGGGGAAGTTGAGCGTGCGCGCGAATATCCCGGGCCCGCGGCGCAGGTCGGCGATGTGATGCGTCTGCGTTTGCCGACCAGTGCGGATGGCGAAGCCGGTCTGCTCACCGCACTGGTGCGTGAAATTGACGAAGTCGGCGACGCGCTGCTGCTCGATTTCAATCACCCCCTGGCCGACTGCCCCACGACTTTCGAGGTCAAGATTCTCGCCGTGCTATGAAGCCAGACGCTTTCGCCTTATTGCCAGACCCTGAAGTTTCAGCGTTCGAACCGCAAGTGTTGCTGGCCAGCCCGCGCGGTTTTTGCGCCGGTGTAGACCGGGCCATCGACATTGTCGAGCGCGCGCTGGAACGCTTTGGCGCGCCCATCTATGTGCGCCATGAAATCGTGCACAACACCTATGTGGTCAACGACCTGAAGGCCAAGGGCGCGGTTTTTGTCGAAGAACTCGAACAAGTGCCCCAGGGCGGCACCGTGGTGTTTTCTGCGCACGGGGTGTCGCAGGCCGTGCGTGCGCAGGCGCAGGCGTTGGGCTTGCAGGTGTTCGACGCCACTTGTCCGCTGGTCACCAAAGTGCACGTTGAAGTGGCCAAGATGCGGCGCGACGGGCTGGAAATCGTGATGATCGGTCACGCCGGTCATCCAGAGGTCGAAGGCACCATGGGGCAGGCCGAGGGCATCCACCTGGTGCAGACCCTCGACGATGTCGCGCGCCTGAACATTGCCCCCGATGCACCGCTGGCCTTTGTGACTCAAACCACGCTGTCGGTCGATGACGCCTCCGAAATCGTCGCGGCTCTGCGCGCGCGGTTTCCTCAAGTGCATGAGCCGAAAAAGCAAGACATCTGCTACGCCACCCAAAATCGCCAGGACGCGGTGAAGATGCTCGCCCCACAGGTCGATGTGGTCATCGTGGTCGGCAGTCCGACTAGTTCGAATTCCAATCGCCTGCGCGAAGTCGCCCAGCGGATGGGCAAGCCCGCCTATATGGTCGATCAGGTCGAAGACCTGCGCGCGGAGTGGCTGGAGGGCGCGCGCCAGATCGGCCTGACGGCGGGCGCTTCGGCCCCCGAAGCCCTCGTCGATCAGGTCGTGGCCCGGCTGAAGGCATTGGGCGCCGTAGCGGTGCGGCAGCTCGACGGCGTGACCGAATCGGTACAGTTTCCGCTGCCGCGCGGCTTGGTGGTCAAGACCGACTCCTGACCGATTCACCGCCCAGCCATCCGGCGCAAGGCTTGGCCCGGATCGCCCGGCGGCGGCTTCATTTCTCGTTCAACTCAAACGCATCATGCTCGACATCACCCTGCTGCGCAAAGACCTGCCCCACGTCATCGCCCGGCTCGAAACCCGTCAGTCCCCTCAGCCCTTCCTCGATGTGGCCCGCTTTGAAGCCCTCGAAGCCGAGCGCAAAACCCTACAGAAACAAACCGAAGATCTGCAGGCGCGGCGCAACCTGCTCTCCAAGCAGATCGGGCAGGCCAAAGCCAAAGGTGAGGATGTCGCGCCGATCATGGAAGAGGTCGGCCACATCAAAACCACGCTGGAAGCAGACGCCGCCCGGCTCGACGCCTTGCAAGCCGAACTGCAGGGTCTGCTCATGGCTGTTCCCAATTTGCCCGCGGCCGACGTGCCCGTCGGCGCGGACGAGACGCAGAACGTCGAACTGCGCCGATGGGGCACCCCGCGCACGTTTGAATTCCCGGTGCGCGACCACGTCGACGTCGGGACAGACCTCGGGCTGGACTTCGAGGCCGCAGCGCGCATCTCCGGTTCGCGTTTTGCCGTGCTGCGCGGGCCGATCGCCCGCCTGCACCGGGCCCTTGCCCAGTTCATGCTCGACGTTCACACCACCGAACATGGCTACACCGAAGCCTACGTGCCTTACATCGTGTCGGCGCAAGCGCTGCGCGGCACGGGGCAGCTCCCTAAATTCGAGGAAGACCTCTTCCCCGTGAAGCACGGAGAGGGCGAGAGCCACTACCTCATTCCCACAGCCGAAGTGCCGCTGACCAATCTGGTGCGCGATCAGATCGTCGATGCCGTCCAACTGCCGCTGCGCTTTGTGGCGCATACGCCGTGCTTTCGTTCCGAGGCCGGGTCGGGCGGGCGGGACGTGCGCGGCCTCATCCGCCAACACCAGTTCGACAAAGTCGAGCTCGTCTGGGTGACGCGGGCAGAAGAATCGGCCACCGTGCTGGAACAACTCACCGCCCACGCCGAGAGCATCCTGCAACGCCTGCAATTGCCCTATCGCACCATCGTCCTCTGCACCGGCGACATGGGCTTCGGTAGCGCGCGCACCCACGATATCGAGGTCTGGCTCCCGGCGCAAAACACCTACCGCGAAATCTCTTCCTGCTCCAATATGGAAGCGTTCCAGGCCCGCCGCATGCAGGCGCGCTATCGCGCTGAGAGCGGCAAGACGGAACTCGTACACACCCTTAACGGCTCCGGCCTGGCAGTTGGTCGCACGCTCGTGGCGATCCTCGAAAATTATCAACGCGCTGACGGGGGTATCGACATTCCCCAGGCGCTCCAGCCCTACATGGGAGGACTGACCCAGATCGAGCCGCGTGCCTGATATACTTATTGGTTTTTCGCGACCACGACAGCTCGCAAGCTTAAAGCGACCTGTGAAGCGAATAGCAACGAACACCCCGGAAAGGTGGCAGAGTGGTCGAATGTACCTGACTCGAAATCAGGCGTAGGCGCAAGCCTACCGAGGGTTCGAATCCCTCCCTTTCCGCCAGGATTGATCCAAAGTAGTCCTTCGAAGCCCCGCGCAGTCTCTGCGGCGGGGCTTTTTCATTGGTGGGTGCGTCCATAATCGTCCCGTTGCATCCGGGGCGATACCACGCCAGCCAGCCGCCAATCGTGGTATCGTCCATGGCATCCAGAAGGGCGATACCATGAGTCTCACCGTGAAGGCTGTCGACGCAGCCAAGCCGCAGGAGCGGCCCTACAAACTCACCGACGGCGGCGGCCTGTACCTCTTTGTGGCGCCCACCGGGCTGAAGAGCTGGCGTGCCAACTATGCGCAGAACGGCAAACAGCGCACGCGAACCTATGGCCGCTACCCGGCCATGACTCTGGCGCAGGCCCGCGCTGCGCATGCTCAGGCCAAGAGCGCGCCGACCGACGCAGCGACCGCCACGCCACTCGCGAAGGTCGCACCGACGTTCAAGGCGATCACGGAGCAGTGGCTCAAGATCAAGCTGCCATCCCTGTCCAACGGGAAGCACCAGGGGCAGGTTGCCGGCACGCTGGAGCGCTTCGCGTTTCCCTCCATTGGTGCACTGCCGATCGACCAGATTCCCCGCACGAAACTCGTCGAGGTGGTGCAGGCCGTGCAGAAGGGCGGCCGTGTGGAAACCGCGCACCGGGTGGCCGGGCGCATCGCCGCGGTATTCGACTACGCCCAGGACGTGGGCTACATCGAGAGCCACGGTGCTGGCGGCTTGGTGCGCGTGCTCCAGCCGCGCAAGGTGAAAAAGCCGATGGCCAGCATCCCGCCTGGCGAAGCTGGCGCGTTGCTCGCAGCGATCGACAGCTATGAAGAACCGGTCACCCGCCTGGGGCTGCAGTTGCTGGCCTTGACCTTCGTGCGCGTAGGCGAGATGCGCGGTATGCGTTGGAGTGAGCTGCGCGAGGACGGCGCGGTCTGGGTGGTTCCCGAGGACCGCATGAAGGCGGGATTGCCGCACGTCGTGCCGCTGTCACAGCAGGCACAAGCGGTGCTCGAGCAACTCCGGGTGTTTACCGGCGATCGCGATCTGGTGCTGGATTCACCGCTGCGCCCAGGGCATCCGCTGTCCGAGAACACCTTCCTCTTTGCGCTTTACCGGTTGGGTTATCGCGGCCGGATGACGGCGCATGGGTTCCGGGCGCTGGCGTCCACCGTGCTCAACGAGCAGTCAGGCTTTCCGCACGATGTCATCGAGCGCCAGCTCGCGCACCGGGAGACTGATGCAGTTCGCGCGGCGTACAACCGGGCGCAGTATCTTGATCAGCGCCGGGGGCTGATGCAGTGGTGGGCGGACTGGCTGGATCGACAGCACGAATCAGATCAGCCACCCGCCAGCACGTGAGGCTGCCGAGCCGCACGGCCGCGGCCGACAGAGCACTCATAGACTGGCCGTCCGGCTTTCGGCGGAGGCGGACTTCAAATTCAGTACGCAGGAAGGGTAGGGGAAAATGCCGTTTAGAGCTCAGGGTTGAGTTCTAAAGCCGCTGTGAAGCTTAGGCAATATGTGACGCGCATCGACGGCAATTGAAGGGGGGGGAGATGCAGATTCGGCACCTCAGGGCGGAGAACTTTCGGGGGACCGCCACGCTCGATTGGGCGCCCGGCGCGGCGTTCTGCTGCTTGATAGGGCCCGGTGACGCCGGGAAGTCCACCGTGCTCGACGCCATAGAGGCCGTCCTCTCCTCGCGCTGGCTGTTTTTCGGCGAGCACGATTTCATCGGAGGAGACACCTCCAAGACCATCATCATCGAAGTCACGGTGGGCGAGCTGTCCAAAGCGCTCAAGTCGGACGAGCGCTTCGGGCTCTACATCCGCGGTTGGACCTCCGACGGCCAGCTTCGCGATGAGCCGGAAGGCGACGACGAGGCGGTACTGACGGTGCGACTGACTGTCGACGCCACGCTCGAGCCTGTTTGGCAGATCGTCTGTGACCGGGCGGACGAGCCGCGCACGATCTCCAACCGCGACCGTGCCCTGTTTGGCCTCGTCCGCCTCGCGGGCGATGACGCCAGGCACCTCGCCTGGGGGCAAGGCTCGATCCTCTCGCGGCTCACGGGCGAATCGGACGAGGCATCTGCCAGGCTCGCGGCGGCCTACAAGGCGGCGCGAGACAGCGCGAACCTCTCTGAGATCGAAGCTCTAGCGAAGGCCGCCGGCGCCGCCGAGCGCTTTGCGTGTTCGTGCCGATGGAATT
>NZ_DLGH01000015.1:422-149924 GCF_002482605.1 Thiomonas sp. UBA7699 | reverse complement strand
CAAGCCGGTGACAACGTCGGCATCCTGCTGCGCGGCACCAAGCGCGAAGACGTCGAGCGCGGCCAAGTGCTGTGCAAACCCGGCAGCGTCAAGCCCCACACCCACTTCACCGCCGAGATCTACGTGCTCAGCAAAGACGAAGGCGGCCGTCACACCCCCTTCTTCAACAACTACCGTCCCCAGTTCTACTTCCGCACCACCGACGTCACCGGTGCGGTGGAACTGCCCAAGGACAAGGAAATGGTCATGCCCGGCGACAACGTCAGCATCACCGTCAAGCTCATCGCCCCGATCGCGATGGAAGAGGGTCTGCGCTTCGCCATCCGGGAAGGCGGTCGTACCGTCGGCGCCGGGGTGGTGGCCAAGATCATCGAGTAAATCGTTCAACGGAATCGGCCGACGCCGTTCACTTTAGGCGTCGGCCTTCGCTCTTTGAAGAGAACATCATGCAAAATCAGAAAATCCGTATTCGCCTGAAGGCGTTTGATTACAAGCTGATCGATCAGTCCGCGATGGAGATCGTCGATACCGCCAAGCGTACCGGCGCCATTGTTAAAGGCCCCGTGCCGTTGCCGACGCGCCTGCAGCGGTTTGACATCCTGCGCTCGCCCCACGTCAACAAGACTTCACGCGATCAGTTGGAAATCCGCACCCATTTGCGTCTGATGGACATCGTTGATCCGACGGACAAGACGGTAGATGCTTTGATGAAGCTCGATCTGCCTGCGGGTGTCGATGTGGAAATCAAACTGCAGTGAGCGCACTGCCTTGCAGATCGCAGGGCGGTTGATGTATGATTTAAGGCTTTCTTTCTGGCGAGGCCGGAAAGAGAGTTGGCAGTAAAGTTTGGCAGTAATTGACTCAAGCCGCGTAGCTTGAATCGTTTAAATAACTTACGGGCCTGGCCAATCGTAGCCGGGTAGGAGAAAACAATGAGCTCACATTCAATGGGCCTTGTCACGCGCAAGGTCGGAATGACGCGTGTGTTCACCGACGATGGGGCATCCATCGCCGTCACCGTGCTGGATGCGTCTGGCAACCGGGTGTCGCAGGTGCGCACGCAAGATGTGGATGGCTATAGCGCCGTCCAAGTGGCTTACGGCTCTCGCAAGCCGTCACGCCTTACCAAGGGTCAGGCGGGTCACTTGGCGAAAGCCGGGGTCGAGCCGGCGGAAATCCTCAAGGAATTTGATCTGCCCGCTGAAAAAGCGGCTGATTACGCGCTGGGGGCGACGGTTCCCGCTTCGCTGTTTCAGGTGGGGCAGATGGTCGATGCGCAGGGCGTGTCGATCGGCAAGGGCTTCGCTGGCTCGATCAAGCGCCACAATTTTTCGTCCAACCGCGCCTCTCACGGTAACTCGGTCACCACGCGTGCGCCGGGTTCCATCGGTATGGCGCAGGACCCCGGACGTGTGTTTCCTGGCAAGCGCATGGCGGGTCAGATGGGCAATGAAACCGTGACAGTGCAGAACCTGGAAGTGGTTCGCATCGACGAAGTGCGCCAGCTGATCCTCGTCAAGGGTGCGGTGCCGGGCTCGCGTTCGGGCTTTGTGTTTCTGCGTCCCGCGGTCAAGTCTGCGACAGGAGGTCAGTGATGCAGCTCGATTTCATCAATGCGCAGGGCCAGCCTACTGAGAAGTTTGAGGTCAGCCCCGAGGTGTTTGGGCGTGACTTCAACGAAGATCTGGTTCACCAGATCGTGATCGCTTATCAGGCCAATGCGCGCCTGGGCAACCGTGCCCAGAAAGACCGTGCGGTGGTCAAGCACTCGACGCGCAAGCCCTGGAAGCAAAAGGGTACTGGCCGCGCTCGTGCGGGTATGACGTCGTCGCCGCTGTGGCGTGGAGGCGGCAAGATTTTCCCGAATTCGCCGGCCGAGAACTTCACGCACAAGGTCAACAAAAAGGCCTATCGCGCGGGGATGCGTTCACTGTTTTCGCAACTGGCGCGCGAAGGCCGCCTCGTGGTGGTCGACACTTTCACCGTGGAGGCGCCGAAAACCAAGCTGGTTGCCGAGAAGTGCAAGGCGATGGGCTTCGACTCGGTGATGATCATTGCTGACGGTGCGGACGAAAATCTGTTCCTCGCTGCGCGCAATCTGCCGAATGTTCTGGTGGTCGAGCCGCGTTACGCCGATCCGCTGTCCCTTCTGTTCTACAAGAAGGTCGTGATGACCAAGGGTGCAGTCAGCCAACTTCAGGAGATGCTGTCATGACGCAGGCCGTTCTCAATCCGCAGCGTCTGATGCAGGTGCTCAGCACGCCGGTCATTTCGGAAAAGGCGACGATGGTCGCTGAAAAGCGCAATCAAGTCGTGTTTCGCGTCCTGCGTGATGCGACCAAGCCTGAGATCAAGGCTGCCGTCGAACTGCTGTTCAAGGTCGATGTCGAGTCGGTCCAGGTCGCCAACATCAAGGGCAAGGTCAAGCGCACTGCGCGTGGCACGGGCCGTCGCAATCATGTTAAGAAAGCCTATGTCTGCCTGAAGGCGGGCCAAGAGCTGAATTTCGCGCAGGAGGGTATCTAAATGCCCGTCGTCAAAGTCAAACCGACCTCGGCTGGCCGCCGCGCCGTCGTCAAGGTCTCGCACCCGCATCTGTACAAGGGTGAGCCCGAGCGTTCGCTGCTCGAGCCCCAGTTCCAGAAGGCTGGCCGCAACAACAATGGTCATATCACCACGCGCCATCGCGGCGGTGGTCACAAGCACCATTACCGTGTGGTCGATTTCCGTCGCGACAAGGACGGCATTCCGGCTAAGGTCGAACGTATCGAATACGACCCGAACCGTACCGCGCACATTGCCCTGGTGTGCTACGCCGATGGCGAGCGCCGCTACATCATTGCGCCGCGCAACCTCGAAGTGGGCGCTACGTTGATGAGCGGCTCCGAGGCGCCGATTCGTGCGGGCAACACGCTGCCTATCCGCAATATTCCGGTGGGTTCAACCATTCATTGCATCGAAATGCAGCCTGGCAAGGGTGCCCAGATCGCGCGTTCCGCCGGCGCTTCTGCGGTGCTGCTGGCGCGCGAAGGCATTCACGCTCAAGTGCGTATGCGTTCTGGCGAGGTTCGCCGCATTCACATCGAGTGTCGCGCCACGCTGGGTGAGGTGAGCAACGAAGAGCACAACCTGCGCCAGTATGGCAAGGCAGGCGCCAAGCGTTGGCAAGGCATTCGTCCGACTGTGCGTGGGGTGGCCATGAACCCGGTCGATCACCCGCATGGCGGCGGTGAAGGCAAGACAGGCGAAGGCCGCGTGGCGGTCAGCCCGTGGGGTACGCCGACCAAGGGTTATCGCACCCGCAACAACAAGCGCACGCAGAGCATGATCGTGTCGCGTCGTAAGAAGTAAGGGATAGCACATGGCTCGCTCACTCAAAAAAGGTCCATTCTGCGACCAGCATCTGCTGAAGAAAGTTGAAGCTGCTGTCAGCACCAAAGACAAGCGCCCGGTGAAGACCTGGTCGCGTCGTTCCACCATCCTGCCCGAATTCATCGGCGTGACGATTGCCGTGCACAACGGCAAGCAGCATGTTCCGGTCTATGTGTCCGACCAGATGGTGGGCCACAAGCTTGGCGAATTCGCGCTGACGCGGACATTCAAAGGACATCCCGCCGATAAAAAGGCGAAGAAGTAAGGCAGACACATGGAAACTCGTGCAACCCTACGCGGCGTTCGCCTCTCGGCCCAAAAAGGCCGTCTGGTGGCGGATCTGATTCGCGGTAAAAAAGTGGACTCCGCTTTGAACATCCTGGAGTTCTCGCCCAAGAAGGCATCGGGCATCATCAAGAAAGTTCTGGAGTCGGCTATCGCCAACGCCGAGCACAACGATGGCGCCGATGTGGACGAACTGAAGGTGACTCAGATCATGGTGGAAGAGGGTGCAACCCTCAAGCGCTTCAGTGCGCGCGCCAAAGGTCGTGGCAATCGCATCAGCAAGCCCACCTGCCATATTTACATTCAAGTCGGGAACTGAGGACGTCATATGGGACAGAAAATTCATCCGACCGGTTTCCGTCTGGCCGTCACCCGCGGCTGGGCTTCGCGCTGGTATGCGCCGAGCACCCAGTACGCCAAGATGCTCAGCGAAGACATCATGGTGCGCGAATACCTGGCGAAGCGTTTGAAAAATGCCTCGGTGTCGCGCGTGCTCATCGAGCGCCCGGCCAAGAACGCCCGCATCACCATTTACAGCGCCCGCCCGGGTGTGGTGATCGGCAAAAAAGGCGAAGACATTGAAAATCTGAAGGCCGAACTGGCCAAGCGCTTGGGCGTGCCGGTCGCTGTGGATATCGAAGAAGTGCGCAAGCCCGAGATCGATGCCCAACTGATTGCCGACTCCATCACCCAGCAGCTCGAAAAGCGCATTCAGTTCCGCCGCGCCATGAAACGTGCCATGCAGAATGCCATGCGTATGGGCGCTCAGGGTATCAAGATCATGTCCTCTGGCCGACTGAATGGCATCGAAATTGCTCGGCGTGAGTGGTACCGTGAAGGCCGCGTGCCTCTGCAGACCCTGCGTGCGAATATCGACTACGCGACTTCTGAAGCCAAGACGACCTACGGTGTCATCGGCGTAAAGGTGTGGGTTTACAAGGGCGATACGCCGGCCAAGGGCGCTATCGTCCCGGCCAAGGCCGAGCCCGCGGCCCCCGAGGAAGATCGTCGCAATCGCCGTCCTGGCGCAGCCCGTCCTTCCGGTGCTCGTCGTGCCGCACCGGCTGCCGATGGCGAAAAATCCGTTGCTGTCAAGCGCGTGCGCAAACCGGCTCAGTCCGGTGGTGCAACTGGCGCCTAACGACAGCGCTTAAGGAGAAATTTCATGCTACAACCCGCTCGTCGCAAATACCGCAAAGAGCAAAAAGGCCGCAACACGGGCCTGGCTACACGCGGCGCCACGGTGGCCTTTGGTGAGTTCGGCCTGAAGGCGACCACCCGCGGCCGCATTACCGCTCGCCAGATCGAATCGGCTCGTCGCGCGATTTCCCGTCACGTCAAGCGTGGCGGCCGGATCTGGATCCGTGTGTTCCCGGACAAACCGATTTCCATCAAGCCCGCCGAGGTGCGGATGGGTAACGGCAAGGGCAACCCGGAGTACTACGTTTCGGAAGTCCAGCCCGGTCGCGTGCTGTACGAAATCGAAGGTGTGCCCGAGGCTATCGCGCGCGAAGCGTTTGAGCTGGCTGCCGCCAAGCTGCCGTTCCGCACCATTTTTGTCACGCGCCAGATCGGCGCCTAAGGAGAGCGATTTGAAAACTTCCGCTCAACTCACCGAACTGCGCGCCAAGGATATTCCGGCGCTGCAGACCGAACTCGACAGTCTGCTCAAGGCCCACTTCAATCTGCGTATGCAGAAGGGCACGCAGCAGCTTCAGAATACGTGCCAGCTGGGTAACACCAAGCGCGCCATTGCGCGGGTCCGTACCCTGATTCAAGAAAAGAAGGCCAAGGGTTAAGCCATGACTGAACAAAAGAAAGTGCAGCGCACGCTGGTCGGCCGTGTGGTCAGCGACAAGCGGCAGAAGACGGTCACCGTTCTGGTCGAGCGCCGTATTCAGCACCCGATCTATGGCAAGTTGATTGCGCGCTCCAAGAAGTACAGCGCGCACGACGAGTCGGGCCAGTACCACCTGAACGATGTGGTCGAGATCGCGGAATCGCGTCCGATCTCCAAGACCAAGGCGTGGGTGGTCAGTCGTCTGATCACCAAAGGTCAGGTGATCTGATCGCAGTTATCTTCTGCTGATTTGCGTTTTTCAGCCCCTTTTGCGTTTGTTGCGCAGAGGGTGGCTGTATAAATAGATCAGGGCCCGTCGCCCGTTTGTTCCGCCAGATGCGGAGCAGGCGGGCGACGGGCTTTTTGCACTGTTCTTTTTTCCGATCGTCTCACGCCGTCAGAATTGCTTGCACGTCTTGCCTCTGCATACCCGCACAGGATGTACGGTACGCGCGCAACGGACTACAGTGTGTTGAGGGCCCTGACGGCCCCGGCTGATGCCGCCAAGGCTCACAAGGACAAGGCGGTCTCGGCTGAACAACAACACAGCACAGGAGACACAATGAAAACGCCCAAGGCCAAAGAACAGGTAACCGCACCGCCGGTCTGCACGCTGTCGTATATCCATCCCGAGCCGGACAGCCCCTGGCTGACCTATCTGGCCCAGGTCGATCGGGTACTGCCTCATCTGGGGCATTTGGCCCGTTGGGGAGAAACCTTGAAGCGCCCGAAGCGCGCGCTCATCGTCGATGTGCCAATCGAGATGGACGATGGCTCGGTGCGGCACTTCGAGGGCTACCGCGTGCAGCACAACCTGTCGCGCGGACCGGGCAAAGGCGGCGTGCGCTATCACCCCAATGTCACGCTGGAGGAGGTGATGGCGTTGTCGGCCTGGATGACCATCAAGAACGCCGCCGTTGGCCTGCCTTACGGCGGAGCGAAAGGGGGCATTCGGGTGACCCCTTCAGAGCTGTCGCGCAAGGAGCTTGAGCGGCTGACCCGCCGCTATACCAGCGAAATCGGCATCATCATCGGGCCGCAGCAGGATATTCCCGCGCCCGACGTCAACACCAACGGTCAGATCATGGCCTGGATGATGGACACCTATTCCATGAACGTGGGCGCCACCGCCACCGGGGTGGTGACGGGCAAGCCGATTCAGCTCGGAGGTTCTCTCGGTCGGGTCAAGGCCACGGGGCGCGGCGTGTTCGTGACCGGCAGTGAGGCCATCAGGCGCCTGGGCCTTGACGTGAAAAGTTTGAGGATCGCTGTACAGGGCTTCGGCAACGTGGGCGGCACAGCGGCGGAGTTGTTCGCGCAAGCGGGTGCGAAGATCGTGGCAGTGCAGGATCACACCGGCACGATCATTCATGAACAAGGATTGGATGTGGCGGCATTGCTGCGTCATGTCAGCAGTCATGGCGGCGTCGCCGGATTCTCGGGCGCACAAAAAGCCGACGATGAAGCGTTCTGGGATGTGCGCTGTGATGTGTTGATTCCCGCCGCCCTCGAAGGGCAGGTGACGGCCGAGCGCGCCCGCAAAACCACCGCCAAGCTCATACTCGAAGGCGCGAACGGCCCGACCTTGCCCGGCGCAGACGATGTCTGTGCAAGCCGGGGCATTCTTGTCGTCCCCGACGTGATTTGCAATGCGGGTGGCGTGACGGTTTCGTACTTCGAATGGGTGCAAGACTTTTCGAGCTTCTTCTGGGATGAAGACGACATCAACGCCCGCCTCGACAAAATTCTGGGCAATGCCTTGGCCCGGATTTGGGATACCGCAGACCAACTAAAAATCAGCCTGAGAACGGCCGCATTCGTGGTGGCTTGCGAGCGAGTGCTGCAAGCGCGCGAAGAACGCGGCCTTTATCCCTGAAGTCGACTGTCAGCGCCCGGCCCTGGGCGCTCAGAGCTTGGGGCGCGCCACGACGCCGTCATCCAATGACGGCAGCGTCGTGGCCGGGCGGCCCCAGGCTGCGCGTAAACCGTCCAGCAGAAACACGGCAAGGCCCACCCAGACCAGGCCGAATCCGATCATCTTTGCGGCTGCAAAGGGTTCGTGATAAAGCCAGACGCCTAGTGCCAGCTGCAGAGTGGGGGTGATGTACTGCAAAACCCCCAGCAAGGTCATCGACATGCGGCGAGCGCCCGCAGCGAACAGCAGCAGGGGGATGGTGGTGACCGGGCCTGCGGCCACCAGCAGCCAGCGCGTAGAGAGGTCGGCGGAGGCGAACGCGTTCATGCCCTGGGTACTCAACCAGAACAGATAGGCCACAGCCAGCGGGAATAGCACCGCGGTCTCCACGGCGAGGCCTTCAAGCGCGCCCAGCGGCGCGGTCTTTCTGAGCAGCGCGTAGCTGCCGAAGGTGAGCGCCAGGCTGAGACTGATCCAAGGCACATGGCCGACCTCGATCGCCATGACCGTCACGCCCGCCGCAGCAATGGCCAGAGCGACCCACTGCAGACCGCGCAGACGCTCATGCAGAAGAACCGATCCGAGGGCCACGTTGACCAAGGGATTGATGTAGTAGCCCAGGCTTGCGTCCACCACATGGTTGCTGTTCACCGCCCAGATATAGATGCCCCAATTGCTCGAAAGGAGTACGGCACTGAGCGCAAAGCGGGCGAGCAGGGCGGGCTGTTCACGCAGCAGCCGCATCCACGACCAGCGCTTGAGAACCGCCAGCAGCAAAGCGACAAAAAGCAGCGACCACGCCATGCGGTGCGCGAGGATCTGCAGGGAGGGAACCTGTTCGAGCGCCTTGAAGTAAAGCGGAAACAGGCCCCAGATGACGTACGCCGTCAGGGCGTAAACAACGCCGGAATTCATGTGAACGGATGGTTTATTTTGGGCTTGCCGATCACAGATATCGGTAAGCCGGGCTGCACACTGTAGCTGCAGCCGTGAGGATTTGCAGCGCGCGCGGCGCGGCAGCAAAGGAAGGCTCAGACGTTGAACAGAAAATGCAGCACGTCGCCGTCCTTGACGATGTAGTCCTTGCCTTCGGCCCGCATCTTGCCCGCGTCTTTGGCGCCCTGCTCGCCGCCGTACCGGATGAAATCGTCAAACGCGATGGTCTGGGCGCGGATGAAGCCCCGCTCGAAATCGGTGTGAATCACTGCGGCGGCCTGCGGCGCGGTCGCGCCGACATGCACGGTCCAAGCCCGCACTTCCTTCACCCCGGCGGTGAAATAAGTCTGCAACCCAAGAAGTTTGTAGGCAGAGCGAATGAGGCGGTTCAGTCCGGGTTCTTCCTGTCCGAGGTCGGCGAGAAACGCTTGTTTTTCTTCGGCATCAAGCCCGGCGAGTTCGCTCTCCAGCTTGGCGCAGATGGCCACGACTGGGGCGTTTTCCTGGGCCGCATACTCGCGCAGCCGGTCCAGGTGGGGGTTGTTGTCGAAGCCATCCTCCATCACGTTGCCGACGAACATGGCCGGCTTGGCGGTGATGAGGCATAGCGGAGCGATCAGGGCCAGCTCTTCGGCGCTGAGCCCCAGGGCGCGCACCGGGCGGGCTTCGTTGAGCGCGGGGATGATGCGCTCGAGCAGATCGGCAACGCGCTTGGCATCTTTGTCGCCGGAGCGCCCCTGTTTGTTCATACGGTGCAGACTTTTCTCGGCCGTGCCCAGATCGGCCAGGCAGAGTTCGGTCTGGATCACGGCGATGTCCGAGATCGGGTCCACCCGGCCGGCGACGTGAATCACATTCGGGTCTTCAAAGCAGCGCACCACGTTGATGATGGCGTCGGTCTCGCGGATGTGCGCCAAAAACTGGTTGCCCAGCCCCTCGCCCTGGCTCGCGCCAGCCACGAGTCCGGCGATATCGACGAACTCGACCACTGCGGGCAGGACGCGCTGCGGCTTGACGATAGCGGCGAGCTGATCGAGCCGCGGATCGGGCAATTCGACAATGCCGGTGTTGGGCTCGATGGTGCAGAAGGGATAGTTTTCCGCCGGTATGGCGCTTTGGGTCAGCGCATTGAAGAGGGTGGACTTGCCCACGTTGGGCAAGCCCACGATGCCGCATTTCAGGCTCATGGTGTGGGGATGGATGAGCGCGCGCAGGTCGCGCGCGAAGCCAAGGATTGTAGGGGGCCGCCTAATGTTCGATGTGCACCCGCAGCCCCGCAACCCATTGATGACCGGATTTGCCACCGGGGTTCTGAATGTGCTGGATGTCGGGCTGCAGGTAGAGATGGCGGGCGAGTTGCAGCGAGTAAACCGCCTCGACCACGGTTTCGCTGGGCAGCGCCTGCAAACGCGCCTGTGCTACGCCCAAGGTGAGCACGTCGGCAGGGCGGGCGGCGTTCAGCCCCTGAATCCGCACGCCCGCACCGAGATAGCCTTGTACCGGGTTGGACGCAGCCGGGCTCCAGCCGCCTTGCAGGAAAGCGGCCCAATCGCGTCGGTCGGCGTCTTTCCAGCGCCATTCATTCACCGCATACAAGCCGCTGCTATCGGGGCCGTAGGCTGAAGTGCTTTGCTGCAGATGCCAAGCGCCCAGTTTCAGCGTGCCCTGCGTGTGTTCGGCCTCGCCCCAGGAGCGATCAGCCTCGGCGATCCACAGCGCGCCGCGATGGAGGGCGCCCGTCATGCCCGGAGGGTCGCCCTGCCACACGCCCGCTTGCGCCGACCAGCCGTTGCCCAAGGCGAGCCCGCCCATCAGCCCCAGGCCGGGATTGGGGTAGGTGGCGATATTGGCATTGGAGGTCAGCGTCGGGGCGATGCCGAATGAGGCATTGTGCAAATGGCCGGCCACGCCTGTGGTGTCGAACGTATTGTTCACGTCCATGATGCCGCCCTGCACAAAGCCCGGGCCGAACTGCTGGCGGTAGCTGAGCTGATAGACACGAAGGAAATTGGGCGCCCAGAGGTTGCTCGGCAACTGCACCGTGTTGGTCACCGTTTGCAGATTGCCATGGCTGCGCAGGCCCATGAGCATGAGGTCGAACTGGCCGCCCTGCCACCAGCCGGCCTGCGCTGTGTCCAGAGTGAGTGCAGCTTGAAAGGCGGCCACCGAGACGGCCTGGCGCGCGCCCTTGCCGCCGATGACCCCCAGCGTTTCTGCGTCGAGGTGCAAAGACGTGCTCAAACCCTGGTTCCAGGTTTGGCTCGGGGGCGTGATAGGGGCGGTATAGGGCGCAAGCTGCAGACCACTGTCGGTGGTCTGCGCCCAAACGGGAGCGAGTGCAGCGGCGGCGACGACCCCGGCAACTGGAAAAAAGCGCAAACAGTTCATCGGCAAGATTCGCAAATAATAACAACTCTTATTTGCGATTATGCCTGAGCCGTCTGGACACGATCCGCCACCAATCGGCCATCGAGCATTTCCAGCACCCGGTCGCAGCGTGCGGCGATGCGCGGGTCGTGCGTCACCAGCAGCACCGCGCAGCCGAAAGACTGGTTGAAGCGGCGGAACAACGCGAACACCTCGTCGGCGGCGCGTGAGTCGAGGTTGCCGGTGGGCTCGTCGGCCAGCAGGATGGGCGGGCGGATCATCAGCGCCCGGGCGATGGCTACCCGCTGCTGCTGGCCGCCGGAGAGTTCGGTCGGGCGTTTGTGGGCGTGCATCGCCAGCCCGACGGCGTCGAGCAGTTCGAGGGCGCGCTCGCGCGTGGCGGCATCGGGCTTTGCACCGCCGAGCAGCGCGGGCATCATCACGTTGTCGATCACGCTGAAGGCGTTGATCAGGTGGTGGAACTGGAACACGAAGCCCAGCGAGCGGCCGCGCAGGGCAGTGCGCTCGGTATCGTTCAAATCCACGGTGGGACGGCCCTGCACATGAATTTCGCCGCGGGTGGGCGTGTCGAGCAGGCCGATGAGGTTGAGCAGGGTGCTCTTGCCCGAACCGGACGGGCCGATAAGCGCGGCAAACTCTCCGCCCTGCAGCGTGAGGTCGATGCCGTGCAACACCTCCACTTCGAGCGGCGTGCCCACGCCATAGGCCTTGCGCAGGCCGTCAAGGCGCAGCACAGGGGGCGGGGATGGGGTGACGGCGCTGTTCATCGCAGGGGTCAGACGGTGCGAATGGCCTCGACCGGATCGAGGTGCGACGCCCGCCGCGCCGGTGCGAATGCGGCGACGATGCCCGCTAGCGTGGCGATCAGCATGGCTTGCGGCACCAGCCAGGGGCTGATGGTGACCGGAAACAATCGCGGCCCCGAGGTGTTGAACACATACACCAGACTCACCCCGAGCAGCGCGCCGATGGTGGAGCCGATCAGCCCGAGCACGCCGCCCTGGATGAGAAACACCGACATCATGCGCAGCCGGGTGGCGCCCATGGCGCGCAGGATGCCGATTTCGCGTGTGCGCTGCACCACGCTGACCGCCAGCACGCTGGCGATGCCCAGCGCCACCGACAGGGCGATGGAAAGGCGGATGATGTTGGTGGACAGCGACTGTGAGCGCAGCGCGTTGAGCAACTGGCTGTTGGTCGTCATCCAGCTCTCGGCCTTGACGTCGAAGGTACGGGCGATGCGTGCAGCAATCGCCTGCGCGCTGAACAGATCGTGCACGCTCAGGTCGATTTCAGTGGTCGAGCCGGGCAAGCCCAACAGCGTTTGCGCCTGCTGCAAGCCGAGATAAACCTGGCGCTCGTCCACGTCCCGCACGCCGATGGTGAAAATGCCCGCCACGCGGAACGCCTGCGCCTGGCCCGAGGGGCCGGTCAGGCGCAGCGTGTCGCCGATGCTCAGGCCGAGATCGGAGGCCAGACGCGAGCCGATGAGGATTTTTTCCGCGCCCACGGCAAACTGTCCGGCAACGATGTCGGTATTGATGGGAATGATGTGCACATAGCTCGATGGCTCGATGCCAAGAATGGCCACTGCGCGCACCGCATTGCCGCGCTGGGCAAATGCCGGGCCCGATACCACGGGGGTGGCCGCCTTCACGTCGGGCATGCCGCGGATGGCGTGCAGCACCGCGGCGGCGTTGTCGATGCCGCGCAGGCGCTGCGGTCGCGGGTCGATGCGCGACAAATAGGTGGTGTCGGGCGCGGGCGGCGGGGTCAGCGGCACCAGATCGGGCGCCTTCACCACGATCTGCGGCTGACTGCCCAGGGTGCGGTTGACGATATTGCCTTGCAGCCCGGTGACCAGGGCGGTGATGAACACGATCACCGCCGAGCCCACGGCAATGCCGATGAGAATGAGCAGCGACTGCGCGCGGCCATCGCGCAAAAACTGCAGGGCGATATTCCAGGACAGGCGCATGGGCGAAGCGGCTCGCGGTCTCAGCGGCCCGGCATGGGCAGATCGTTGCCCGAAGCCGCCGAACTGGCAGCGGCGCTGGGCAGCGGCAGCGTCTGCAACCGCACGCGCTCTCCCGGCGCCACACTATTGCCCGCCAGGACCGACTCGCCAGAGGACAGGCCGGAGACCACCTGCGTCAGCGTCAGCCCTTGCAGCCCCAGCTTGACCTGCTGCGCCTGCGCCCTGCCGCCCCGCAGCACCAGCACCGTGGCCTGATCGCCGTTCACGCTGCGCAGCGCGTCGTTGGGCACGACCAGGGTATTGCGCCGCTGCGCGGTGACGATGTCGGCCGACACCGTCATGTCCTGCTTGAGCCAGGCAGGCGGGGAGGGCACGCGCAGGCGCACTTCCAGAGTGCCCGTGGTGCGGTCGACCTGCGGCGCGAGAAAACTCACCTGCGCGGCGAAGCTGCGGTCGGGGTAAGCATCCGCCACACACTGCGCCTGCTGCCCGATCTGCAGATTGCCAATGCTTTGTTCGTTGACCGGCAGCAGGATTTCCGTCGCCCCGTCCATCGCCAGAGTAAAAAGCGTCTGCCCGGGCGTGACCGTATCGCCCACTTCCACATTGCGCGCGAGCACCACGCCCGACACCCCGGCGCGCACCACATTGCGCGCATTCACCGCGCTGGCGGCATTGAGCGCGGCTTCAAGGACGCGCTGTTGTGCGCCGCCGGGCGCCACGGCGTTGTAAGCCGCCTGGGCGCTGTCGCGCTGCTGACGGGCGTTTCGCAGGGCGGTCTGCGCCTGTTCGAGTTGCTGCGCCGAGCCGCCTCCCGCGTCGAACACACCCTGAGCGCGTTTCAGGTCGCGCTCAGCCTGCTCGACCTGCACCTTGGCCTGCGCCAGCGCGGCGGCGGCCTGCGGACGTGATTGTTCAACCAGCTGGCGCAGCGCCGCCCGCGCCTGGTCGAGCTGGGCAGAAGTCTGGTCGGCTCGCAGTTCCAGCAACACCTGCCCGGCCTTGACATGCGCGCCGCGATCGACCAGCCGTTTCACCACGGTGCCGGTGATTTCGCTCGCCACCTGCACTCTGGACGGGGTGATCACATAGCCGGTGGCCACCACGTTTTGCACCAGATTGCGGGTCTCGATTTTGTAGCCGGGCACGACGGGCGGACGGCTGCGCCACCACAGCACGGCAGCCGCAATGGCCAGTGCGAGCAGCACCCAAAGCAGGCGCTGCCAGGGAAATCGGGAGGTTTTGGACGGGGCGGGCATGAGTTGAACGGCGGAGATTTTCGACGCCCGGAGTGGCGTCGGGGCGAAAGTTGAACATCATAGAGAGGAGATAAGTGCTGCGCTGCGGGGTTTGTTCGCTGCCGCAGGCGCTGTTGCGCTGCGACAAAGTGCGGAACCATTTTGAGGTCAGAAAACGCCCACGCACGCTTGCCAGTAAGTGCCCGTTCTGCTTCAATCGAAGCCTTCAGACGCAGAACGCTATCACCTCACCATGACCGCAAACCGCTTGTTTTTTGGTTTTTGGTATTTCTCGCACCGCACCGGCGGAGGGAGAGGCTGAAGCGCGACTGAATAACGCAGCTCACAAATCCTCAAAAACCGCCGGCCCAGCCCGGCGGTTTTTTTTCGGGCTGGTGTGGCGAAAACCACGCGGTGCAAACCCCCATGTACGAAGCCCATACCCCAAGTGATCTTGCCGTTGCCTCGGCGGCGGCCTCCCTGTCCTCAATGCTTGCTGGAGAAATTCCGATGCCGTCCAAATCCGCCGCAGAAACCTTGCACAAACCGCAGGAGGACAAGACCTCCCGCACCGACAACGCCCGCATCAAGCACATCGTGCCCCTGCCGCCGCCCGAGCATCTGATCCGATTCTTTCCCATCGCCGACACCCCGGTGGAAGCGCTGGTGGCCGATACCCGCCACGCCTTGCATCGCATCATCCACGGCGAGGCCGACCGGCTGTTGCTCATCATCGGCCCGTGCTCGATCCACGACCCCAAGGCTGCGCTCGACTACGCCCAGCGGCTGGCGGTGTTGCGCAAACAACATGCGGGCGAGCTGGAAATCGTCATGCGGGTGTATTTCGAAAAACCGCGCACCACGGTGGGCTGGAAGGGGCTGATCAACGATCCGTATCTGGACGAGAGTTTTCGCATCGATGAAGGGCTGCGCATCGCCCGCGAGGTGCTGATCGACATCAATCGTCTGGGCGTGCCTGCTGGCAGCGAATTTCTCGACGTGATTTCGCCGCAATACATCGCCGATCTCATCTCGTGGGGCGCCATCGGCGCGCGCACCACCGAGAGCCAGGTGCACCGCGAGCTGGCTTCGGGGTTGTCGGCGCCGATCGGGTTCAAGAACGGTACCGATGGCAGTCTGCGCATCGCCATCGACGCGATTCACGCTGCGCGTCGGCCGCACTCGTTTCTGTCGGTACACAAGAACGGCCAAGTAGCCATCGTGCAGACCCGCGGCAATAAAGACACCCACGTCATTCTGCGCGGCGGCAAGACGCCGAACTACGACGCCGCCAGCGTGCGCGAGGCCTGCGCCGCACTCGAAGAGGCCAAGCTCGACTGCCGCCTGATGATCGACTGTTCGCATGCCAACAGCGCCAAGCAGCACATGCGTCAGCTCGACGTGGCGCGCGACATCGCCGCGCAACTGGCTGCTGGAGAGCGCTGCATTTTCGGCGTCATGGCCGAGAGCCATCTGCACGGCGGGGCGCAAAAGTTCACCGCAGGCAAGGACGACCCGTCCAAGCTGCAGTACGGCCAAAGCATCACCGACGCCTGCCTGCCGTGGGACGATTCGGTCGAATTGATGCAGGTGCTGGCCGACGGCGTCAAAGCACGGCGCAAACACAAGTCAGCGAAGTAAGCTTTTACTTTGTCATGCAACCGTAGGAGACCCCATGCCCGCCATCCGTATCGACCTTTTCGAGGGCCGCAGCCCCGAGGTGAAAAAACAGCTGATTGAAGCCATCACGCAGGCCGTGGTGGACACGCTCAAGTGTTCGCCCGACGCGGTGGACATCATTCTCAACGAGGTGCCCAAGGCGCACTGGGCCACCGGCGGCAAGCTGTGGAGCGAGCCGCGCGAGTGAACGTCCAGTTTCAGACGGGAGCGCCACATGGTGGGCTATAAGTGGTTTGAATCGCTGATGGAGCAGGCCAACAAGCTGCTTCATGTGTTCATGGCCGTCGTGCTGCTCGTGGCCAGCCTGCTGCTGATCTGGCAGTTCGGGCAGGACGTGGTGCAG
Organism: Thiomonas sp. UBA7699; assembly: GCF_002482605.1. NCBI lineage: Bacteria > Pseudomonadati > Pseudomonadota > Betaproteobacteria > Burkholderiales > Thiomonas > Thiomonas sp. UBA7699. The sequence goes on along the minus strand of NZ_DLGH01000015.1, from coordinate 133,949 downwards.
ACCGTGCGTTCCGGCGCGGTGGCGCAGGGGTTTTTGCATGCGCTGGGCAATCTGTTCATCCTCTGGGTGCTGTCTTCGCTGATTTCCGCCGAAATCCGTTACATGCGCACCGGCAATTTTTCGGTGCTGGTGTTCATCGAGGCCGCACTCATCACTTTGTTGCGACAGCTCATCATCATTCCGGTCGAGAGCCAGGGGCAGTTGCAGAACTGGGCCTGGACTTACGGCCTGATCACCGCAGCGGTCGTGGCGGTGGGCATCACTTACTTTCTGGTGCGCCGGGTGATGCCGGGCGAGCAGGGGGCAGACCCCGGAAGTTGATTGACTACCGAAAAGTACTGAATCTTTCGCTTTATCCTTCCATTCACTTCCTGTCATCTCATCAATAGACTCATGGCCTGAAATGCCCCGCATCGTTCGCCGGGCGCCCCAACGAGGAGAGGGAATCATGGCCAGAATGCGCGCGGTGGATGCCGCAGTTTTAGTGCTCGAAAAAGAAGGCGTGCATCAGGCCTTCGGTGTGCCGGGTGCGGCGATCAACCCGCTGTATTCCGCGCTGCGCAAGAACGGCCACATCGCGCATGTGCTGGCGCGCCACGTCGAGGCGGCATCGCATATGGCTGAGGGCTACACCCGCACCGCGCCGGGCCATATCGGCGTGTGCATCGGCACTTCCGGCCCGGCGGGTACCGACATGATCACCGGGTTGTATTCGGCCATTGCCGACTCCATTCCCATTCTGTGCATCACCGGCCAGGCCCCGCGCGCGCGGCTGTACAAGGAAGACTTTCAGGCGGTGGACATCGAGTCCATCGCCAAGCCGGTGTGCAAGTGGGCGGTCACCGTGCGCGAGCCCGCGCTGGTGCCGCAAGTGTTTCAGCAGGCGTTCCATGTGATGCGCTCGGGCCGTCCGGGGCCGGTGCTGATCGATCTGCCGCTGGACGTTCAGCTCGCCGAAATCGAATTCGATCCCGACACCTACGCGCCGCTGGCGGTGTACAAGCCCACGGCGACCAAGGCGCAGATTGAAAAGGCGCTGGACATGCTCGAAGCGTCCGAGCGCCCGCTGATCGTCGCGGGCGGCGGCGTGATCAATGCCGATGCCACCGATCTGCTGGTGCAGTTCGCCGAGTTGACCGGCGTGCCGGTGATTCCTACGCTGATGGGCTGGGGCGCGATTGGCGACAGCCACCCGCTCATGGCGGGCATGGTCGGTCTGCAAACCTCGCACCGTGGCGGCAACGCCAACTTGCTGGCTTCCGACCTGGTGCTGGGCATCGGCAACCGCTGGGCCAACCGCCACACCGGCTCGCCCGAGGTGTATGCCAAGGGCCGCAAGATTCTGCATGTGGACATCGAGCCCACGCAGATCGGCCGGGTGTTCATGCCCGATTACGGCATCACCTCCGATGCCAAGGCGGCGCTCGAACTGTTCATTGCCGTGGCGCGCGAGCGCAAGGCGGCGGGCAAGCTCAAAGACCGCAGCGCCTGGGCGAGCGCCTGCCGCGAGCGGGTGCAAACCCTGCTGCGCAAGTGGGACTACGACCAGATTCCCATCAAGCCCCACCGCGTTTACAAGGAGATGGTCGAGTTTTTCGACGCCAACACGCGCTATGTCACCACCATCGGCCTGTCGCAAATCGCGGCGGCGCAGTTGCTCAAGGTGGAAAAGCCGCGCCACTGGATCAACGCCGGCCAGGCGGGCCCGCTGGGCTGGACCATGCCCGCTGCGCTGGGCGTGCGCGTGGCCGATCCGACCGCGGATGTGGTGGCCATTTCCGGCGACTACGACTTCCAGTTTCTCATCGAGGAACTGGCAGTGGGCGCGCAGTTCAAGCTGCCATACATCCACATCGTGGTCAACAACTCCTACCTCGGCCTCATCCGCCAGGGCCAGCGCCAGTTCGACATGGACTTTTGCGTGCAACTCTCGTTCGACAACGTCAACTCGCCCGAAGTCAGCGGTTACGGTATCGACTTCGTCAAGGTGACCGAAGGGCTGGGCTGCAAGGCCATACGCGTGTTCGATCCCAATCAAATCCAGCCCGCGCTGGCGCAGGCGCGGCAGTTGATGAAGGAGTTTGCCGTGCCCGTGGTGGTTGAAATCATTCTGGAGCGCGTGACCAATATCTCCATGGGTGGTGAAATCGACGCCATCACCGAATTCGATCCTGTGATTGATCTCGTTCCTGCTTAAGGACTGAACCATGCCCCAATTTGCCGCCAACCTCACCATGCTCTTCACCGAAGAGCCTTTCATCGACCGTTTTGAAGCTGCCGCCAAAGCCGGTTTCAAGGCGGTGGAATTTCTCTTTCCCTACGCCCACACCGCGCAGCAGGTGCGCAACGCCGCGCAGCAAGCCGGTGTGCAGATCGTGCTGCACAACCTGCCCGCGGGCGACTGGGACGCGGGCGAGCGCGGCATCGCCTGCCTGCCCGACCGGGTGAATGAATTCCGCGAGGGCGTGGCCCGCGCCATCGACTACGCCACAGCGCTGGGCGTCACCCAACTCAACTGTCTGGCGGGCAAGGCCCCGGCGGGCGCCGACCCCGCCTTGCTGCGCGCCACCATGGTCGGCAACCTGCGTTACGCCGCGGCGCAACTCGGCGCCCACGGCATCCGTCTGCTGATCGAGCCGATCAACACCTTCGACATTCCCGGTTTTTACCTGCACGGCACGGCGCAGGCGCTGGCCCTTATGGACGAGGTGGGCAGCGACAACCTGTTCCTGCAGTACGACATCTATCACATGCAACGCATGGAAGGCGAGCTGGCCGCGACGATGCAAAAGCACCTGCCGCGCATCGCCCACATCCAACTGGCCGACAACCCCGGGCGCAACGAGCCGGGCACTGGCGAGATCAACTACGCCTTCCTGTTCCAGCACCTCGACCGTATCGGCTACACCGGCCACATCGGCTGCGAATACAAGCCCAAGACCACCACGACCGCTGGGCTGGGCTGGCTGGCCGGGCTGTAAACCCAACCCCACGTTCACAATAAAACGGAGATCGACATGGCAACACTGGGATTCATCGGACTGGGCATCATGGGCACGCCCATGGCGGGCCATTTGCTGGCGGGCGGGCATACGCTGTACGTCCACACCCGCAGCAAAGTGCCGCAAGCCCTGCTCGACGCAGGCGCCAAGCCTTGCGCCAGCAATGCCGAAGTGGCGCAAAAGGCCGACATCATTTTCACCATGGTGCCCGACACGCCCGATGTGCAGCAGGTGCTGTTCGCCGACGATGGCGTGGCCCAGGGGCTGACGCCGGGCAAGATCGTGGTGGATATGAGCTCCATCGGGCCGATGGAAACCAAGGCTTTCGCCCAGCAGATCAACGCGCTGGGTTGCGAGTATCTGGATGCGCCGGTGTCTGGCGGCGAGGTCGGCGCCAAGGCCGCGAGCCTGACCATCATGGTCGGCGGCAAGCAGGAGGTGTTCGACAAGGTCGAGCCCCTGTTCAAACTCATGGGCAAGAACATCACCCGGGTCGGCGACAATGGCGACGGCCAGACCTGCAAGGTGGCCAACCAGATCATCGTCGCGCTCAACATCCAGGCCGTGGCCGAGGCGCTGCTGTTCGCCAGCAAGGCCGGGGCCGATCCGGCCAAGGTGCGCCAGGCGCTGATGGGCGGCTTCGCGGCCTCACGCATTCTCGAAGTGCACGGCGAGCGCATGGTCAAGCGCACCTTCCAGCCGGGCTTTCGCATTAACCTGCACCAGAAAGATCTGAACCTGGCGCTGTCGGGTGCGAAGCAACTCGGTGTGGCACTGCCCAACACCGCCGTGGCGCAGCAACTCATGTCGGCCTGCACCGCCAACGGCATGGACGGGCTCGATCACTCCGCGCTGTGCCGTGCGGTGGAGCTGATGAGCCACCACACCATTGCGCCGGACGCCTGAGACGACTGCAGCGACTGCCCCATGACCCTGCCTAGCGCCACTGACGAGCCCGTCGCGTTTCTGCGTGCCCTGTTCGACGTGGCCGTGGCCCGCGCGCAGCCGCGCAGCATCATGGCGCCGTTTCTGCCGCCGCCGCCCAAGGGTCGCACTCTGGTGATCGGTGCGGGCAAGGCCAGCGGCGCCATGGTCGAGGCGCTCGACGCGTTGTGGCCGCAGGACGCGCCGATTTCCGGGCTCGTCGCGACGCGCTATGGCTATGTCCCCCCCGCGCTGTGCGACAAACCGGGCCGCATCGAACTGGTCGAAACGGCGCACCCCGTGCCCGACGCCGCAGGGGAAGCGGCCGCGCGGCGCATGCTGGCGCTCACCCAGGGTCTCACCGCCGATGATCTCGTCGTCTGCCTCATCTCCGGCGGCGGCTCGGCGCTGCTGCCTCTGCCCGCCGAGGGGCTGACCCTGGCCGACAAACAGCGCATCAACCGCGAACTGCTGATGAGCGGCGCCACCATTGGAGAAATGAACTGCGTGCGCAAGCACCTCTCGGCCATCAAGGGCGGACGGCTCGCCGCCGCCTGCGCGCCCGCACAGGTGCTCACGCTGCTGATCTCTGACGTGCCCGGCGACGATCCCGCGACCATCGCCAGCGGCCCCACCGTGCCCGATCCCACCACCTGCGCGCAGGCGCTGGAAATCATCGAGCGTTACGGCATCGGCATTCCCGTGAGCATCCGTGCCGGGCTGCAGAGCGGCGCGCTGGAGACGCCCAAGCCGGGCGACGCCGTGTTCAGCGGCAACCGCGTCGAACTCATCGCCACCCCGCGGCAAATGCTGCAAGCCGTGGCAGAGGCTTGCGCGCAGGCGGGTGTGCCCGCGCATGTCCTGGCCGACGATATGGAAGGCGAATCGCGCGACATCGCGCTGGCGCATGCGGCGCTGGCCCGCAGCGTGGCGCGTCATGGCACGCCTTTCGCCAAGCCCTGCGTCATCCTCTCCGGCGGTGAGACGACCGTGACCGTGGCCAAAGGCAGCACGCCCGGCAAGGGCGGGCGCGGCACCGAGTTTCTGCTCGCCCTGGCGCTGGCCCTCGACGGCGAGGCGGGCGTCTGGGCGCTGGCCGGGGACACCGACGGCATCGACGGCAGCGAAGACAACGCCGGCGCCTGGATCACGCCCGACACCCTCACCCGCGCCCGCGCCGCCGGGCTGAACCCCCGCACTGTGCTCGACGGCCACGACGCCTACTCCCTGTTCGCCGCCACTGGCGACCTGCTGGTGCCAGGGCCGACTTACACCAACGTCAACGATTTCCGCGCCGTGCTGGTGCTTTGATTCCTTCGTAAAAGCCCCGCGGTAAAACCTGTTTACAGCGCATGCTGGCATACTGCGGCAGCCCGTTTTTTCGGAGGTCGCCATGCCGCAGTCTGCCCCGTCCAACGATCCCTTGCGTCCACCGCCGCCGCGCCGCGTGGGCTGGCTGGTGGCCGTGTTGTTGATTGTGGCGCTGGTCGTGCTGGGCTATGCCAACCGCGAGCGTCTGCAAAAGTGGACGCAGGCCTGGATGGGCCATACGGCCGCTGTGCCCACGGCAGCCTCCGCCCCCGCAAAGACAAGCAGCGCGCCCGCCGCGCCCGGCAGTGCGCCCCAGCCTGCGGCCTCGGTGGCCCCGGTGGCATCAGCGCCGCTGCAACTGCCCGCCAGCACGGCCTCGCTGCCCGCCTTGCACCACAGCGATGCGACGGTGCTGCAAGAGCTCGGCGCCTTGCTCGGCAAGCCTGGGTTGGCTTGGCTGGTGCCGCGCCATCTCATCCTGCACTTTGTCGCCACGGTGGACAACCTGACGCGGAAGACCGTGCCGCAGCAGGTCTGGCCGGTGCATCCCGTTCCCGGCGCGCTGCGCACCACGGGGCAGGGGGCCGATCTGGCCATCGCGCCGGACAATGCCCGCCGCTATGCGCCTTATGTGCAGATGCTCACCGCCATCTCGCCGCAGCGCGCCGCGCAGCTTTATGTGCAGCTCTACCCGCTGTGCGAGCAGGCGTGGCGCGAGCTGGGGCATCCCAAAAGCGCGTTCAACGACCGCCTGCTGGCCGTGATCGCCAATCTGCTGCAGGCACCCGAGCCGCAGGGGGCGGTGCTGTTGCGCCAGCCCAAGGTGCTCTACACCTACGCCGACCCGGCGCTCGAAGCCGCCCCGGCGGGGCAGAAAATCCTCATGCGCATGGGGCTGGAGAACGAGCGCGCGGTCAAGGACTGGCTGCAGCAGTTCCGTCAGGATTTGCGGGCGCAGATGCAGCCTGCGGCAACAGCGCCTTCGCCTGCGCAATGAAGTTGCGCAGCGGCGGCTGCGGATCATCGCGCCGCCACACCAAGAGCACCTCGGTGCTGGCCTGCACATCGGCCAGCGGCCGGTAGGCGACCCAGGGCAACTGGGCGCGCTGCATCGACGCAGCGACGATGCCCACGCCCAATCCGGCCGAGATCAGCCCGATGAGGGTGGGCATTTCGTGCACTTCCTGCGCGGTGTGCGGGCTGAAACCCGCCTGGGCGCACAGCGCCAGCGTCTGTTCGCGCAGACCGGCGCCCAGGCTGGCGCTGTAGATCACAAAGGGTTGGTCGCGCAGATCGTTCAGGCGCAGACTGGCCCGCGCGGCCAGGGGGTGGTCGGCATGGAGAGCGGCCAACAAGGGCTCGCGCTGCACCACCAGGGTGGACAGGCGGGGGTCGTGCATCAGTTGCGTGGTGCGGATGAAGCCCAGATCGAGGCGGTGCGCGAGCAGGTCGTCGATCTGCGATTGCGAAGGCTGCTCGCGCAGATCGAGCGCGACCTGCGGCCAGGCGGCGCGAAAGTCGCGCAGCAGCCGGGGCATCACATCGGTGAAGGGCATCGAGCCGGCAAAGCCCACGGCCAGCCTGCCGGTCTCGCCGCGGCCGACCTGCCGGGTCTGCGCAACGGCGTGTTCCACCGCGTCGAGAATGCTCCGCGCCAGCGGCAGCAGGGCGTCGCCAGCGGCCGTGCGCTGCACTCCGCTGCGCCCGCGGGTGAACAAGGGCACGCCGAGCTCGGCTTCCAGCGCCTGAATCTGCTGGCTCAGCGGCGGTTGCGACACGTGCAGGCGCTGCGCGGCTCGGGTGAAGTGGCGCTCTTCGGCCACGGCGACGAAGTAGCGCAGATGGCGTAAGTCCATATCGAAATCAGATCAGAGTTTTAGAAAATGATATTTCACCTATCAAACAGGCGGACTTAAGCTGTTATGAGGCGGGGCAAGCTGGCCTCGCCGTATCGCCCCCGAATCATCCCGCCCATGTCCACCACCGCTTTGTCCCCATCGCTTCAGGATGCCGCAGGCCCGCCCGAGTGGCTCCGCCGCGCCGCGGTGACGGCGGCGGGCATGTGCGCGTTTTTCACCATGTACCTCACGCAGGGCCTGCTGCCCAGCCTGCAGTCGGTGTTCCACGCCAGCGTGGCCGAGCTCAGTCTGACCATCACCTTCACCACCCTGGCGGTCGCGGTGGCGGCGCCGTTTTCAGGCATCGCGGCAGACCGCTTCGGCCGCAAGCGGGTGCTGCTGGTCTCGCTTGCGGGGCTGGGGTTGTCTACCCTGCTGGCGGCCACGGCCACCTCGCTGCACGGCCTGCTAGTGTGGCGGGCGATCGAGGGCTTGTGCATTCCCGGCGTGTTCACCGCGACGGTGGCCTATATCAGCGAGGAATGGCCGCCCTCCGAAGTTCCGGCGGTGACCGCGCTCTACATCTCGGGCTCAGTGGCCGGGGGCTTCAGCGGACGCTTCATCGCGGGCATGGTCACCGCGCACGCGGGCTGGCAGGCGGCTTTTGTGGTGCTGGGTGCAATCAATCTGCTGTTCCTGCTGTTGATTGCGCGCGGCTTGCCCGCATCGCGCCGTTTTGCCGCAAGCCGCGGCGGGGTGCGCGCCGCTTTGTCCGGCTTCGCCTTGCACCTGCGCAACCCCAAATTGCTCGGCACCTACGCCATCGGCTTTGGCATTCTGTTCTCGCAGGTCTGCACTTTCACCTATGTGAGCTTTCATCTGGCGGCGCCGCCCTATGGCTTTGACCTCAAGGATCTGAGCCTGCTGTTCACCGTGTATCTGGTGGGCATGGTGGCCACGCCGCTGGCGGGCAAGCTGGCGTGGAAATTTGGCAAGCGGCGGGTGTTCGTTGCGGCGGTGGCGCTGGGCAGCGGGGGCATGTTGCTGACCCTGCTCAGTCCGGTCTGGGCCATCGTGCTGGGGCTGACGCTGAGTTCCGGCGGCGTGTTCATCGCGCAGTCGATGGCCACGGCGCAGGTGCCCGCGCTCGCGGGTCAGGCGCGGTCAGCCGCCGTTGGGCTGTATGTGCTGTGCTACTACGTGGGCGGCAGCGTGGGCGCTTTCGGCCCGGCCTGGGTCTGGGCGCACGCGGGCTGGGCCGGGTGTGTGGCGCTGGTGCTGATTGCTCAACTGGCCATCGGTGTGGCGGCTTGGCGGATTTGGGCTACACCAGCCGCGCGATGACGTAGGCGAGGAAAGACAGCAGGATGCTGGAGCCGAAGGGAAATAGCCATTCCCGGCCGAACAGTTTGATGGTGAAGTCCAGCGGCATGCGGCCGATGCCGAAACGGCGCAGATGGGGCAGCAGCGCCGAAAACACGATGGACGCGAGAATGAAAACGATCAGCCAGCGCATGGTCGGCTCTACAGCGTATGGGTGCGATCGCCGCGCGCGAAGCCGCGCAGGGCGTGCGCGTCCACCCCGCGGCCCAGGGCGATGACTTTGAACAGTTCGCCCATTTCGCTCTCGCCCAGCAGTTTGTTGACGGCGGTGGTCTGCCGCAGGTAGTGCGAGCCGCCGGGCGCGGTTGTGGCCGCGCATAGGGCGGCGGCGCTCCTCGGAGCGACCGGCGGCGGCCCGGCGGCCAGTTCGGCGGCGACGAGATCGAGCAGGCCGCAGTTCATCAAAAAACTGGCTTGGCTGGTGTAGCCCAGCACATCGAGCCCGGCGTCTTGTGCGGCCAGGGCGATGGCGGTGAAGTCGATGTGCGAGGTGATGTCGGCCAGCCCCGGCCACAGCAGCACATCGTCGAGCACGCGGTGGCGGTAGTGCGCCTGTAGCGTGCCCATGTGGCGCTGCGGGTGGTAGTACTCGCGCTGCGGAAAGCCGTAGTCGATGAACAGCGCCGCGCCGCGCGCAAGCCGGTCGGCCAGGGTGCGCACGAAGGCCAGGGCCTGCGGGTGGATTTCGGTCACGGTGCCGATGGGTAGGGCGTGCGCTTCGGGGGTGGGGGGCAGCAGGGCGGTGGCGCGGTCGGCAAAGACCAGATCGTCGCCCTCTTGCGCCACGCCGCGTTCCATCCAGCCGCTTTCGTGTCTGTGCAGTAGTTTCACGGGCATGGCATCGAGCACTTCGTTGCCGATGACCACGGCCTCGAACGTCTCGGGCAAGGTCGTCCACCACTGCACGCGATCGAACAGATGGGGCACGGCGCTGCGCAGCGTTTGCATCTGCCGGTGCTTGAGTGCGCCGGAGACTTCGACAATGGCGTAGTGCCGCGGCGCGCAGCCCAGATGATCGAGTTCGCCCAGTATCTGCGCGGCGAGTCGGCCCGAGCCCGCGCCGAATTCCACCACGGTGTGCAGATCGCTCTGCTGCAGCACTTGCGCCACCTGAGCGGCCAGGGTGCGGCCGAACAGCGGGGACAGCTCGGGTGCGGTGACAAAGTCGCTGTCGCTGCCGAAGTCGCCAAACTGCCCGGCCTGCCCGGTGTAGTACCCCAGGCCGGGTGCGTAGAGCGCCTGTTGCATATAGGCATCGAACGGCAACCAGCCGCCGCCCGCATGCAAAGCAGCCCTGATTTGCGCCAGGAGTTGCGCGCTGCGCTCCAGCGCCATCGGGGCGGGCGCCGGTAGACTTGCCGACTGTTCGTTCATCAAGACATTCTAGAAAGCATGCCGCCCGACGCCACAACCCTTCCCGTTACCCGACCCAAGGTGCTGGTGACCGGCGGCGCGCACCGGCTGGGGCGGGAAATCGCCTTGCATCTGGCCGCACAAGGCTGGGATGTGGCGGTGCACTATCACCGCTCAAAACCGGCGGCCGACGAGGTTTGCACCGAGGCGCGGGCGCTGGGGGCGCAAGCCGCAGCCGTCGGCGCCGACCTGTTCGACCCCGCCGCCGCGCGAGATCTGTTGCCGCAGGCTGTCGCAGCCTTGGGCCGGGTGGACGCGGTAGTGAACAATGCGGCGTTGTTCGAGTTCGACGACGCGCAGCACTTCAGCGTGGAAGCGGCGCAGCGTCACTACCAAGTCAACACCATCGCCCCGGTGCTGCTGGCGCAGGCGCTGCACGCGCAGTTGAGCGCGCGCGGCGCGCAGGGCTGCGTGGTCAACTTGCTCGATCAGAAGCTCGCCAATCCCGATCCGGACTATCTCTCCTACACCCTGTCGAAAGCGGCGCTGCAGGCGGCCACCGTGGCGCTGGCGCAGGCGCTGGCGCCCGTGCTGCGGGTGGTGGGCGTGGCGCCTGGCCTGATGCTGCCTTCCGGCCCGATGACCGATGATGAATTCACCCGCGTGCACAGCCGCACGCCCTTGCAGCGCGGCAGCACGCCGCAAGACGTGGCGCAGGCTGTGCATTTCGCGCTGCAGGCCCGCGCCATGACCGGCGCCACCCTGCTGGTCGATGGCGGCCAGCATCTCGCGGGCACCGGGCGCGACGTGCTGTTTGCCGCGCGCGATCAGGCGCCCCGTTAATTCAAGGAATCTCACCATGTTCAGTGCCCTGTCGCACCCCGCCCTGCGCGCTTGCCGCCGCCTGTTTTTGCAGAACTACGAAGTCAACATCAATATCGGTGTGCACGAGTTCGAAAAGCGGGGCGAGCAGCGTGTGCTCATCAATGTCGATCTCTTTATTCCACTGGCCATGTCCACCCCGCAGCAGGACAAGCTCGACGAAGTGGTCGATTACGACTTTATGCGCAGCGTGATCGCGGCGCGTATCGCGCGCGGCCACATCCATCTGCAGGAAACCCTGTGCGACGACGTGGCGCGCATCATGCTCGAACATCCGAGGGTGAAGGCCGTGCGGGTGTCGACCGAAAAGCCCGACGTCTATCCTGATTGCGAGAGCGTGGGCGTGGAAGTGTTTCATGTGAAGGATTTGCAGCCATGAGTGATACGGCAGCCAATTCGCCACCCGTCGGCGCGGCCAGCTACCGGGCCGCCCACAAGGCCTTGTTCGAGAACAACAAGCTCTCCAAGCGCCTGCACCGCCTGATCGGGCAGGCGGTGGTGGACTTCAACATGATCGAGCAGGGCGACAAGGTGATGGTCTGCATGTCCGGCGGCAAAGACAGCTACGCCCTGCTCGACATTCTGCTGAGCCTGCGCGAACGCGCGCCGATCGACTTCGATCTGGTGGCCGTCAACCTCGACCAGAAGCAGCCCGGCTTCCCGCAAGAGGTGCTGCCTGACTATCTCAAGAGCCGCGGTGTGCCCTTTCACATCGAGGAGCAGGACACCTATTCCATCGTCAAGTCCATCACCCCCGAGGGCAAGACCACCTGCGGATTGTGCTCGCGGCTGCGACGCGGCATTCTCTACCGCGTGGCGGGCGAGCTGGGGGCGACCAAGATCGCGCTCGGCCACCACCGGGACGATATTCTCGAAACCTTTTTCCTCAATCTGTTCTTCGGCGGCAAGCTCAAGGGCATGCCGCCCAAGCTGGTGAGTGACGACGGCAAACACGTGGTCATCCGCCCGCTGGCCTATGTGGAGGAAACCGACCTGGAGCGCTGGGCCGAGTTGCGCGCCTTTCCGCTCATTCCCTGCACTCTGTGTGGCAGCCAGGAGAATGCGCAGCGCAAACAGGTCAAGGCCATGCTGCGGCAATGGGAGCGCGAGACGCCGGGCCGCACGCAGACCATGTTCAACGCGCTCACGCAGGTAGTGCCTTCGCATCTTGCCGACCGTAGCTTGTTCGACTTCGCGAGCTTGCGCGCCACCGGGCTGCCCGACCCGATGGGCGACATCGCCTTTGATGCGGAACCTTGCAGCGGCGCAGGCGAACTCCCGCGCGCACAATCCGTCCAATGGTTTTGAAGTAGAGGAGAACAGGCCATGCGTTCACCTAACAGCCTAACCCGCCTTTGGCATTCCGCCCGCATCGGCCTGTTGCTGGTGCCCGCGCTGCTGCTCGGCGGCTGTGCGAGCCTGACAGATTTGCGCGCCACCGTCGTCACCCCCAACCCCGCGCCGCAAGCGCTGGTGGGCGCCAAGGTGCAGGTGCAGGCCGCGCCCGGAAATGCCGACAGCGCCGATGCCTACACCCTGCAGACCGCCGTGCTCGACGCCATGACCCAGGCCGGCATGGTGCCCTTGCTGGGCACACCGGCGCCCTATACCGCGCGCTACGTCTACACCGTGCGTCTCGATCTCGAAGCCACCTACGGCCCCTCGGTCTGGCCCCCGCCCGTGTTGCTGCCCAACGGCGCGGTGTATTTTCCCGGAGGCTGGGGCGGCTGGGGAGGCGGGATGTTCGGCTGGATGCCGCCGCCCAACTATTACGAGCGCAGTCTCTCGCTCGAAATCCGCGACACCGCCACCGGCGCGCTGATCTGGCAGTCGCACGCCAGCACCGGCGGTTACGAACGCGGTCTGGCCTCGGTGGCCCTGCCGCTGGCGCAGGCCGTGCTGCGTGGATTTCCTTCGGAGTACGGCGAGCACAAGGTGCTGTTCCCGCGCTGAGGGCGGAACGGATCGCGCATTAAACAAAATGTCACATTTGCAACTTATGGTCTCGACTTTCTCTTTTGAGCGAGTCGAGCCATGCAATTTCCCAAATCTGCTTTAGCCCTGGCGGTTGCCGCGGCACTCTCTTTGTCAGCCTGCGGTGGCGGGGGTACCACCACCGCGTCCAACCCGCCTGACCAGCAGGCCGCAGTGCAAACCGGGGTCTTTCTCGACTCCGCCGTGGCCGGGGTGGACTACACCACCTATAGCGATGCCACCCCGCGCCAGACCAACGCGGCGGGGCAGTTCCTCTACAAATCCGGCGAGACCGTCACCTTCAAGCTCGGCGGCGTCTTGCTGGGTCGCGCCAAGGGCGCCGATGTGGTGGCGCTGGCCGACCTCGATGGACAGGGCGAAGACGCCCCCCGCACCCAGAACACCGCGCAACTGCTGCAGGCGCTCGATGACGACGGCGACCCGAACAACGGCATCGTCATTCGCGATGTGGTGCGCCAACGTTTTGCCAACATCAAGTGCGATCTGTCCGACCGCACCCAACTGACCGCCCTGTTCCAGCAGCAACTCGCCGATCTCAAGCTCAGCCTCACCGATCCGCGTTACGCCAAGGCGCACCTCGAAGACTCGCTCTCGCTGATTGGCCGGACCGTCACCAGCACCTTCACCTACCAGGGCGCGGGCGCGGCGCAGGGCGCGCAGCTCAGCGTGAGCAAGTACGCCATCGGCAGCCAGAGCCGGTTCAACCTGCCCTATCCCGGCAATCAGAACTACATCAAGGCCGAGTTCCCCAAAGGCTTCCCCATCAGCCTGGGCTCGGGTTTGGCTCTCAAGGGCGTGGACAAGCAGGGCAATCTGCAGTTCTGGGTGATAACGGATCGCGGCGCTAACGGAGATTCGCCAGACCTGCGAAACGCCGACGGCAGCACCACCGCGACCAAGTCGTTTCCCGCGCCCGCATTCAATCCCGAGTTTGGCGTGGTGACTGTGGGCACCGGCAAGGGCAACCGTCGCGCCACGCTGGAAAGCACTACCCCGCTCAAGGACCTCGACGGCTCTGCGATGAGCGGCCGTCCCATTCCTCCGGGCACGGTCGGATCGACGGGTGAAACGCCGGTCAGCGACACCCTGCAGATTCTCAAAAACGCGCAGGGCGGCATCGCATTTGACGTGCACGGCATCGACCCCGAAGCCGTGGTGGCCACGCCCGATGGCAAGTCGCTGTGGATGACCGACGAGTACGGCCCCTTCGTGTTCAAGGTGAACGCCGCCAGCGGCCGGATCGAGACCAAGCTGGCGCCCGGCAGCGGCCTGCCCGACATCGTCAAGTATCGCCAGCCCAACCGTGGCATCGAAGCCATTGCCCTTGCACCCAACGGCAATCTGTTGGTCGGCGTGCAGAGCATTCTCAAGATGGATGACGCCAAAGACAGCAACGGCAAAACGCAGAAAACCACCAAAGCGGTGTTCACCCGCCTGGTGCAAATTCAGCCGGGCGGCGGCACCCGCATGTTTGCGTATCCCCTCACCGATGCCAGCGGGGCGGTGCCCTACAGCAAAAACAAGGATGCCAAGATCGGCGACCTCGTGGCGCTCGACGACAACCGTTACCTCATCATCGAGCGCGGCACGCAAGCCGATGGCAAAGATCACAACATGATCTTTCTCATCGATCTCAGCGGCGCGACCGACCTCACCGGCAAGACCATCAACGGCCTGGAGCCCGAGTATCAGACCTCGCTCAAGGCGCTGACCGACGGCGGCATCATCCCGGTGAAAAAGACCCTGCTGTTCGATATGGTCGAAGGCAGCGGCTTTGGCTGGGTATCCGGCAAGACCGAGGGCATGGCCCTGGTGGACGCGCAGACGATTGCTGTGGCCAACGACAACGACTTCGGCCTTGCGGCGGAAATCGTCGGCCCGAATGGCGAAATCCTCAAAGGTGACGATTGCGAAATGGACGCCAGCGGCCAGATCCTGGCGGGTACGGGCAAGTGCACCGCTCCGGGCGCTTATACCTATCGCATCATCCGCGGCAAACCGTGGGAGACGCCTTCGCGCCTGTTCCTTATCAAACTGCCCAAGCCGGTGCTCGACTACGCTTCTTGAGCGCGGCTAAACCATGAAATTCCCGTCTGAGCGTTTTGCTCAGGCGGGAATTTTTCAATTCAAAAACAGTCGCGTCACCGGGTTGTCGGTTTCCTCGGTGTAGTGATAGCCGAGTTGCTGCAAAAACTGGCTGAACGCCTTTTTATCTGCGGGCGGCACCTGAATGCCCACCAGCACGTGGCCGCTGTCGCCGCCCTGGTTGCGGTAGTGGAACAGGCTGATGTTCCAGTCCGGGCTGAGCGCGTCGAGAAAGCGCAGTAGTGCGCCGGGTCGTTCGGGAAAGTCGAAGCGCAGCAGGCGCTCGTTTTCCGCCATGCTCTGCCCCTGGGCGCTGCGCGGCGCGGGGCCGCCGACGAGGTGGCGCACATGCACTTTGGCCAGTTCGTTGTCGGTCAGGTCGAGCACACCGTAGCCTGCGCGCTCGAAGGTCTGCGCCATTTTCTGCGCATCCTCGCGGCCGTTGACCGTCAGGCCGACGAACACATGCGCCTCTTCCGGCCGCTTGATGCGATAGGTGAATTCGGTCACATTGCGCGCGCCCACCAGCCGGCACAGGCGGCGGAAGCTGCCCGGTTTTTCGGGAATGGTCACGGCAAACAGCGCCTCGCGCGCCTCGCCCACCTCGGCGCGCTCGACGACGAAGCGCAGGCGGTCGAAGTTCATGTTCGCCCCGCAGGTCACGGCCACGAGGGTTTCGCCCTTGAGCTGATGCTGCGCGCAATAGGCCTTGACGGCCGCGACCGACATCGCGCCAGAGGGCTCCAGCACGCTGCGAGTGTCTTCGAACACGTCCTTGATCGCGGCGCTCACCGCGTCGGTATCGACCACGACGAAGTCGTCCACCAGATCGCGTACCAGGCGGAAGGTTTCGCGCCCCACCTGCTTCACCGCCGTGCCGTCGCAAAACAGCCCCACTTCAGACAGCGTGACCCGGCGACCCGCCTGCACGCTGCGCAGCATGGCGTCGGAATCGACCGTCTGTACCCCGATCACCTTGATCTCCGGCCGCACCGCCTTGATGTAAGCGGCCACCCCCGAGATCAGCCCGCCGCCGCCGATGGCGCAAAACACCGCATGAATCGGCGCCTGGTGCTGGCGCAGAATTTCCATGCCGATGGTGCCCTGGCCCGCAATCACGTCCGGGTCGTCGAAGGGGTGGACGAAAGTCAGCCCTTGTTTGTCTTGCAGCGTGAGGGCGTGGGCGTAAGCGTCGCTATAGCTGTCGCCCTGCAGCACCACGTCCACGCTGGCGCCGCCAAAGGCGCGCACCGCGTCGATTTTCACCTTCGGCGTGGTGGCGGGCATCACGATCACCGCGCGGCAACCCAGCCGGTGCGCCGACAGCGCCACGCCCTGCGCGTGATTGCCCGCCGACGCGCAAATCACCCCGCGCTTGCGTTCGGCCTCAGTCAACCGCGACATCTTGTTGTATGCCCCGCGCAGCTTGAAGCTGAACACCGGCTGCGTGTCTTCGCGCTTGAACAGCACCTTGTTGTGCAGGCGGCGCGACAGATTGCGCGCAGGCTCCAGCGCCGATTCAATCGCCACGTCATACACCCGTGCGTTCAAAATACGCTGCAGATAGTCGGTATGCTTCGCGGCCATTTGGATCTTCCCAGAGCAAAAGAGCCGATTCTATGAACCCCGCTGATCGCACCTTGCAGGCATCGCCGTGCTGATGCCGCCCGAGTGGGCCGGCGCCGCCCTCGGTTTGTGGCATGAATTGCTGCAGTCCGCCTCCGGGCCAGGAGGGCTTTACGTGTTGGCGGCGCTCAGCTTTGCGGCGGCCACCCTCATCCCCTTCAGTTCCGAAGCCGTGCTGCTGGTGGTGATTGCCGCCCAGCCGCAACACACTCTGCTGGCCGTGCTCGTCGCCACAGCCTCCAACACCCTCGGCGGCATGACCACCTACGCGCTCGGCCGCTGGGTGCGCCATTGGCAGACCCCCGACGCTTGGCGCTGGGCGCCGCAAGTGCGCCACTGGGGCGCGCCCATCACCGTGCTCGCCTGGGTGCCTGGCATCGGGGATGCCCTCGTGGTCGTGGCCGGCTGGCTGCGCATCAACGCCTGGGCCTGCGCCGTGTGGATGCTGCTCGGCCGCAGCCTGCGCTACATCGCCGTCGCAGGTCTGGCTTGGGCGCTATGAAAAACCGGGCAAAAAAATACCCGGGCGGATGGTGAACATTGGCCCGGGTAAGAATCCACCAAAGGAGGAGGTGGAGGAGACAAGGGGTGCGTCAAACTCGACGCATGATGCAATATTAGAGGATGCTTATGTATCTTGCATAGCCCATCCGTGCATCATGGTATTGTTAAATAAGCATTCACTTATTCTACGCTTAAGTCATTGAAAAATAATTAAATTTTTCTGGATTATGGCGGGAATCTGCCTTTGCCCGTCTTTGTCACCCACATCGAAATTGACGCGAGTCAACGAAATTCGGATTTAAGGCAATTTCAGCACTGCAGCCAGCACGCCGACTGCGATCACCAGCATGCCGCCGATTTTGATCGTCAGTCGCAGTTCGAGCTCGCGTAAATCCGGTTTGGTGGCCAGATCCGCCTCACCTTGCGCTTCGCGAAAAGCATCAGCCACCGCTTCGGCCTGAGCGTCGGGAATGCCCGATTCGCACAATTTACGAATGAATTTGTGCGTATCGAAGGTCACGGTAGCCATGCAAACAACTGTAGGCCCCCTGCAGAACCGCCGACAATCGCAAAACCCCTCAATAGGAAACAGGAGAAACAGCGATGCAATGCACCGTGCAATGGGAAGGAAAAGACGCGCAAGGCAACGACGGCATGGCCTTCACCGCCCACACCGAAACCGGCCACACGCTACGTATGGACGGCGCCCCGGCCAGCGCGCCGGGCGAGCCCGGCGGCCACAACCTCGCGCCGCGGCCGATGGAAGTCGTGCTTGCCGGCACCGGCGGCTGCACCGCTTACGACGTGGTTTACATCCTCAAGAAGGGGCGGCAGGATGTGCGCGGCTGCACCGTGCGGCTCGAGGCCGAGCGCGCCGCGACCGACCCCAAGGTGTTCACCCGCATTCATCTGCACTTTGTCGTGACAGGGGTGAATCTGCGCGAAGACATGGTTCGCCGGGCTGTCGAGCTCTCGCATACCAAATACTGCTCGGCCAGCGCCATGCTGGAAAAGACGGCGACGATGACGTTCAGCGTCGAGTTGGTTCAGGAATGACCGCCGCATCAGCGCCTATCCGCAATGTTGCGTTTTGATGACACTTTGGGCCAGAGCCGCAAAAAAGCTTGAGGACAATCATCAAGCGCAATCAAATCTCTAACACGCATGCTATGACATCAATGTTTGCATGTTCATTCCCCCGCCCGCTCAGACATCGCCCTGGAGAGTGTGTCGAGAAGCGGAACACTTCAAACCTAACGGAGCACAGAATGAAAACGCAAAGTTTCACTAAAACCCAAGGTTTCGCAAAAAAATCCCTTATCGCCCTGGCCGTGGTCGGTGCCTTCTCGGGCTCGGCATTCGCGGCTGACAGCGTGCAGCTGTACGGCATTATCGATATGGGTGTGACGCATTACTCTGGTCTGGCGCCGACCGTGAACGGCCAACCTGACACCTCAGGCAAAAGTGGTACGGCGTCTTATACCGGCTTGAGCTCTGGCGTGGTCGCTGGCTCGCGCATCGGTCTCAAGGGCACAGAAGACCTGGGCGGCGGCCTGAAGGCTATTTTCCAAGCGGAAACCGGCTTTTGTGCGGCGGGCACCAACCAGACTGGCACAGGCGGCTCTGCTTACTGTACGGGTAGCGGCTTCATGGGCCGTACCACGCTTTTGGGTTTGCAAGGCAACTTCGGTACCGTGCAGATGGGCCGCTACTTCACCAGCATGTTCAACAACGAGGTCAACTACGATCCGTTCCAGGCGGGCTTTACCGGTGCGTACTCGAACTTGAGCCTAGGCATTAATGGCCTTAGCCCGAGCGGCGAAGGTGGAAATGCCTCAGGTGCAGCAGTCAACTATCTACTGCGCAGCAATCAAACCATCACCTACATCTCTCCCAATCTGTCTGGCCTGACTGTGCAGGCGGATTACTCGTTCAACGACGGCTCAGCAACGGCTCCTTTAGTCCAGGGCGGCAACACCACCAGGCTGTGGTCTTTGAACGGCAACTATGCCTTCGGGGCGGCGACCGTGGGCGCTAACTACAGCAAAGTCACCAACGTCACCGTTGCGCCTAGCAGCACAGTGGCCGATGGCGCTTACAAGGTCTGGCAGTTGTTCGGCTCTTACGACCTGAACGTGGTCAAGCTCTCGGGCATTTATGAGCGCGGCACCGCCGACTACTACTCGGGTAACGATTCGTCCTGGTTGCTTGGCGCCACCGTGCCGGTTGGCGCCGGTGCGGTGATGGTGTCGTACAGCCAATACGGCACGTCGCTGGCACCTACGGGCACATCACTCAGCACCTCCAAGGCGAAACAATACGCCATTGGTTACAGCTACAACCTCTCCAAGCGCACCATGCTCTACACCTCCTATGCGCATATGAGCAACGATTCTGCTGGCGCAAATCGCACCGGCACCGCACTGGCCGTCAACGACGCGACCAACTTCAGCGCGGGTGTCACTGGCCAAGGCTCCAACGGCTTCGCTGTGGGCATTCTGCATTCGTTCTGAGACTGACAGCCCGCCAGCTCTGGCGGGCATCACCTAATCTGGCGTGACGGCCAGACTGCACTCAACAGCCCGCTCGCGGGCTGTTTTTGTTGTTGTGGGGCAACAAAACCTTGAGGTAATTGCTCTTGCCATATGCATCGCCGCTGATGCACTGCTAAATTGTCAATGTCTCGGAAGCGGAATGCTTTAGGTCTGCGACGAGCTGGGCACAGCAGAGCAAAACTCTGCCGCCCGTCTCTTTACCGGCCATCACGGTCGGCCCTTTACAACCTGGAGATGCAACCATCATGAAAAAATCACTCATCGCGCTGGCTGTGGTTGGCGCTTTTACCAGCAGCGCCTTTGCAGAAGGCAGCAATGTTCAGCTCTATGGCCTCATCGACCTGGGCGTCACCCATTTCACCGGGTTGCGGCCTTCGTCGGGCACGGGCACCGTGTCTTCAACGGGCCTGGATTCCGGCGGCCAGTCCTCCTCTCGGATCGGCTTGAAGGGGTCGGAAGACCTGGGCGGCGGTCTGAAGGCGATTTTCCAAGCTGAAACCGGTTTCTGCGCAGCAGGCACCAATCAAAACACCAACGGCACTGGCGGCAATTCGAATGGCTACTGCAGCGGCGGCGGCTTCATGCAGCGCACGTCGATTGTCGGCCTGACCGGCGGTTTCGGTACGGTTGTTGCAGGCCGTATGAACACTCCTTTGTGGAACGATGAAATCGCAGCTGACCCGTTTGGCGCTGGTTTGACGGGCAACATCGACAACATCTCTAATGTGCGATTCGCCAGTGTGCAACGCGCGAACCAAACAGTCGCCTACGTGTCGCCTGATCTCATGGGCTTTACTGGCACTGCGGTGTACTCTTTCGCTCCTACCTCGGCAACGGTTAATCTGGCACAAGGTGGCAGCACCACCCGGGCCTGGGAACTCAACGGCGCGTACAAAAACGGCCCGATGTTCGCGACGCTCGATTATTTGCGCATCACCAATATCAATGGCTTGACTGCGAATTCGTCTAGCGGCAACGCAGACAAGCATTGGCAAGTAACTGGCGGCTATGATTTCGGTATCGCCAAGGTTACAGGTCTATATCAGGATCTGAAGGTTGATGCTTCCAGCGGCAAGCGGACTGTATGGATGCTAGGCGCTTCCGTCCCGGTGGGCGCAGGTGCGGTGCTGGCTTCTTATGGGCAAGTCAAGGACACGATTTCCAACCCTGACACTGGAAACAATACGGCCAAGCAATACGCTATCGGTTACACCTACTCCCTATCCAAGCGTACCAACCTGTACACCTCATACTCGCACATCAGCAACGACACCAATACGGCACTGGCTGTAGGCGATTCCTCCACTGCGAACCTGGGTGTTGCTGGTCAATCGTCCAGCGGCTTCGCTCTGGGCATCCGTCACAAGTTCTGATCAGCGCAAGCTGCTCTAGCAACTGCTTTGAAAGCCGCCTTCGGGCGGCTTTTTTTCGACTGTATAAATCGCTAAAAGACCGGAGAGCGATCGTAATGCGGCAGGCATAATGCCCGCACAGGGAGGGTTGTTCAATGCACATTGTTCTACCGGTTGACGGATCGACTTACACCGCGCGGGCCGCGCAGGTTCTGGTGCAGCAGGTGCGGCAATACAAGGAGCCGCCGCGCATCACCCTGCTCACGGTGGCGTTGCCCATCGGCACGCCGCTGGCGCGCGCGCAACTGAGCAAGGCCACGCTGGACGCGTATTACCGCGACGTCAGCGCGCAGGCGCTGGCGCCCGCTGAAGGCGTGCTGAAACAGGCCGGGCTGGCGTTCGAGTCTCGTTTTGTGGTGGGCGACCCGGCCGAGCAGATCGCCGCCGAGGTGGCGCGTCTGCAGCCCGACCTGCTCATCATGGGCACGCACGGCCACTCGGCGCTCAAGGGCTTTGTCATGGGATCGGTGGCCAGCAAGGTGGTGGCGTCCACCACGGTGCCGGTGCTGCTGGTGCGGTGAGCCGCCGCGACGGCGCGTTAACAGGCCCTACCGCTGGCTCAGCGCATTGCCCACCAGCTTGGAGGTGATGTCCACGATCTGGATCATGCGGTCGTAGGCCATGCGGGTGGGGCCGATGACGCCGAGGGTGCCGACCACTTTGCCGTCGGCTGCATAGGGTGCGGTAATGACGGAGAGTTCTTCAAACGGCACGGCCTCGCTTTCGCCGCCGATGTAGATGCGCACGCCATCGGCGCGGGCGGAGGCATCCATCAGCTTGAGCAACTGGGCTTTTTGTTCGAACAGATCGAAGAGTTGGCGCAGCTTGCCCAGATTGCCCGCAAAGTCGCCGATGCCGAGCAATTGTTGTTGCCCGGAGATGACGACTTGATCTTGCGGTTGCTGCAACGCCTGACTGCCGGCCTGCACACCGGCCTGCATGAGGGCGACGAGTTCGCTGCGCAGGTGCTCCACCTCGCTGCCGAGCTTTTGCGTGACCTGCTCGAAACTCAGGCCCGAAAAATGGGCGTTGAGGTAATTGGTGGCGGTATTGAGTTCGTTCTGGCTGAGGGCGTGCGGCCAGTGCAGCATGCGGTTTTGCACATCGCCCTCGGGGCTGACGATGATGAGCAGAATGCGATGTTCGCTCAAGCGCAGAAACTCGATGTGGCGAAACGCGGCGCTACGCTGCGGCGCCAGCACCACGCCGACGAATTGCGACAGGCTGGACATGAGCTGCGCCGCCCGCATCATCACTTGTTGCGGCGGGGCGGTGTCGATGTGCTGTTGCAGCGTCTGCGGCAGCAGGTCGGTTGGCATCTGCGGCTGGGCGGTGAGCATGGCGTCCACAAATACCCGGTAGCCGCGCGGGGTGGGAATGCGCCCCGCCGAGGTGTGCGGGCTGGCGATCAGGCCCATGTCTTCGAGATCGGCCATGACGTTGCGGATGGTGGCCGCGGACAACTCCAGCCCCGAAGCGCGCGACAACGTGCGCGAACCCACCGGCTGACCGTCGGCGATGTAGTGTTCGATCAGGGTTTTGAGCAGCAGTCGGGCGCGTTCGTCCATGCGCAAATTTTAGGCTGCAGACGGTGCGCGGGCACGACACGCTACGCCGGACTTGCGCCTGTGCTGTAATTTGCCGCCAGGGCGGTGTTCTCCGCCATGTCTCAACTTTGAACCCCATGCCCCGTACCGTGTTCCAGCAGGTCTTGCTGATCGGCAAGTATCAAGCGCCGCAGGCGCAGCGCAAACTTGGCGAGATTGCCGCGCGGCTGAGCCGGGCCGGGGTGGAGGTCTGGGTGGGCGAGCTCACCGCGCAGCACACCGAGCTGCCTTACCCGGTGCTGCGCAGCAGCGAGCTGGCCGAGCGCACCGCGCAGGGCGGTTGGGTGGCGGTGGTGCTGGGCGGCGACGGCACCATGCTGGGCGCGGCGCGCAGGCTGGCTCCGCTGAATGTGCCCCTGGTGGGCATCAACGCGGGACGGCTGGGCTTCATGACCGATATCGCCGACAGCGAGTGGGAGCCCGCGATCGACGGACTGATGGCTGGCGACTTCGAGCGCGAGGAGCGCGCCATGCTCAGCGGCGCGGTGGAGCGTGCGGGGCAGACCATTTTCAGCGCCATTGCGGTGAATGATGTGGTGGTCAATCGCAACGGCGCGTCGGGGCTGGTGGAACTGAAGGTGGAGGTGGACGGCCGCTTCATGTATGTGCAGCGCGCAGACGGCCTGATCGTCGCCACGCCGACGGGCTCCACGGCCTATGCGCTGTCGGCCTACGGGCCCATTCTGTACCCCAGCGTGGACGGTGTGGTGCTGGTGCCGATCGCGCCGCATACCCTGTCGAACCGCCCCATCGTGCTGCCGGGCGGTGCCGATATCGTGATCGAGGTGGTCACGCCGCGCGACGTGAGCGTGAACTTCGACATGCAGAGCTATGCCGAGCTGATCGGCGGCGATCGCATCCGCATCGCGCAGGCGCCGCATCGCTGCGTGTTTCTCCACCCGCCGGGTTGGAGCTATTTCTCCACCCTGCGCCGGAAACTTCATTGGCATGAAGTGCCCGATGAATCCTGAACATTTGCGTCTTTTCCCCTGAGCCATGCTGCTGCATCTGCATTTGCGCGACTTTGTCATCGTTCCCGAGCTCGATATTGATCTGGCGGGGGGCTTTACCGTGCTCACCGGTGAAACCGGCGCGGGCAAATCCATCCTGATCGACGCGCTCAAGCTCGCCCTGGGCGAGCGCGCCGACAGCAGTGTGGTGCGCGCGGGGGCGCAGCGCGCAGAGATCAGCGCCGAGTTCAGCCTGAGCCCGCCGCTGGCCGCATGGCTGGACGAGCAGGGATTCGCCGCCGAGGCCGACACGCTGCTGCTGCGCCGCGTGATCGACGCGCAGGGCAAGTCGCGCGGCTTTCTCAACGGCAGTCCGGCCACCGCCGCACAACTCAAGGCCGCGGGGGAATGGCTGGTGGACATTCATGGGCAGCACGCCTATCAGGGGCTGGTGCGGCGCGAAGTCGTCACCCACCTGCTCGACGGCTACGCCGGGGCGCAAGACGAAGCCCGGGCCGTCGCGCTCGCCTGGGCCCAGTGGCGCGATGCCGACGCGGCCTTGCAGCAGGCTAGAGGCGACGTCGGCGCGTTGGCTGAAGAACGCGAGCGCCTGCAGTGGCAGTGCGAGGAACTCGATCGTCTGCGTCCTGCCGAGGGCGAGTGGGCCACGCTGGAGAGCGAACACAAGCGACTGGCACATGTCAGCAGTCTGCTCGAAGACTTCGCTCTGGCGCAGGGGGCGCTTGACGGCGAGGACGTGAGTGCGCTGTCTTTGCTGGCGCAGGCGCAGCAGGCGCTGGAGCGAGCGGCGCAGGTCGATGCCGGGCTGCAGCCGCTGGTGCAACAGATCGACGCGGCGCAAACCAGCCTGAGCGACCTCAGTCACGAACTGCGCCGTCTGGCCGAACGTACCGAGGCCGACCCGCAGCGTCTGGCCGAACTCGACGCCCGGCTTTCGGGCTGGATGAATCTCGCACGCAAGCATCGCGTGGCGGCGGCCGACCTGCCGCAAACCCATCACGCCCTGCGCGACAAACTCCAGCAGCTCGACCGCAGTATCGACCTGCCCGCGCTGGAAAGCGCCGAACAGGCCGCGCAGGTCACGCTGCAGAAGGCGGCGGCCAAGCTCAGCGCCAAGCGCCGCAAGGCCGCGCAGCAACTGGCCAAGGCGGTGCAGGCGGCCATGCAGGAACTGGGCATGCCCGGCGGGCGCTTCGACGTGGCGCTCACCCCGCTCGACGCTGTGGGCGCGCGTGGGGCCGAGGCGGTGGAACTGCAGGTGGCGGCGCATCCCGGCGCGGAGCTGCGGGCGCTGGGCAAGGTGGCCAGCGGCGGCGAGCTGTCGCGCATCGCCCTGGCCGTCGCCGTGACCACCAGCGCACTGCAAGACACCGAAACCCTGATTTTCGACGAGGTGGACGCCGGCATCGGCGGCGCCGTGGCGCAAACCGTGGGACGGCTGCTGCGCCGCCTGGGGCGTGACCGGCAGGTGCTGGCCGTCACCCATCTTGCGCAGGTGGCCGCTTGCGCGCAGCAGCATTTCGCAGTGCGCAAGTACAGCACGGACGGGCAGACCGCCAGCCTGCTCGACGCGCTCGACCCGTCACAACGGCGCAGCGAGATCGCCCGTATGCTGGGCGGCAACGCGCAATCGAGCGCCGCGCTGGAGCATGCCAGCGAGCTGCTCTCGGCTTGCGAAACCCCGTCCCTGGAAACCCGATGAGCCCGTCTGAAACCGCTGCTGTCCCAACGCCTGCCGATGCGCGATCGACCCACCAGCTGGTGCTGATTTCCGGGCTGTCCGGCTCGGGCAAGTCGGTGGCGCTGACCGCGCTGGAAGACTCCGGCTATTACTGCGTGGACAACCTGCCGCCGCAACTCATCACCCCGCTGGTCGAGCAGACCCGCGCCTCGGGGCAAAAGCGTGTGGCCGTCGCAGTGGACGCGCGCAGCGCCGAGTCGCTGGCCGACGTGCCGGGTCTGCTCGAAAACCTGCGGGCCAGCTGCGAGGTGCACGCGATCTATCTCGACTGCGCCACCGACACGCTGGTGCAGCGGTTTTCGGAAACCCGCCGCCGCCATCCGCTCACCAGCCGCGTGACCGCGCAGCAGATCGGCAACCCTGCTGCCGCCCGCGGCGAGGGCTACGCCAACGCGCTGATCGAGTCCATCGAGATGGAGCGCGAACTGCTGCGCCCGGTGGCCGAGATCGGCCTACACACCGACACTAGCCAGATGAAGTCCGCCCAGTTGCGCGACTGGATCAAGCAAACCGTGCGGGTGCAGGACAGCCAGATGGTGGTTCTGTTCGAGTCGTTCGCGTTCAAGCGCGGCGTGCCGCTCGACGCCGACTATGTGTTCGACGTGCGCATGCTGCCCAACCCGCACTACGACCCGGTACTGCGGCCCCTGACCGGGCGCGACGCCCCCGTGGCCGAATTTCTGCTGCGCCAGCCCGAGGTGCTGCAGATGCAGGCCGACATCAGCGGGTTTTTGCAGCGCTGGCTGCCCAAGTTGGCTGCCGATCACCGCAGCTATGTCGGCGTGGCCATCGGCTGTACCGGCGGGCAGCATCGTTCGGTGTTTCTTAGCGAACAACTCAGCCGCGCTTTCGCCAGCCAGTACACCATACTGCTGCGTCACCGCGAGTTGGGCGCGACGGGGGCGAGCGAGCAGTGACCCGCGTCAGCCGCCGGGCCGTTGCCCAGTGCGAGAGGAGGCGGTTCGGCAAACCGGTCGTGCGGCGTGCTTACGCGCCAGTCCAGCACCAGCAGCACGACCACGGCGGCCCAGAACAGGGCGATCAGCCAGGGTAATTTGCGTTTCATCGAGAGTTCCTCAAGACATTCGCCGGGCCGCCCCAAGAATGTCCGCCCCTTGAGGGGAGAACCGAGCGCAGCGATGGTTTTCGGGGTGGGCTCAATCCGCCATGCCCAGACGATGGCGCACGCGCACGCCCACCAGGCTGCCCGCGAACGCGCAGGCGAACCACACCCAGCCGTGCAGGCTGCCGGTGGCGATGCCTGAAAAATACGCTCCGACATTGCAGCCGAAGGCCAGCCGCGAGCTATAGCCCAGCAGTAAGCCGGCAACAACGGAAGCCAGCCATTGCCGTTCGAGCAGGCTTACCGCTGGGCTGGCTTTCCCGCGCCAGCTGGCAGCGATGAGCGCGCCCAGCAACAAACCCAGATCGGTGACGCTGGTGTTATCGGCCAATACCGTGGCGTGCAACTGGGCCTGCTGGGCCGGCAGGCCCCAGAAGGCGTTGCCGCTCAGATCGAAGCCCAGCGCCTGCACGATCTTGGCACCCCATAGCCCCAGGCCGTACACAATGCCCCAGGGTTGCCCGGCAACCACCAGATTGGCGGCCGCCAGCAGCCCCAGGCCGATGGCGGCCCACCACACCGCAGGCCCGCGCCAGCGTGAAGGTTGCGTGCCGCGAAACCTCCACAACAGCGCGGCCAGCAGGGCGAGGGCCGCAAGCTGGACGATCAGCGTTTCGGCGGCCCCGAGGCGGTGCACCAGATTGACCGGCGGCAGTGCGCCCAGCGTTAGCCAGGCTGGAAGCTGAGCCGCGCCGAGAAAGCTGCCGAACACGAAGGCGGGCAGCACGGCAAGACTCACCGGATGACCGAGACCCGCCTTGTACAAAGTGCCCGAGCCGCAGCCATCGGCGACCTGCATGGCGGCGCCGAACACGAAGGCGCCTATCAACAGACTGATGGAAAGCGGCCCGTCGGCGCCCTGTAGCGCGGGCTGCGCGGCTAGCAGAGGCACGCTGATGAGCATGGCCACCGCGATGCCGACAAATTGCGCCCAAAGCCCTATGGGGTCGCGCCGAGTGATCCATACCCTCCAGCCGGTGGTGAAGCCGAAGGCGGCCGCCGAAAGCAGCACGCCATAGCCCAGGCCGATCAGCCAGAGCAGGCCCTGCCGCCAGCCGACCAGCCAGGTAATGGCGGCAAACCCGGCCAGACCGCCGAGCATCAACAGGCCGCTGCCAAGGCGGCGTTGTCCTTGATTTATGGTCTGCGCCGCTGTGGTGTGAAGCGTTGAGCTCAGAGTGCTTGCCATGTCTGTTCCAGTTGCTGCCGGAGTTGTTGCCAGCGGGTGGGGACATGGGCCATGGGGGCGTCGGCGCGCGACCAGTCCACCATCGAGCCGGGGTAGAGCGCCACATGCGGGCGGTGCAGCACTTCGGACAGTACGAACCAGTTGGTTGCGGCCCAGTGGCCGGTATTGCAGAACGAGACGATCTGCACGGCGCCGGGCTGCTGTGGCAACTGAGCGGCGGTTCGCTGCAGCGTGGACACAGCGGGCAGGGCGCCGCTGCCCGGTTCAAACCAGCGCAGATTGTCGAAGTCCAGCGCGCCGGGCAGGGTGCCGGGGCGACTTGCGGCGGGGGCTTTTTCGCGGCCCAGATAAAAGGCACGGGGGCGCGCGTCCAGCAGCAGCGTGCTGGGGTGGCCGAGATCGCGCGCCACTTCGGACCGGGTGGCGAGCAGGGCGTCGTCGAGTTGCGGGGTGAACGCGCTGGGCGTCGGCGCGGGCGTGGGCTGGCGGGTGAGCGGCAGGGCGGCGGCCTGCCAGGCGGTCATGCCGCCGTTGAGAATGGCGAGGCGCTGCAATCCCAGCCATTTGAGCGTCCAGTAAACGCGGGCGGGCGCGCCGAAATCGCTGGGGTCATCCCCGCTGGCGACGAGCACCACGGGGGTTTCGGCGTTCAGGCCCAGTCGCCGGACGAGAGCGGTGAACCGAGGCAGCGGCAGGAGCTGGCCCGGATTGTTCGAGGGGCCGCGCCAGTCGGCATAGGGCGCGGGAAGTGCTCCGGGAATGTGCGCCACGTTGGCCGCTGCCGCATCGTCGCGAAGGTCGATGATGCGCACCTGGGTAGGTTGAGTGGCCAGGGCTTGCGCCGAGATCAGCGGGCCGAAAGTCTGCGCGGCGCCCGGCGCGGATGGCGCTGATGGCGCTGCGCTGACGCCTTGTTGCAAGGCCCAGGCGGCGAGCAGCCAGCCCAGGGCGCAGATGCGGCACAGACGTGACCAGGCGGAACGGCGAGGGGGGTGAAGAGAAGAAGGGGCGGGGGACGGCGTGTTCATGCACTGCATTCTGGAAGTCCGGCGGCGAAAACGGAAATACAGAGTTGTCATGCGCATCCAACCGCAGGGCATATGAGATCAGCCCGCCGGACCATGCGCTCTGCGCAGTGCTAACCTGTTTTCTCATACCCATCGCAGAGTGGAACCTATCATGCACGCCCCAAGCCATCCAGACCGGGTTACGCATCCGGCGCCCGAAGTTCGTCATGGCTGACCCCGACCAGGCGGGTCGCCCCAGCGCAGAATGGATCGACCAGTTGCCAGCCTGTGTAGCGATGCTCGTGGGCGATACCGTGCGTTACGCCAATCCCGCGGCGCTGCGGCTGCTGCGGGCGCTCCAGCCGTCCGACGTCATCGGGCGTGAGGTCGATGTTTTCATTCACCCGCTCGATCTGCACCGCGCGCTGGCGCGGCTGCGTCACGCCGAGGGCGACGGCATCAACCCGGTCACTGAAATTCGCGCCTACACCTGCGACGGCCAGCCGCTGATGCTGGCCATGAGCAGCGCCATCGTGGTGGTGGACGATGAGCGCGCGGTGCTGGCGACCTTTCTCGACATGACCGAGCGCGCCGCGATGGAGCAGCGCCTGCGCCAGACCGACGAAGATTTCCAGCGCATGATGAACACCATGCAGGATGTGTTCTACCGCACCGATGCGCAGGGCATTACCCGCTACGTCTGCCAGGCGGTGAAGAACGTGCTGGGCTACACCGCCGAGGAAATCATCGGCCTGCCCGCTGCGGCCTTCTATCCCGATCTGTCGGAGCGCGACGCCCTGGTGGCCGAGATTCGCCAGCACGGTGCGGTGCATGATTTTCCGGGCCGCATGCGGCGCAAGGACGGGGTAATCGTCGACATCTCCATCAGCACCCAGGCCTTGCGCGACGAGCAGGGCCAATACGCCGGGGTCGAAGGCATCTGGCGCGACATCAGCGAGCGCAAGGCGCTGGAGCGTCGGCTCGAACATCTGGCGACCTTCGACAGCCTGACCGGCGTCCACAACCGCTCCAGCATTCTGGGCATTCTCGAGCGGTTGTTGCAGCGCAGGGCGCCGCTGTCGGTGCTGTTGCTCGATCTCGACTATTTCAAGCGCATCAACGATGGATTCGGCCACGCCGCGGGCGACCGGGTGCTGTGTCGCTTCGTCCAGATCATCGAGGGTGAAAAGCGCAGCCGCGACTTTTTCGGACGGCTGGGCGGCGAGGAGTTTCTGTTGATTCTTGACGGCGCGGACGAGGCCGAGGCGGGGCAGATCGCCGAGCGCCTGCGCGCTGCGGTCAGCGCTGAGGCCATCGCCTTGGCCGAGGGCGAGGCAGTGGCGCTCACGGTCAGCATCGGCATGACCCAGTCGCGCTCAGGCGATCAGCGCACCGCCGATGTGCTGGTGCGCGCCGACCGGGCGCTCTACCGCGCCAAGCAGATGGGGCGCAACTGCGTGTGCGGCGAATCGTCCCAAGGGGGAGCCTAAGAAACACGCCGGGCCGCCCCAAGTGTTTCGTTGCCCCCTGGGGGAGAGCCGCGTGCAGCGCGGCTTTCGGGGGGGCTAATATTCGTTTTTTACCCCGCCGGCCAGGGCGACAAAGGCCCGCGCGGCGACGGCCACGAACGGCCGCAGCCACCACGGCGCCCGCGTGCGCAGACGGTCGGGCGTGTTGATGGGCAGCGACTGCGCGATCTGGCTTTCGATATGCGCGCCCAGTTCCAGCGCGAAGGCGCGGTCGAGCACGGCGAGATTGGCTTCGAGATTGACCAGCAGCGATAGCGGGTCGATGTTGGAGCTGCCGACCGTGGCCCAGTCCGCATCGACCACGGCGACCTTGGCGTGCAGATAGGCGGGGGTGTATTCATAGATATGCACCCCGGCGCGCAGCATTTCGCCGTAGAGGGCTCGCGCCGCCCACGCCGCCATGCGGTAATCGATACGGCCTTGCAGCAGCAGCTCGACGCGCACGCCGCGCGCTGCGGCATTTTTCAGCGCCTGGCGAAACTCCAGCCCCGGATAGAAGTAGGGGCTGACGATGAGCACGCGCTCGCGCGCGCGGTTGATGGCGCGGATGTAGCTGTGCTCGATGGCGCGGCGCTGCGAGAAGTTGTCGCGCACCACCAACGCGGCCAGGCTTTGCGCAAGGGTCTGCGGGGTAGGGCGGGGTGCGGGTGTGCGGGGCGTGGCCGTTGTGGCGCTGCTGGGCGGCAGTGGCGCGCCGTCTTCGTCGGCCACGGGCATGTCGCTGCCCCAGTCCAGCAGTTCCTGCCAGTAGGCGCGGCGGTTGGGCGAGGTGTCGAACACGCCGGGGCCGGGCAGTTTGCGCAGGCGGCGCTGCAGGCTGCCGGTGAGCACGGTGCGCAGCCATAGTCGCTGCATCACCCACTGCGTCTGGCGCGCGAGATGGCCGTGGTATTGCACCGCATAGTCGAGCCGGGGCTGCGCGCTCCATCCGTGGTGAATATCGAGTCGGTCGTCGATGAGGTTGATGCCGCCGATGAAGGCGGTGTGCGCGTCCACCACGCACAGCTTGCGGTGCAGCCGCCGCCAGCGACCCCGCTGCACGACATCGAGCCATTTGCGCCAGGGACGAAACACCATGAACTCCACCCCGGCTTCGGTGAAGCGGCCGGAGAGCGCCTCGACACTGCGGCTCGAACCCAGCCCGTCCACCAGCACCCGCACCTGCACCCCGCGCCGCGCGGCGTCGCACAGCGCGCTGGCCAGAGTCATCGCGGCCTCGTCGGTATGAAAAATGTAGGTCTGCAGCCAGATGCTTTCGCGGGCTTGCTCGATTGCCTGTTGCATGGCCGGGAATAGCGCGCTGCCGTAGGGCAGCAGCCGCGGGGCGCCGCCGCCGGTCCAGCGCAGCGGTTCATCGAGAGGGTGGGGCAGCGTGTCGGCTTGCAAGGACGGGGCAGGCAAGGGGCGGCGCTCGGGCTACGCGCTCACGCGGCGATGGGCGCAGACGCAGCGGCGGCCGGGTCGGGCAGGGGCGACTCGGGGCAGTCTGGCTGGTCGCAGCGCAGCGAGGCCAGCAGCGGCGCGTGGTCGGACAGCCGGGCCCAGGCGCGACCCCAGCCCAGACCGATTTCGCTGGCACTCAGACCGCGGGCGTAGATGCGGTCGAGCGGCATCAGCGGCAGCCGCGCGGGATAGGTGCGCACGCGCTTGCGCCAAGAGGTCTTGCCATTGGTCTTGAGTGGCGGCTCGCTCACATCGACCAGGCCTTGCTGCAGCAGTTGCGGGCCGATGCGGCCGTGCCAGTCGTTGAAATCGCCCGCGACGATGAGCGCCGCCTGCGCGGGCACCTGCGCCGCGATGTAGTCGAGCAGGCGATCGGTCTGGCGCTGTCGACTGGCGGCAAACAGCCCGAAATGCACCACGATGCAGTGCAGCGGCCCGCCCTTGGGCAGCGCCACCTGCACATGCAGCAGGCCGCGTTGCTCGAAGCGGTGGTCCGATACATCGCAGTGGGCGATGTCGATGATGGGATAGCGCGACAGCAGCGCATTGCCATGTTCGCCATGCCGGGTGCAGGCATTGGTGCGGTAGGCCGCGTGCATGTTCAGCGCCTGCGCCAGAAAGTCGTGCTGCGGCAGCGCGGGCCAACCGCTCAGTCGGCGCGCGTTGCGCTGATGCAAAAACTGCACCTCCTGCAGAAAAACCAGATCGGGCTCAAGCCCCTGCAGCGCCGTCTGCAACTCCAGAATGCTGGCGCGCTTGGCCGGGCCGTGGCCGAGCACGCCTTTGTGGATGTTGTAGGAGGCGACGCGCAGTTCCATGACCGGGCCTGTTCAGCGCGAAGGAAAGCGCCGCGGCAACTGGCGGATCGCATCGGCGTTCGAGGCCGAAAAGCAGCGCTTGGTCGCCTCCTGCCACGGCAGCCAGGCCCATGCGCGGTGTTCGCGTGCGGCCAGGGTGACGGGAGTGCCTGCGGGCACTTCGAGGCTGAACACATGCTCGGTGTTTTTCCAGATGCCCGCCGGGTAGCGATGCCGCCATAGCGGATAGATTTCGTACACATTGGCCAGCCGCCAATCGCGCAGCGCGGATAGGGGCACGGCGATGCCGCCCACCTGGATGCCGGTTTCTTCGGCCACTTCGCGCAGGGCGGTGTCCATCAGGGGTTCGCCAGGGGCGTCGATGCTGCCCGTCACGCTTTGCCAGAAGCCGGGCTGCAGCGCGCGCTCGATCAGCAGCACATCGAGTGCGGGAGTGTGAATCACCACCAGCACCGAGACCGGAATCTTGCGTCCGGTCTCGGACGGGGAGAAGGGGGACTGAGTCGTTGCATCCATGACCCGCATCTTAAGGAAGTCAGGCTGCAAACGCTTGCTTGCCGCGCCCTCGTTTCTTGCGGCCTTTGCGCAAAACAAAAACCCAAGCCCCGGCGGGCCGGGGCTTGGGTATTCAGGCAACGGGGAGTTCCCGTTGATGAATTACAGCGTCTTCTTGGAGAAGTACCAGTCGGTCACTTCCATGCCTTGCGCCGCGCCCTTGCTCACGCGCTCTTCAGCGGCGGCGGAGGTCTTCGGCGGGGGCACGATGACCTTGTCGCCCGGGCACCAGGCTTCCGGCGTGGCCACGCCGTGCTTGTCGCTGGTCTGCAGGGCTTGCAGCAGACGCACGAACTCGTTGATCGAGCGGCCGTTGCTCATCGGGTAGTACACCATGGCGCGCAGGATGCCGTTGGGGTCGATGAAGAAGGTGGCGCGCACGGCCTGAGTGTCGGCGGCGCCGGGGTGGATCATGCCGTAGGCGCGGGCCACTTCCATCTTCAGGTCTTCGATGATGGGGAAGGGAATGTCCACGCCGAAGTGTTGCTTGATCGAACGCACCCAGGCCAGGTGGGCGAAGATGGAGTCGATCGACAGGCCGAGCAGCTCGCAGTTCATCGACTTGAAGGTTTCGGCTTCACGGGCGAAACCCATGAACTCGGTGGTGCACACCGGGGTGAAGTCGGCCGGGTGCGAGAACAGGATCAGCCACTTGCCCTTGTAGTCGGCCAGGGTGCGGGGGCCGTGGGTGGTGACGGCGTTGAAGTTGGGCGCGGGCTCGTTGAGGCGGGGCAGGCCGAAATTTTCAGTGGTTTGTTCCATGGTTGAGCTCCTTGTGGTGGGAAGAAAACATGCGGCGGGTGTGCCGTTGAGAATGAAGTCTAGGGAAAACCCTAAAATTGATCCAATCGATTGTCACAATCGAACGGTTAGGAAAAACATATGACGAAACCGGCGCTTTGAAAAACTGAATGAGGCGCATTGTGCGCGGTCGGATCGACTTGGTTGTGACAGGCGACTAAATAGGGTGAACAGGCCCAAGGGGAAACACCAATTCCACCCAGGTGCCGTGACCCGAAGGCGGCGCGGTGCTTTCCGCTGGTTTGCCCGTGGGCGCGCTGGACGGTACGCGGTCAATGTTGCGGCGCCAGGCGATCTGGCCGCCCAGGGCGCGGGCGCGGATCTGCATGCTGGTCAGGCCATGTCCGGTGGCGGCATGTTGCGGGTCGATGCCGATGCCGTCGTCGAAAACGTCCAGCCGCATACGGGTTGCATCGACGATGCTCAGTCGCACGGAAACGCGGCTGGCGCGGGCGTGGCGTATGGCGTTGCTCACCGCCTCTTGCAACAGGGCGCGCAGGTGGTATTGCTGCGCGGCGTCTTGAGGGGGCAGCCGAGCGGCGCTCAGCCCACCGATGAGCGGCGACGGCCAGTCGAGCGCCATACCGGCTGCGGCCAGGCGTTGCGCGGTTTCCGAGCGGATGTCGGCGGCGAACTCTTCCCACGGCTGCACCGCCTGCCGCAGCCCGCGCACGATGGCACGCAACTGGTCGATGGTGGTCATCAGCATGGCCTGCTCGCGCTCGCCGTGCACCAGATGGCGCAGGGTGAGCAGCTTGGCGCCGATGTCGTCGTGAAGATCGCTGGCGATGCGGTCGCGCTCTTGCTGCACGCCGGTCTCCAGCGCGTCGCGGCCCGCCGCAGCCTGGTTGAACAGGGTCACGAGCGAGGTGGCCAGGTCAGCGTCGGTCACGGTGAACAGGCGCTGGCCGGCGCTGCGACCCTGCAGGCGGCGCGCGGCCAAGCCGCCAGCCGGGGCGATGCGCAGTTCCATGCCGTCCTGCGCCAGACCGGGGGCGGTGTCGGCCTCGCTTGGCGGCATCGGCAGGTTGTGCAGCGGCTGGTACAGCCGGTCGAGCAGGCCGAGCCAGCGGCGCTCGCGCTCCAGCGTCTGCGCGGTGAAGGCCACCGAAATGATCTCGGGCAGCAGCTTATCGATGGGCGGCAACTCGCCCTGCATCATGCGGCCCCACAGCCACTGCCGCATCGGCAAATACAGCAGCCCGGCCAGCAGCAGGGTGAGGATGAGTGACAGGTCGTGGCGCCAGTTCAGCAGCAGCACCAGCAGCATGTCGAGCACGACGATCAGCCCCAGCCCCAGCACCCACAGCAGCAGCCGGTAGGCCCAGCGGTCGAGGTCGAACAGGTGATAGCGCCCGACCCCCAGCGCCAAGCCGAGGTACATGGCGAGAAAAAAACCGAAGGCATAGCCCTGCTGCATCGGCGTGAACACCCCGATCATTCTCGAACCGAAGGTGAAGACGACAAAGGTGAAAGCGCCCAGCATGGCCGAGAGCATGAACCAGCGCAGCGCGGCGCGGTCGGCCGCGCGCATGGCGCTGCGCCGCCACTGCACCACGGCCAGCGCCACGGCCAGCAGGATTTCGAGCAGCAACGGAATGCGCACTCCCCAGCTCATATTGGGCGCCAGCCGCGCGGCATCCATCGCCCACCAGCCCACCACGATGATGGGCACGGGCCAGAGCCACTTCGCCGCCGCCAGTCGCGCTGGGTACACCAGAAACAGCGCGGCCAACGCGCCGCCGAACCCCAGCGCGCCCAGATGATTGATGGCCGAGAGCAACTCGAACAGACCGCCGGGCAGCGCCAGTTCGCGG
Source organism: Thiomonas sp. UBA7699 (assembly GCF_002482605.1). Taxonomy (NCBI): domain Bacteria; kingdom Pseudomonadati; phylum Pseudomonadota; class Betaproteobacteria; order Burkholderiales; genus Thiomonas; species Thiomonas sp. UBA7699. Next base: position 98,478 of record NZ_DLGH01000015.1, on the reverse strand, counting down.
GTGCTGTAGATCGCGGCCGAGTAGGTGTTGGGTAGAAACAGCAGCCCCGAGAGCGCCAGCAGCCGCCCCGGCCAGCTCTTGGGTTTGAGCGCGTACACCCAGGCGCCGACGAGCAGGGCCACGCCGCCGCAGAGCAACTGGAACCAGAACACCAAAGGCAGACTGGCGAGCGGACGGTTGGGTAGGGGTGTGACGGCCTGCTCGAAGACCTGTCCGGCGGGGTCTTGCCAGCTCAGCAGCAGGGGACGCGCCTGCAGCGCGGCGATCTGCGTTTGGCGCTGAAAAAAGCGCTCGACTTCGGCGTAAGTGTCGAAATAGTCGGGCTCTTCGATCAGGTCGCTGGGCTGCAAGGCCACGCGCTGCCCGCCTGCGCTGATCGACAGCAAGCGCGAGCCTTGAGCGATGGCGGCGGCGGGGCCGTTGCGAGCGACATGCAGCACCTCGATGCCTGGGCTGTACGCATCGGCGCGGGATGACAGGGTGAGCCCCAGCCAGGGTTGATTGAGGGCGATGTACAGCGCCGTGGTGACCCCCGCGAGGGTCAGCAGCAAGGCCGCCATCAAAATGCGGGCGGAACGGGTTTGCGGCATCTGCATGATGGGCGGATTGTCGCCCACCGCGCGCCCGCAGCGTCAATCGGGGCGGGATCGGGTGACGGCGGCTTCGAGCGCGGAGATGAAGCGCGCGGCCACATCGCAGCCGGATTGCTGGGTGATTTCCTGAAAGCAGGTCGGGCTGGTGACGTTGATCTCGGTGAGCTTGTCGCCAATGATGTCGATGCCCACCAGCAGCAGGCCGCGCGCGGCCAGCACCGGCCCCAGCGCGCGGGCGATGGCCCAGTCGGTCTCTGAGAGCGGCTGCGCCACGCCCAATCCGCCGGCGGCCAGATTGCCGCGTGTCTCCCCGCCTTGCGGAATGCGCGCCAGGCAATAGGGCACGGGCTCGCCGTCGATGATCAGCACCCGCTTGTCGCCCTGCGCGATGGCGGGCACGAAGCGCTGCGCCATCACGGTGGTGGCGCCAAAGGCGGTGAGGGTTTCGATCACCACGTTGAGGTTGGGATCGGGGCTGCCGTCGGCCTGCTGCCGCAGGCGAAAGATGCCCGTGCCGCCCATGCCGTCGAGCGGCTTGAGGATGATGTCGCCATGCTCACCGTAGAACGCCTTGATTTCGGCCGCGCGGCGGCTGACCAGAGTGGGGGTGATGAACTGCGGAAACTCCAGAATGGCGAGCTTTTCCGGGTGGTCGCGCAGCGCCCGGGGGCTGTTGAACACGGCCGCACCTTCGCGCTCGGCTTGCTGCAGCAGATGGGTGGCGTAGAAGTATTCGCTGTCGAAGGGCGGGTCTTTGCGCATGAGTACCGCATCCACCTCGCGCAAGGCCAGTGGGCGCTGGTCGATCACGCGGTACCAGTCGTGCCCCGACGTGGCCCCGGTGAGTTCGATGCGGCGGCAGACGGCGGTGACTGGCGCTGCAATCGCCTCCTCCCCACCCGTCGGGACGGTGGTTGTGGAGGAGTTCCCTCCCCTCCAGTGCAAATCGGCGGCTTCGCAAACCCAGAGCACATGGCCGCGCGCCTGCGCCTCGCGCATCATGGCGAAGGTGGTGTCCTTGTAAATTTTGAAGGACGCGATCGGGTCGGCGATGAACAGCAGTTGCATGATGGGCGTTCCCGCGGGCTCAGCCCAGTCCCACATCAGGGTCGGTGCGCTCCAGCTCGTAGCTGGCGGCCACCATGGCCAGCCGGGCGATCACGCCGTACATGTAGAAGCGGTTCGGCCCGTTGGTGCCGGGGGCCGCTTCCGGGTGGGTGACGTTGAACTGTTCCTCGAATGCCAGCGGCACGAAGTGCATGCCGGGGGCGTTGAGGTTCTCATCCGGCCCGCGGTCGGCGTGCACGCGGTAGAAACCGCCCACCACATAGCGATCCATCATATAGACCACCGGCTCGCACACGGCCTCTTGCAGCCGCTCGACGCTGGGCACGCCTTCCTGAATCAGCACTTCGCTGACTTCCATCCCTTCCTTGACCACGCTCATTTTGTTGCGGGTCTTGCGGTTGAGGTCTTTCACCTCGCTGGGGTCGCGCACGGTCATCACGCCCATGCCGTAGGTGCCCGCGTCGGCCTTGACGATGACAAAGGGCTTTTCCTGAATGCCGTATTCCTTGTACTTCTTGCGCACCTTGGCCAGCACGCTGTCGACCGCTTCGGCCAGACAGTCTTCGCCGTGGCGCTCGTGGAAATTGACCTTGCCGCACTGGGCGAAGTAGGGGTTGAGCATCCACGGATCGACGCCGATGAGCTTGGCGAATTTTTTCGCCACATCGTCATACGCGTGGAAGTGCTTGGACTTGCGCCGCACGGCCCAGCCGGCATGCAGCGGCGGCAGCAGGTATTGCTCATGCAGACCCTGCAGGATGGGCGGGATGCCGCCCGACAGATCGTTGTTGAGCAGGATGGTGCAGGGGTCGAAGTCTTTCAGCCCGAGGCGCAGTTTGTTGCGGATCAGCGGCTCCACCACCAGCTCGCCGCCCGACGGCAGCTTGAGGTGCATGGGCTCGGTGACCGTCTCGTCGAGCGACCCGAGACGCACATTCAGCCCAGCCCGACGGAAGATGCGCATCAGGGTGTGGACGTTTTCGAGGTAGAAGGTGTTGCGGGTGTGGTTCTCGGGAATCACCAGCAGGTTCTTGGCCTCCGGGCAGATTTTCTCGATGGCGGCCATGGCGGCCTGCACCGCCAGCGGCATCATCTCCGGGGAGAGATTGTTGAAGCCGCCGGGATAGAGGTTGGTGTCGACCGGCGCGAGCTTGAAGCCGGCGTTGCGCAGATCGACCGAGCTGTAGAACGGCGGGGTGTGCTCCATCCATTCGAGGCGGAACCAGCGCTCGATGGAGGGCTGCGCCTCCAGGATGCGCTGTTCGAGTTCGAGGACGGGATCGCCCGAGGAGGTGATGAGATGCGGGATCATTGTTCTGTTTGCAAAAGCGGGGACAGCCCCGATTCTTGCAGACGCAGCGCAAACGCGCTGAGTTGCCGCATCTGCCCCGGTTCAGGCGCCGTTCGTCGTCCAGCCCCAGCGCTGAAAAATCGCCGCGCCTTGCGGGCTCTGCAAAAAGGCGATGAACTGCTGCGAGGCGGGCAGCTGTTTGCCGCGCGTGGTCGGGGCGATGCCGGTGTCGCGGTAGATGCGGTAAGGCTCTTCCACCGCCACCTGTTCGGCCAGCTTGGGGTTGGAGACCTGCCAGATATTCCAGATCAGCCAGGCGTCGATGTCGGGCTGGTCGATCCAGGCCTGGCGGGCCAGCGCGCTGTTGGCTGGATAGGCGACGATGTTCTTGCGCAGCGCGCGCACGGTGCGGATGTCGCCCAGGCGACCGGCGGCGTCTTCCCAGACCCCGTTCTGTCCGGCGCCGTTGACCACGAGCACCTTGAGGCCGGGCTTGAGCAGATCGGTGAAGCCGGTGATGTGCTTGGGGTTGCCCGGGCGCACCAGGATGGAGAGCGGCCGCAGGTAGAGCGCAGTGACGTCGGCACTGTCGAGCTGGCCGTTCATGGCGGTGACGAAGTCGCTCATCATGGTTTCCGATCCCGAGAAGATCAGGTCGGCGTTGGCCCGGGCGGCGTCGATCCACTTCGGAGTGGGGCCGGCGGTGACTTCGACCTTGATGCCCGTGGCTTTCTCGAAGGCCGTGGCCGCTTCCTTCATGGCGGGCGCCGGGCCGCCCGGGCCGTACACCTTGAGCGACGGGGCGTTGTCTGCCAGGACCAGCGGCGTGGCCGAGGCCAGCAGCAAGCCGGCGCCCAGCAGGCTGGTGCGCAGCAGGGCGCGGCGTCCGGCGTCGGGGGTTTGGCCAGCGGTCGGGTTGGGTGAGGTGGGTTGGGTCATGAGCACTCCTGAACGTCGAAAAAAACCCGGTCGATCGACGCCAAAGCGTCGGTCTGCAGGGCGAGGGGAATCGAAAGCTGCGTCGCGAAGTCAGGCTTGCGGCGCGGCTGTGGAACCTGGCAGGGCGGGTGGATCGTCGGTGGTGTAGCGCTGATAGAGCACGCGCGCTGCGTCGAGCAATTGGGCGCGGGGCAGATCGCCGGTCAGCGCGTAGCCCCATTGGCGATCCACCCAATAGAAGGTGGACGCCGGTTTTCCGGGCACGATGCGAAATGAAATCTCGGCGGTGGGTTTGGCCATGCCGCGCAGATAGACCGTGACGCGGTGGCCCTGCGCGTCTTGGTACATGAGCTGTGCGGCGGGCTTGCCCGGCATGCCGGGCAGCAGGCGGCCGCCCATGAGCACTAGGCCGCCGGGCAGGGTGTCGGGCGCCACGATGGGTCGCTGCAGGCGGCGCGACAGCCAGGTGGTCAGATCGCTGCCTTCGCGCACTTCCACTGGGCGGCGCGCGTCCGGGGTGTAGACGGCGTAGGCGAGTTCGGCCTGATGCACGAAGTGCTGCATGCCTTCGTTCTGCGCGGTGACCACGGGGCCGTTTTGCTGCAGCGCCTCCCGGGTGGCGAGGCTGCCGGCCGCCGCGCCCACGCCGATCCACAACGCCACGACTGCCGCGCGTGCCCAGGGGCGCGCAGGCGGCGCGAGAGGCTGCAACAGGCGCGCGGGCACCGGTTCGTCGAGCATGGGAGCGAGTGCCTCGCGCAGCGCCAGGTTCTGCGCCTGCAGGGCGGCGATTTCCGCGCTCACGGAGCTTCGCGCGCCGTGTGGTGGCACATCGCCATTCAGGGCCAGCCGGGCTTCGTATTCCAGGTAGCGATCGACCTCGGCGCTGCGGGCCGCGTCGAGCTGGCCGTCGGCGTAGGCCATGAGGGTGTCGCGGTCGGGGCGTTGCGGATTCATCCCACACTCCTTTGCCCATCGATGATGCGCAAGGCAGGGCGCTGCGCTCCTTCACCGTTGGTGAGTTGCCAGAGCTGGCTGCGGGCGCGCGACAGGCGCGACATCACCGTGCCGGTGGGTACGCCGAGCGCCTTGGCCGCCTCCGTATAGCTGAGCCCTTCCACGGCCACCAGCAGCAACACCTCGCGCAAGGGCACGCTCAGGCGCTGGAGGGCGGCCAGCAGTTCGAGGGCTTCGAAGTGAAGCTCCTGTGTTGCGGCTTGCACTGGATGGGCGGCGTCTGGCAGATCGTCCAGAGACTCCGTGGCCTGCGCATTGCGCACGGCGCAGTGATCGACGAACAGGTTGTGCATGATGGAAAACAGCCAGGGCCGCACACTGCCCACCCCGCGCCACAGCCCCCATTTGTTGACGGCGCGCTCCAGGGTGTCCTGCACCAGATCGTCGGCGTCGGCCATGCGCCCGGCGTGGAGCACGCGGGCATAGCGCCGCAGGTGCGGGATCTGCTCGGTCAGCAGTTGGTGGCGGTCGGCCATGACGGGGCGGGTTTGAGGGCGGGCGGGCCGTGGGTGGAATCAGTATCCGCCTTTGCTGGCGAGCTTGGGGTCGATCTGCCAGATTTCATCGACCAGCTTGCCGCTGCGATAGGTGAGCACGTAGCGCACGGGAATGGCGGTCTTGCCCTGGAATACGACATCGGCCGTGACGGTGGCGCCCTTCGGGTTGGCCGCTTCCTGCAGATGCGTGATCTCGGCCTTGAGCGGGCCGTTGGCCTTGGTGAACTTGGTCCAGGTGGTCTTGATGGTGTCGGCGGCGTCGTAGCGGCCATCCAGCGGGCCGCCGACCCATTCGAGCACGGCGTCCGGGCCGTAGCTGGCGGTGATGGCGTCCACGTTGCCTGCGGCAATCGCCTCGATGTGCGTGCGGGCGGCCTCGACGGGGGTGTCGGCGTAGGCCGACGGCGCGATCCAGAGCGCCGAGAGGGCCAGCGCCGCGGCGGCGAGGGTGGGGGTCAGTCGAGTGGCGGTTTTCATCTTCAGCTCCGTTAAGGGTTGGGATGCTGCATAGACGGCCCGGCGCGGCGATTATTCCGTTGTCGAAAAAAAACCGCCCCATCGGGGCGGTTGGAACATCCTGGGGACAGGATGAGGAGACGCCTTCGGGTGCGGCGGCTGGCCGCCGCAGCGTTCAGAACTTTGACTCAGAGCACTTGCTCGCCGTGCAGGCTGATGTCCAGACCTTCGCGTTCCTGCTCTTCGGTGACGCGCAGGCCGATGACCCTGTCGATGACCTTGAGGATGACGAAGGTGACGATGGCGTCGTAGACGATGGTGAAGCCCACGCCCTTGGCCTGGATCAGGATCTGGGCCATATTGCCTTCCAAGGCGCCGGCGGTGCCGCCGATGGCCTTGACCGCGAACACGCCGGTGAGCATGGCGCCGATGATGCCGCCGATGGCATGCACGCCGAAGGCGTCGAGCGAGTCGTCATAGCCGATCATTTCCTTCATATAGACCGCAGTCCAGAAGCACACCACGCCAGCGATCAGGCCGATGGCCAGCGCGCCGCCAGGGCCGACAAAGCCGGACGCCGGGGTGATGGCCACCAGGCCGGCAACCGCGCCGGAGGTGATGCCCAGGATGGTGGGCTTGCCGCGCGCAATCCACTCGGCGAACATCCAGCTCAGCGCCGCAGCGGCGGTGGCGATCTGCGTGGCGGCCATGGCCATGCCGGCACGGTCGCTGGCAGCCACGGCGGAACCGGCGTTGAAGCCGAACCAGCCCACCCACAGCAGCGAGGCGCCAATCATGGTCAGCACCAGGTTGTGCGGCGGCATGGCTTCCTTGCCGTAGCCGATTCGCTTGCCCATCACCAGCGCGGCCACCAGGCCGGCGACACCGGCGTTGATGTGCACCACGGTGCCGCCGGCGTAGTCAAGCACGCCGTCGCCGCCGAGGAAGCCGCCACCCCACACCATGTGGGCGATCGGGGCGTACACGGCCAGCAGCCAGATGCCCATGAACCACAACAGGGCGGAGAACTTCATGCGGTCTGCAAACGATCCAACGATCAGCGCCGGGGTGATGATGGCGAAGGTCATCTGGAAGGTCATATAGGTCGACTCAGGAATGGTCGGCGCCAGCGGGTTGGCCGAATCCAGGCCCATGCCGTTCAGGAAGAAGCGGCTCAATCCGCCAATGAACCCATTGCCCGGCGTGAATGCCAGGCTGTAGCCGATGATCATCCACAGCACCGTCACCAGGCAGGTGATGGCGAAGCTCTGCATCAGCGTGGCGAGCACATTCTTCTTGCGCACCATGCCGCCGTAGAACAGCGCCAGACCGGGAATGGTCATCAGCAGCACCAGGGCGGTGGAGGTCAGCATCCAGGCGTTGTCGCCGGAGTTGATGAAGGCGGCCGGATTGGATGCTGCGGCGGCCGGGGCGGTCTGCGCCCAGGCGCTGCCCATGCCGAGCAGCATGGCGCCGAGCGCTGCGGGAATTGCGAGACTTTTTTTCATGTCAGATTCCTCGTGGATGCGGTCAGAGCGCGTCGCCGCCGGTTTCACCGGTGCGGATGCGCACGACCTGTTCGAGCGCAGAGACGAAGATCTTGCCGTCGCCGATCTTGCCGGTGCGCGCTGCGGTTTCGATCGCTTCGATGGTGCGTTCGACCAGGGCTTCCGGCACGGCCGCCTCGATCTTCACCTTGGGCAGAAAGTCCACCACGTATTCCGCGCCGCGGTACAGCTCGGTATGGCCCTTCTGCCGACCAAACCCCTTGACTTCAGTGACGGTGATGCCTGTCACCCCGATGCCCGACAAGGCTTCTCGCACCTCGTCGAGCTTGAACGGCTTGATGATGGCCGTGATCATTTTCATGAGTTGCTCCTTCCTGATGGGAGTGTGGTGGGGTTCAGAATGAATAAAGCGCTTGCAACTCGAACGAGGTTTGCTTGGTGGTCGATGCGCCGTCTTTTTTGGTGTAGATGGCCCCGTTCGACCGGTCCTGGCGCACTTCAGCCGAAAGCTTCAGGTTCGATGCCAGTGCATAGTTCACAGCCAGTGTCAGCTCCTTCAGCTTGTTGGATGTGCCATTCGTACCGGAAACGATGCCGTCCTTGTCGTCGATGTATTCACCGCGAGCCGCCAGACCCCACTGCGGAGTGAGGGCATAAGTGGCATAGAGCGCGACGCCGTTGGCTTTGCCCTTTCCGCCATTCGGCAAAGCGTTGTCCTTGGACAAGATGTCAATATTGCCGGCCAAGGTCAGTGCATCCGTGGCGTTGAATGTCCCGACGAGATCAAGCAGTTGCAGCACGCCATTGGGCGATCCGCCGAACCAGGGCGACTGACCGCGGTAATAGTCGGCGGTGTAGGAGAACATCTTGTTCGGAGCACCGGTGGCGCCCAACTCAATCGTTTTCGATGTGCTTGGCGCTGGCGTGGTGAAACCCCAGCCGTTGTTGACCCCTGCAATCAAGGTCAAGGCTGGTGCAACGGTGTAGTTGGCGCGCACGCCCGTCAGCGCGCCTGGCTCCATGTCCCAGAACAGCAGGCTGCGGGAAATGGTGTTGTCGGTGACAGGATTGGTCGTCTCGGCCCCTGCAAGGGAGGAATACTTGCCGGCCATCACCGTCAGCGGGCCTGTGGCGTACTGCACGAAGGCATTGTTCAGATCGAACTGGCTATTGGTGCAACCAGATGCCCCTGCACTTGTCACGCACAGCGGAATTTCCCCATTGCGCAGAATCTTTGCATCCGAACCGCCAATCAGCGTGACCTGAGCCCCCGCACCTGAACTCGGCAAATAGGCCAGAGTAACCGCCGCCTGGTTGAGCTTGAAGCCGTTTTGGGTCGTGTCGAATGCACGAAGCGCGGTGGACGAGGTATTGAAGTAGTCGTACGTGGAAGCCACATACCCCGTGATGCTCAGCCCCGGTGTGGCGGCAATCACCGCGCCCAGGCTGGGTGTGGCGGGAGCGGCAGGCGCTGCGGGGGCCGGGGTGGTCTGTGCCGATGCTGCGCCCGCGGTGCTGGCCAGAACTGCGGTGACGGCCGCGGCGATTGCGATTTTGTTCATCCAAGTTTCTCCTGTGAGTGCTGCCGGGCAAGACGCCCACCATGAAATGCCGGAGAGCATCTGCAGCTTTCGTGCCAGGCTTGTGCGGGGCTGTCACATCGTTGTCACTTGCTTGACGTCCTTTGGGAAGGGAATCGGTGCACCTGTTTTGTGCGTTCGGATGCATTTGCACCGCAGTGGTGCGTTTCTTGGCGGGTTGATCCTTGGCGAGACGCAAGAACGCAATGGCCTGCCGCGCGTCGGGCGGGGGAAATCGGTCACAATGCGCGTCTCAGGGAAACGCCGGGCTGCCCCAAGTTTTCTTGATCCCCACGGGGCGCAGCTCTGCCCTTGGGGGCGCTCAAGGTCATTTCAGGAGTTCCGCCATGAACGACAGCTTTCGCCAACGCAATACCGCGTTTTTCGACCAGATCGGTCGCCTGATCGAGCAGTCGCCGCTGCACGATGCGCAGCGCAATCTGCGCGCGCTGGCGCATTCCGCCGCAGGGCGGCTCGACTTGGTGACGCGCGACGAGTTCGACGCCACCCAGCGCATGCTGCTGGCCGCGCGCCAGCAGATCGATACCCTCGAAGCCCAGGTGCGCGAACTGCAGGCCCGGCTGGACAACGGGGCGCAGAGCGCGCCCGCGTCGCCCGAAGACGCCTGGCGCTGACCCGCGCCCATGTCGCTGGCGCAAGTCGCCAGCCGGGCGCTGCTGGGCATGGAGGCGCCGCCGGTCACGGTGGAGGTGCATCTCTCGCCCGGCTTGCCCGGCTTCACCATCGTCGGGCTGCCTGAGGCCGAGGTGCGCGAGGCGCGCGACCGCGTGCGCAGCGCGCTCATCAACAGCGGGCTGGGCTTTCCGTCGAACAAGCGCATCGTGGTCAACCTGGCGCCGGCCGATCTGCCGAAGGAGTCCGGCCGCTTCGACCTCCCCATCGCCATTGGCCTGCTGGCCGCGCAGGGGCTGATTCCGCTGCAGCGCCTGCATGGGCACACCTTTGCCGGAGAGTTGTCGCTGACGGGTGAACTGCGCCCCACGCGCGGCGCGCTGGCCATGGCGTGTGCGCTTGGGGCGCAAGGGGACGACGAGGCGGCTGAGCCTCGGCTGGTTTTGCCTCAAAGCAGTGCTGAAGAGGCGGCTTTGGCGCAAGCCGCGGCTGTTTTTGGTGCGCGTGATCTGCAGGAAGTGGTGGCCTATTTGCTCGAACAGGACGGCGCCGCGCAGCCGGTCACATCTGCCAAGGTTGAGGCCGCGCCTGCCGACGCGCCCGACATGGCCGAAGTGCGCGGCCACAGCGCGGCGAAACGCGCGCTGGAAATCGCCGCAGCCGGGGGACATCATGTGCTGATGGTGGGGCCGCCGGGCAGCGGCAAGTCCATGCTGGCGCAGCGCTTTGCCGGGTTGTTGCCCGCCTTGACCCGCGCGCAGGCGCTGGAGAGTGCGACGGTGCTCAGTCTGGTGGGACGCTTCGACCCGACACAATGGGGGCGACGTTTTGTGCGCAGCCCGCACCACACCGCGTCGGCGGTGGCGCTGGTGGGCGGCGGCGCGGGAGCCATCCGGCCCGGCGAAATCAGTCTGGCCACGCAGAATGTTCTTTTCCTCGACGAGCTCCCCGAATTTGACCGCGCCGTGCTGGAGAGCCTGCGCGAACCGCTGGAGACCGGGCGCATTCATATTTCCCGCGCGGCGCGGCAGGCCGAGTTTCCGGCGCGGTTTCAGCTCATCGCGGCGATGAATCCCTGTCCCTGCGGCTATCTGGGGCATACCACCAGGGCCTGCCGCTGCACGCCTGACCAGGTGTCGCGGTATCAGGGGCGTATCTCCGGCCCCTTGCTTGACCGCATCGATATTCAGGTCGAAGTCGGCGCCATTGCGCCTGACGCGCTGCTGCAGTTGCCGCAAGGCGAAACCAGCGCGCAGATCGCCGCTCGTGTGGCCATAGCCGCTGATCGGCAGCAGGCGCGGCAAGGGGCACTCAATGCCCAGTTGCAGGGCGCTGAACTCGATGAGCACTGCGCCCTCGACACCGCCGGCAGCGCGTTTCTGAGCCAGGCGATCACCCGGCTGGGGTGGTCTTCGCGTGCGGCGCATCGGGTGCTGCGGCTGGCGCGCACCATCGCCGATCTGGCCGGTTCGCAGCGCATCGGTTTGCCCCATCTGGCCGAGGCCATGCAGTTGCGCCGCGCCTTGGCATCGGAGTGATCTGAGCACAAAAAAAAGCCAGGTGCTTTGCGCACCTGGCTGGAAATGCCCGGATCGGGGGGAGAGTCTGTAGAGCAGACTACCGGGCAACTTGGAGGGCCACAGGATCAAGCATGAACTCAAGCCACGTAGCACCAGTTCTGTTCAGGAAAAAAGCAAAAAGTTCAGCCCATTTTGTAACGCTCTATCTTTCCCGTCAATCATCCGCGAACAGTGTGGCGACCCCCCGTAAACAGGCGGTGTTTGGCCGTTAAGAAATAGCGTGCAGACTTTATTGAATCGGGTTGAGTCCGCCGTCAGCGCCAATCTGCACGCGCTGTCCCACGGGAGGGGCGACCTTGAGCTGCATCGTCTGTACCTGACCGTTGTCCAGGCGGACTTGCACGTTGTAGACAGTCTGCGCATCCACCCGTTTGGCGATTTCGTTGCCCGCAAGGCCGCCGCCGATGGCGCCAGCCACGGTGGCTAGCTTGCGTCCGTCACCGCCGCCGACCTGATTGCCCAGGATGCCGCCGATGAGTCCCCCGGCGATCACGCCCACCGGGTTGGTCTGCTGCGACTGCACCTGCACCGGCGTGACCGCAGTCACCGTGCCGCAGTTATTGCAGACGGGCTGCTGCGGTGCGGCCGGAACGGGCGCGGTTTGCGGTGCAACTTGTTGAGGAGCGAACTGTTGCGGCGCGAAGGTCTGCGGCGCGGCCGTCTGTTGTGCCACGCGGGAGGGTTGCGGGGCGACTACGGGCTGTTTGACCACAGGCTGGGGCGCGGGCGCCTGGGCCGATTCGGCGGCGGACCTTGGGGCGAGGCCTGTTGCTACGACCGGCGCGCTGGCCGGTTGCGACGCGGCGGCCAGTGGTTTGGTGGGCGCGGCCACCGCTGAGGCTGCGGCGACTTCGGGTTTGCTGCCCGAGCTATCGCTGAGCTTGTAAAGCACCGCGGCCAGCAAGGCCACGATGACGGCGCCCATGACGAAAACCGCGATCCAGACGCCTTTTCCCGTCGTGGCTGGGCCTTGCGGAGGAATGGATGACATATTGCTCTCCCGTGATTCCGATGAAATGTGTGCGTGGTTAACGCGGCAGACCGCCTATTTGACGACAGCCGCCCGCAGCGCTGCACATCAGTGGCCGCTGGCCTCCAGCGCCTGATCCAGGTCGGCGATCAGGTCTTGTTGATTCTCGATGCCGATGGACAGCCGCACCATGTCCTCGCTCACCCCGGCAGCAGCCAGCTCCTGCGCGTTGAGCTGGCGATGCGTGGTCGTGGCCGGATGGCAGGCCAGCGACTTGCAGTCGCCGATGTTGACCAGCCGGGTGAACAGCTTGAGCGCATCCTGAAAACGCGCCCCGGCTTCGCGGCCGCCTTTGAGCCCGAAGCTCAGGATGCCCGAGGCACGGCCCTGCATCATGCGCTGGGCGACGTCGTGATCGGGATGGTCGACCAGCCCGGCGTAGCGCACCCAGGCCACCCGCGGATGCTTTTGCAGGTACGCAGCGATGTGCAGCGCGTTGGCGCAAATGCGGTCCATGCGCAGCGGCAGGGTTTCGACGCCTTGCAGAATGAGAAAGGCGTTGAGCGGGGACAGCGCCGCGCCCATATTGCGCAGCGGCACCACGCGGGCGCGGGCGATGAACGCGGCGGCGCCGAACTGCGCTGTGTAGCTCACGCCGTGATAGCTCACATCGGGCTCGACCAGCAGCTTGAAGCGGTCGGCGTGCGCGGCCCAGTCGAACTTGCCGGAGTCGACGATGGCTCCGCCCATGCTGTTGCCGTGGCCGCCGAGGTATTTGGTCAGCGCGTGCACCACGATGTCGGCGCCGTGCTCGAACGGACGGCAGAGGTAGGGCGAGGGCACGGTGTTGTCCACGATCAGCGGCACGCCATGGGCGTGCGCTACCGCGGCGAGCGCGCCGATGTCGGTGACGTTGCCCAGCGGATTGCCGATGGTTTCGCAAAACACCGCGCGGGTGCGGGCGTCGATCAGCCGGGCGAAGGCATCGGGGTCGCGCGGGTCGGCGAAGCGCACCTCCAGCCCTTGCCGCGGGAAGGTGTGGGCGAACAGGTTGTAGGTGCCGCCATACAAACGGCTGCTGGAGACGATGTTGTCGCCTGCCTCGGCCAGGGTTTGAATCGCCGCGGTGATGGCAGCCATGCCCGAAGCCACCGTCAGCGCCGCCACGCCGCCTTCGAGCGCTGCGACGCGCTTTTCCAGCACGTCGTTGGTCGGATTCATCATACGGGTGTAGATATTGCCCGCGACCTTCAGATCGAATAAGTCGGCGCCGTGCTGGGTGTCGTCGAAGGCGTACGACACCGTCTGATAAATGGGTACGGCGACCGAACGGGTCACGGGATCGGGGCTGTAGCCGGCGTGGACGGCCAGGGTTTCGAATTTCATGGGGAGGTCTCCGGTCGATATGGGTCAAAGCCCAATGTGGGTCAAAGCCTAATGGGCATTTGACGCAAATCCAAGGATCGAATCGTTTGAAGCTTATGCCTCTTGATCTGCAGCGACGCGAGGACTCAAGGCCGCCTGCTTGCGCTGCTGCGTCTGGAAGTAGGCCGATGGCGTGGTGCCCAGCGCCTGGCGGAAGGTCTTGATGAAGGCGCTCACACTGTCATACCCCAGAGACAGCGCCACATCCTTCACCGCCCGGCCCGTGGCCAGCCATTCCAGCGCCTGGGTCAGCCGCGCCCATTGCCGCCATTGGGCGAAGCTCATGCCGGTTTCAAGCACGAATTTCCGGCTCAGCGAGCGGGCGCTGATGTCGGCCCAGCGCGCCCACTGCTCCAGGGTGCGCGGGCTGGCAATATTGCCCAGCAGGGCGCGGGCGATGCTCAGCAGCCGGGCGTCCTGCGGCCAGGGTAGTTGCAGCGGGCGGGCGGGCGACTGGCGTAATTCATCGAGCAGCACCAGCAGCAGACGCATGCGGGTGAGATCGAGCGGGGTGTCGTGCGGCCAGTTCAGTGCCTTTTGCAGCACCAGCGCCACCAGCGGGTTGACCGGGTAGCTCGTCGGTTCGGCCGGCAGATCACCGCAGAACTGCGGCGTGAGAAAGGCGCCGAAACCCGCGGTCGGCCCGTAAGACTGCACCGCGTGCTCCACGCCGGGCGGCATCCAGCCGATGGTCTGCGAGGGGGAAAGCTGGCGACCCTGCGCGGTTTCCACAATGACCAGACCCTCGGTGAGCAGAAACAGCGTGCCGCGGGCATGGCAATGGGTCTGCGGGTCCATGGCGAGCTGATTGCGCACATTCACCGCGATCAGCTCGGCGCCGCCCAGGTGATTGATGCGGTCGAGCAACTCGGCCTTGCTGCATTCGCCATCAGTGGACGTCGGCGCGGTGTGGGGCATAGCGGCGTTTGTGTGGCGCATTTGTGTGGCGTGTTTGCGATATTCATTGGCATACTAAAGCAACCCGGCCATATCGTCCTCCCCTAGCATCCGCCTCGTTCGTCCCATGCAATCGGGGGAGCGCGCCCGGCAGGAATCGCAAGCGCATCCTAGAATCAGTCGGCTTTTGATCCGCAGCGCCCTGCTCTAGGGCGCATCGCGCGGTGAAAATCGTCAGGTTTTTCTCCCCCATTGCCTTCCGCCTCTCCGGACCGCCTTATGCAGAATTTGCCCGCGACCCCTCGCGTTTTATGGATTGCCCTTGGCGCCGCCCTGCTTGGCGGCTGCACGACGGTCGGCCCCGATTTCCATACGCCCAAGGCGCCCTCGGTTCAGCAATACACCCGCCAGGCCTTGCCCGCGCAGACCGCATCGGCCCCCGGCACGCTGGGCGGGGCGCAGCGCTTCCAGACGGTCGAGCGCATCGCGCCCGACTGGTGGCGGGTCTATGGCTCTTCCCGCCTCGATAGCTTGGTGGACGCGGCGCAGCGCAGCAGCCCGACGCTGGCCGCCGCCGAAGCCACCCTGCGCCAGGCGCAGCAGACTTACCAGGCGCAGGCCGGTTCCACGCTCTATCCCACGGTCAATGGCAAGCTCGGCGCCAACCGCAATCAGACCAATGCGGCGTCTGTCGGACAGAGCAGCAGCGCCACAAACATTTTCAACCTGTACAACGCCAGCATTGCGGTCAACTACAACTTCGACCTGTTCGGCGGCAACCGCCGCGCGCTCGAAGCCCTGGCCGCGCAGGCCGTCTATCAGCAGTACCAGCTCCAGGGGGCCAAGCTGACCCTGGCGGCCAATGTGGTCACGGCGGCGTTCACCCAGGCGCAGCTTGGGGCGCAGATCGACGCCACCGAGACCATCCTCAAGGCGCAGCAAAACCAGCTCGATATCGCCCGCAAACGCTTCGCCCTCGGCGCTGCGGCCCGCACCGATGTGCTGACGCTAGAAACTCAGGTGGAGCAGACGCGCGCCAGCATCCCGCCGCTGCGCAACAAGCTCGAGCAGACCGATCATCTGCTGGCCGTGTTGCTCGGCCAGGCGCCGGGCGCGGCCGATATTCCTCGGTTCACCCTGGCCGACTTCACCTTGCCGCAAACGCTGCCCGTCGTCGTGCCGTCCGCGCTGGTGCAGCAGCGCCCGGACATCCAGGCCAGCCAGGCGCTGTTGCACGCGGCCACGGCGCAGTACGGCGTGGCAGTCTCCAACCTTTATCCGCAGATCAATCTCAGCGCCAGTCTGGGCACTCAGGCGCTCACCATGGGCGCCTTGTTCGGCCCGGGCTCGGCGGTTTGGTCGCTGGCCGGCAGTCTGGCTCAACCCCTGTTCAATGCCGGTTTGAAGGCCGGTGCAAACGCGGCTGAAGCCAGCCTGCAAGCGGCCGGAGCCAACTATCAACAGACCGTGCTGCAAGCCCTGCGCAATGTGGCCGATGCCTTGCGCGCGCTCGACAACGACGCGCAGACGCTGCAGGCGCAGGCCGCAGCCGATACGGCAGCGCAAGAGTCGCTCAAGCTCGTCGATCAGCAATACCTGCTGGGCGCCGCCAGCTATCTGCAGTTGCTCACCGCGCAGCAGCAGGCGCAGCAAACCCGCATCGGCCTGATCTCGGCCCAGGCGCAGCGTCTGGCCGACAGCGCAGCCCTCTATCAGGCCATGGGCGGCGGTGTGCTGGATGAGCAGAGCGCCCCAGTCGCCGCTGCGTCGGCCAGCAAGTAAGCCTTCAATATTCCCTCGGCATTCCCGATCAGCCCCCCTACAAAAGCCAGTACACGGAGTTCACAGATGACCAAAGGCACCACCAAGCGCATGATCATCATGCTCATCATCGCCGCCGTCCTGATTGGGGGGATGGTGTGGTTCCAGCACTTCAAGAGCACCATGATTGCCAAGGCGATCAAGGGCATGTCCAACCCGCCGCAGACGGTTTCGACCATCGTGGCGCAGGAGTCATCCTGGCAGCCCACGGTCGAGGCGCTCGGTAATTTGCGCGCCAGCCAGCAGGCCTCGCTCAGTCCGCAGATTGCAGGAGTGGTCACCGCCATTCATTTCCGCTCTGGCGAGAAGGTGCGCGCGGGCCAAGTGCTGGCGCAGATCAACGACGCCCCGCAGCGCGCCCAGCTCGCGCAGCTGCAGGCGCAGGTCGGACAGTTGCAGGCCCAGCTCAATCTGGCGCAAATCACTCTGGCGCGAGACGAAGCGCAGCTCAAGGTGCAGGCCATCAGCCAGGCCGTGGTTGACACCGACCGTGCCAATGTGACCAGCGTGCAGGCCCAACTCAAGGCGCTGGCCGAGCAGATCAATGCGCAAAAGGCGGTGCTGGCGCAGGCCACTGTCACCGCGCCGTTCGCGGGCGTGCTGGGCATTCGGCAGGTCAACCTCGGCCAATATCTGGCGCCGGGCACGGCGGTGGTCACGCTTCAGGCGCTCGATCCGATGGACATCGACTTCACCGTGCCGCAGAACCAGATCGATCTGGTGCATGTGGGCATGAAGGCGGAGCTCACCACCAACGCGGCGCCCGGCAAAACCTTCGAAGCCAAGGTCATTGCGGTCGAGCCGCAGATCAACACGGCCACGCGCAACCTCACGGTGCGCGCCCGCATTCCCAACCCCAAGGGCGAGTTGCTGCCCGGCGTGTTCGCCACGATACGACTGACCGACGGCGAGCCGCGCAATTACATCACCCTGCCTAACGCGGCCGTGGCCTACAACCCGTATGGCGCGACGGTCTTTCTGGTCAAGGACGAAGGCAAGGGCGCCGACGGCAAACCCAAGCTGGTGGCCGAGCAGCGCTTCATCACCACCGGGCTGACGCGCGGAGACCAGGTGGCCGTGCTCAGCGGGCTGAAGGCCGGTGACACCGTGGTGACCGCCGGGCAACTCAAGCTGCGCAATGGCGTGCCGGTGCTGATCAACAACAGCGTGCAGCCGTCGGACAACCCCAACCCGCAAGTGCCCAATTCCTGAACCGGCTAGAGCGCGATGAACAAGAAATTCACAGACATCTTCATTGATCGTCCGGTACTGGCCATGGTGGTCAGCCTGGTGATTCTGGTGCTCGGCCTGCGCTCGGCGGGCTTGCTGCCGGTGCTGCAATATCCGTACACGCAGAACGCCGTGGTCACCGTCACCACCACCTACCCCGGCGCCGACGCCAATCTGGTGGCCAGTTTCATCACCACGCCGCTGGAAAACGCCATCGCGCAGGCCAACGGCATCGACTACATGACGTCGAGCAGCGTGCAGAGCAGCAGCACCATCACCGCCAACCTGCGGCTGAACTACGACCCCGACAAGGCGCTCACCGAGATCAACACCAAGGTGAACTCGGTGCTCAACCAGCTGCCCGCCGCGGCGCAGAAGCCGGTGCTCACCGTCTCCATCGGGCAGACCATCGACGCCATGTATATCGGCTTTTACAGCGATGTGCTCAAGCCCAATCAGATCACCGACTACATCACCCGTTCGGTGCAGCCCAGGCTGCAGTCGGTCGACGGCGTGCAGACGGCGGAGATTCTGGGCGCCAAGAATTTCGCCCTGCGCGCCTGGCTCGACCCCAACAAACTCGCGGCCTACGGCCTGACTGCCGCCGATGTGTATTCGGCCCTGGCCGCCAACAACTATCTCTCGGCCACGGGCAATACCAAAGGCCAGATGGTGCAGATCAATGTGTCGGCCAACACCGATCTGAAGTCGCTCAGTGGCTTTCGCAATATGGTGGTGAAGACGGTTGACGGCCAGGTGGTGCGGCTCGATCAGGTGGCCAACGTCACCCTCGGCTCGGACGACTACGACAGCTCGGTGGCCTTCGATGGCAAGTCCTCGGTGTTTGTCGGCATTCAGGTGGCGCCCGGCGCCAATCTGCTCGACGTCGTGGCCCGCGTGCGCAAGGTCTTCCCCGATATTCAGCAGCAGTTGCCCGCCGGATTGAAGGGGCAGATCGTCTATGACTCGACCAAGTTCGTCACCTCCTCCATCGACGAGGTGATCAAGACGCTGGTCGAAGCCGTGCTCATCGTCACCGCCGTGGTGTTCATCTTCCTCGGTTCGCTGCGCTCGGTCATCATTCCGCTGGTCGCCATCCCGCTGTCGATCGTGGGCACCTTCACCATCATGCTGGCGCTGGGCTACTCGATCAACCTGCTCACCCTGCTATCCATCGTGCTGGCCATCGGACTGGTGGTGGACGACGCCATCATCGTGGTCGAGAACATCAGCCGCCACCTCGAAGAAGGCATGTCGCGGCATGACGCCGCCGTGCGGGCCGCGCGTGAACTGGCCAACCCCATCATCGCCATGACCATCGTGCTCGTGGCGGTGTATGTGCCCATCGGCTTCATGGGCGGCCTCACCGGTGCGCTGTTCACCGAGTTCGCCTTCACCCTGGTGGGCACCGTGGTGATCTCGGCCATCATCGCGCTGACGCTGTCGCCCATGATGTGCTCCAAGCTGCTCAAGGCGCCCGACCCGCAGAGCCATAGCTGGCAAGACCGGCTGGTGCTGTTCCTCGATCACAGCTTCGACCGGCTGCACAACCGCTACGAGCGCACCCTGCACGGCTCGCTCAACTTTCTGCCGGTGACGGCGGTGATGGCGGTCATCATTCTGGGCTCCATCTACTTCCTCTACTCCACCTCCATGTCGGAGCTGGCGCCGCAAGAAGATCAGGGCGTGCTCATCGCCATATCGTTCAACAGCCCGACGGCCACGCTCGATCAGAGCGCGCTCTATGCCAAGCAGGTCTATGACGTGTTCAAGACCTTCCCCGAAACCGACCATGTGTTCCAGCTCAACACCCCCAGTCAAGTGATCGGCGGCATGGTGCTCAAACCCTGGAACGAGCGCACCCGTACGGCCACGCAGATGCAGCCCGAGCTACAGCAAAAGCTCAATCACATCGCCGGCAGCCAGATCGCCGTGTTCCAGCCGCCGCCGCTGCCGGGCTCGCGAGGCCTGCCCATCCAGTTCGTCATCACCACCACCGAACCGGCGGACAAGCTCTACGAGGTGTCGCAGAAATTCCTGCAAGACGCGCTGAAAACCGGCAAGTTCATCTTCCTGCAGTCTGACCTGCGCATCGATCTGCCGCAGACCCGCCTGCACATCGACCGCAACATGGCCGCGCAACTCGGCCTGACCATGCAGGACATCGGCTCGGCGATGTCGGCCATGCTCGGCGGCGGTTACGTCAACTTTTTCGAACTCGACGGCCGCTCCTACAAGGTCATTCCGCAGGTCGCGCAAAAGTACCGCCTCAATGCCAGCCAGCTGCAGCACTACTACATCCGCACGGCCAGCGGGGCGATGGTGCCGCTGTCCACCGTGGTGCACCTGACCTCGAGCGTGCAGCCCGAAACCATCAACCACTTCCAGCAGCTCAACTCGGCCACCATTCAGGGCGTTTCCCTGCCCACCATCGCCCAGGGGCAGGCGCTGGACGATCTGGTGACCCTTGCCAAGCGCACCCTGCCGGTCGGCTATAGCTACGACTTCGCCGGGCCGTCGCGGCAGTTCGAGCAAGAGACCGGCGGGCTGGTGCTGACCTTCGGCTTTGCCATGATTATCATTTTCCTGGCGCTGTCGGCACAGTTCGAGAGCTTCCGCGATCCGGTCATCATTCTGGTGTCGGTGCCCATGGCGATCTCGGGCGCGCTGCTGTTCATCAACCTGGGCATCGGCCACGCCACCCTCAACATCTACACCGAGGTCGGGCTGGTGACGCTGATCGGCTTGATCTCCAAACACGGCATTCTCATCGTCGAGTTCGCCAACAACCTGCAGCGTGAAGGGCGAAGTAAACGCGAAGCCATCGAACACGCCGCAGGCATGCGTCTGCGTCCGATTCTGATGACCACTGCCGCCATGGTGCTGGGTGTCATGCCGCTGATTTTCGCCAGCGGAGCGGGCGCGGTCAGCCGTTTCAACATGGGCCTGGTCATCGCCACCGGCCTGTCCATCGGCACCCTGTTCACGCTGTTCGTCGTGCCTGCGATGTACATGCTGCTCGGCGCCGACCATAGCCACGAGGCCCGCGCCCAGGCGCTGCGTGAAGCGGAGGCGAATGACCCGCTGGCGCATCCGCCCGGCGGCGGCGCCTCTACGGCGCACTGAGCATTATTGAAAAAACCGGCTTTTCGCCGGTTTTTTCTTGCATTCCCAATGGTCTCGCTCTGCCAGAAATGTCTTTTTGGGCGACCGTGATGCAGAGGAGCTCATCGCCACCACCGCTCGTGTCACGGTCTCCTGCTGCAGCCTGTCATCTGGCGCATCGATCTGTGTGGCTGACGCACAAGACCGTGCGGCTAAAGCGGGCCGAGAACGGCGGCACAGTGCCAAAAGAGTTGCACTGGACTGAGCCGCAACAAATCGACGCAGCGACTTGATTCAGACCTTGGCAGGCTCCAACGCCTGAATCGCCACCGACTCCAACGGCCGACCGGCTCTGCGTTCCCAATCGGCCTTCTGGTCTTCACCCACCGCGCCGACATTGAAGTATTGCGCCTGCGGGTGGGCGAAATAAAAGCCGCTCACGCTGGCTGCGGGCATCATGGCCCAGCTCTCGGTCAGCGACATGCCGATGTCCTGCGCCTGCAGCGCGGCGAACATCTCCCCTTTCACCGAGTGTTCAGGGCAGGCGGGATAACCCGGCGCCGGGCGGATGCCCCGGTACTTCTCGGCGATCAACTCGGCGTTGCTCAGCGATTCATCGGGCGCATACGCCCAGAACTCGGTGCGCACGCGCTGGTGCATGCGCTCGGCCAATGCCTCGGCCAAGCGGTCCGCCAGCGACTTGAGCATGATGGCGGAATAGTCGTCGAGGTCGGCGAGGAAGGCTTTCTCCTTCGCTTCCACCCCCAGTCCGGCGGTCACGGCGAACATGCCGATGTAGTCCGCCGCCACGCCCTTGGGCGCGATGAAGTCAGCCAGCGCGCGGTTGGGGCGGGGTACGCCGTCCACCACCGGGCGCTCGGTCTGCTGGCGCAGGCCATGCCACACCATCAGCTCGCTGCTGCGGCTCTCGTCGGTATAGAGTGCGATGTCGTCATCATTCACACTATTGGCCGGCCATAACCCGATGACGGCATTGGCGGTGAGCCAGCGGCCTTCGATCAGACGCTTGAGCATGCGCTGCGCGTCGCTGTAGACGCGGCGAGCGGATTCGCCCACGATGTCGTCGGTGAGGATGTCGGGAAACTTGCCCGCCAGATCCCAGGTCTGGAAGAAGGGCGCCCAGTCGATGCAGGCCGCGATCTCGGACAGGTCGTAGTTGCGAAACACCCGCCGCCCGATGAACTTGGGCACCGGCGGCGTGTAGCCCGACCAGTCGATTTTGCTTTTGTTGGCGCGGGCGGCGGCCAGCGGCACCAAGGGCGTCACGCGCTTGTTGGCGTGCAGAATGCGCACCTTTTCGTAGTCGGCCTCGATCTCGGCGATATAGGCCGCTGCCTGATCGGACAGCAGGTTCTGCGCCACGCCCACACTGCGCGAGGCATCGGGCACGTACACCACCGGCCCGTCGTAATGCGGGGAAATTTTTACCGCCGTATGCACCCGGCTGGTGGTGGCGCCGCCGATGAGCAGGGGCATCTTGCGGCTGCGGAAGTAGTCGTCGCGTTGCATCTCGGCGGCCACATGCTGCATTTCTTCGAGGCTCGGGGTGATGAGGCCGGACAGCCCGATGATGTCGGCGCCTTCCTCGCGCGCCTTGGCCAGAATGTCCTTGGCGGGCACCATCACGCCCATGTTCACCACTTCGAAGTTGTTGCACTGGAGCACCACGGTGACGATGTTCTTGCCGATGTCGTGCACGTCGCCCTTCACCGTGGCGATGACGATCTTGCCCTTGGCGCGCACATCGCAACCGGCGGCCTGCATTTCCAGCTTCTCGGCTTCGATATAGGGCAGCAGATGGGCCACGGCTTGCTTCATCACCCGCGCACTCTTGACGACCTGGGGCAGGAACATCTTGCCCGCGCCGAACAAGTCGCCGACCACGTTCATGCCGTCCATCAGCGGGCCTTCGATGACGTGCAGCGGCCGCCCGCCTTCGGCACGGATGGTCTGCCAGACTTCTTCGGTGTCGTCGACGATGAAGTCGGTAATGCCGTGCACCAGCGCGTGGCTCAGACGCTGGCGCACCGGCAGCTCGCGCCAGGCCAGCCGGACGCTATCGTCTTTGGCCGCGCCCTTCACCGCTTCAGCCACTTCGAGCAGGCGCTCGGTGGCGTCGGGGCGGCGGTTGAGCACCACGTCTTCCACGCGCTCGCGCAACTCGGGGTCGAGGTCGTCGTAAACGCCCATTTGCCCGGCGTTGACGATGCCCATGTCCATCCCGGCGGCAATGGCGTGATATAGGAACACGGTGTGGATGGCTTCGCGCACCGGCTCGTTGCCGCGGAAGCTGAAACTCACGTTGGACACGCCGCCCGACACCTTGGCACCGGGCAGGTTCTGCTTGATCCAGCGCGTGGCGTTGATGAAATCGACCGCGTAGTTGTTGTGCTCCTCGATGCCGGTGGCGATGGCGAAAATGTTGGGATCGAAGATGATGTCTTCCGCCGGAAACCCCACCTGATCGACCAACAGGCGATAGGCGCGCTCGCAGATCTGCGTCTTGCGCTCGAAAGTGTCGGCCTGCCCTTGCTCGTCGAACGCCATGACCACGGTGGCCGCGCCATAGCGGCGCAGCAGCCGCGCCTGGCGGATGAACTCGGCCTCGCCTTCCTTCATGGAGATGGAGTTCACCACCGCCTTGCCCTGCACGCAGCGCAGCCCGGCCTCGATCACGCTCCACTTGGAACTGTCGATCATCACCGGCACACGGGCGATGTCGGGCTCGGAGGCCATGAGGTTGAGAAAGCGCACCATCGCCGCCTTGCTGTCGAGCATGGCTTCGTCCATATTGACATCGATGATCTGCGCGCCGTTTTCCACCTGCTGCCGTGCCACGGCCAGCGCCTTGTCGTACTCCCCGGCGAGGATCATGCGGGCGAAGGCTTTGGAACCCGTCACATTGGTGCGCTCGCCGATGTTGACGAACAGCGAGCCGGGGCCGACGATGAGCGGCTCGAGGCCGGAGAGTTGCAGCGGGGGCAGAGCGGGGGCGGTTGCGTCTTGGGACATGGGATCTCGATCAGTTGTCAGCCTTCGTCACCGCGCAGGGGAAGAAGGGATGAGCGCCGTTGAGACCCCAAGCCTGACCCCTGCCGCACACTTCGCGGCAGGCGCTGCAACGCTCCTTGGAGTGAACTATTGTAAATATCAATAGGAATGAGGTGCACCGGGCCTACCATGCATTCGTAACCCCATCCATCGCCATGCCCGATCGCCGACCTTCCCAGCAGTCCGTCCACGCCACCTGGGCGCCGCGCATTGCGCAGTTGCTGCTGCGTCAGCCCGGCCACCGGCTGACCGCGGAAGATGCCGTACTCATCGCCAACCAGATGCAGGTGCGCTGGATGCAGGCGGGCACGCGCTTCATTCAGCAGGATGACGACACGCACGACGGCACCATTCTGATGCTGCTGTATGGCGAGGTGAGTGTGGAGAAAGCGCCGCAGCACCAAGGCGACAGTCTGGTGGTTTCCATCGCCAAGGCCGGGCAGATGTTCGGGGAAATGGGCGTCTTGCTCGATGCGCCGCGCAGCGCGAGTTGCGTGGCCTATTCCGATGTGGCCCTGGCCGAACTCAGCCGCGATGCGCTGGAGCGGCTGCTGGTCGAGCATCCCGCAACGGCGGCGCGACTCGCTCTGGGCATCGCCAGCCGTTTGGCCGAGCATCTGCGCGACACATCGAACAAACTCACTTCGATGTCGCGCCTGGTCAGCGCCATGCACCCGGCCATCCGCGCGCAGATGCTGGGGCCGAAGTCGGGTTTTTCGCCCAGCCAGCTCGACGACCCTGCGGCGCCGGACTGAATCAAAGCCGCCCCACGGCTTCCGCAGCCAGCCAGCTCACCACGCTGGCGAGCAAAAACACCAGGAATCCGATGTTGTTTTCCATCCCCAGGCGTTCGGTGAAAAACCGGCGCAGGCCATAAACGGCAAAGGGATAAATGATGACGGAGACGAAAAATCCGGCCACGGCAAGCGTCCTGAAATCGCGGGGAATTTATTGTGTCGCGTCCGGCGGGCTGAAGGTGTGTGCGGCTGTAAAAGCGCGTTGATAAACGAAAACCGAGGCTGGCGGCGCGTTGCGCCAGGCCAGCCCGGCGCGCCGCACCTGCAGACCGAGTTCTTCGCGCAAGGCGCGTGAAACCGGGCTGGCATGACCGTAGGTGAACTGCACGAAGCAACCGCCGGGCCGGAGTACGGAAAACGCCTCGTTCAGAATGGAGCGTTGTGTGGCGCGCGGCATGGAAAGCAGGCCCAGCCCGCTGATCACCGCATCCGCCGGGCCGCCCAGCAGGTAGCCCGAAGCCTGTGCCGCGGTTCGCAGCGCGCAGGCATCGGCCTGGATCAGCTGCAGATCAGGAAATCGCTGCCGCAGCAGACCGTGCAGCGAGGCGTCGCGCTCGACGACCAGCAGATTGGCGCAGTGCAAACCGTGCTCGATGAGCGCGCGGGTGAAGGCGCCCGTGCCCGCGCCGAGCTCGATCACCCGCTGCTGGGCCGGATCACTTTCGGGCAGCAGCGAAAGCGGCTTGAGCATTTTCTGGCTGAGCTGCCGCCCTGAGGGCAGCACGGCGGCCACACCCATGGGGTCGCGTGCCCAGGCGCGCAGGAAGGTGCGAATTTGCTGCCCGGCGCGCACAGGGCTCACAGGGCTGGGGGGAGTGATACTCATGCGGATGCAGGACAATTCCTGAGAGTGGATCCAAATCGTGCCGTCCAGAACTCCGACGCACGCGGCGCCGAGCAAATAGCCAAGACGAACGAAGGATTTGATGCCGGTTCAGTGCCGGTCTTGGGCTTATCTCCCTGTTGTTTTTATAGTGTGACTGCCGCAACTGAGCGCAACCTTAGCATGAACTCCAACCACGCAGAACCCACCGCCGTGCACGTTTTGAATTGGCAATGGCTGGGCCGACAGGACTATCTGCCGACCTGGCAAGCCATGCGGGCGCTGACCGATGCGCGCGACGCGGCGACGTCCGACCAGCTCTGGGGCGTGGAGCATCCGCCGGTGTTCACGCAGGGCCAGGCCGGTCGGCCCGAGCATCTGCTCGATGCGCACGGCGTTCCCGTGGTGCAGACCGATCGCGGCGGGCAGATCACCTATCACGGCCCCGGTCAGGCGGTGATCTATCTGCTGCTCGACATTCGCCGCCGCCGCTGGATGGTGCGCGAAACCGTGCAGCGCATCGAGGAGGCGGTGATCCGCACCCTGGCGCATTGGAGCATCGAAGGGGTGCGCCACCCCGGTGCGCCGGGCATCTACCTCGCGTCTAGCGAGAAGATCTCGGCCCTCGGGCTCAAGGTGCGCAACGGTTGCACCTATCACGGCGTGGCCATCAATGTTGCGATGGACCTGCAGCCGTTCACCTGGATCAACCCCTGCGGCTACGCCGGGCTGCGCACCCTCGACATGGCCAGTCTGGGCGCGAATGCTGCCGTGGAGCAAGTCGCTGCAACCTTTGCCGAGGAATTCGCCGCGCTCTGGCAGACGCAGGGCGGCGGGCCTACCATGAAGCCTTGAGCGTTTTTCGCCTACCGCGCCCTTTTACATGACCTCGCCGACCCCACCGCTTGCCGACCCCACGATCAAACAGAAAGGGCAGGCCAAGACCGCCCGCATTCCCATCAAAATCGTGCCCGCTGGCGATGCACCGCTGCGCAAGCCCGACTGGATTCGTGTCAAGGCGGCGGCGCCTTCGTCGCAGTTCTACGCCATCAAAGGGTTGTTGCGCGAGCACAAGCTGGTGACCGTGTGCGAAGAGGCCAGTTGTCCCAACATCGGCGAATGTTTCGGCAAGGGCACGGCCACCTTCATGATCATGGGTGACAAATGCACCCGCCGTTGCCCCTTCTGCGACGTCGGCCACGGCCGCCCCGACCCGCTCGACCCTGAAGAGCCCGGCAATCTGGCGCGGGCCATCGCGGCCATGCGGCTGCGCTATGTGGTCATCACCAGCGTGGACCGCGACGATCTGCGCGACGGCGGCGCGCAACACTTCGTCGACTGCATCCAGACGACCCGTGCGCTATCGCCCGCCACGCAGATCGAAGTGCTCGTGCCCGATTTCCGCGGCCGTCTCGACAAGGCACTCGATCTGTTCGCCGCCGGGCTTCCTGATGTGATGAATCACAACCTCGAGACTGTGCCGCGCCTCTACAAACAGGCCCGTCCCGGCGCCGATTACGCCCACTCGCTCAAGCTGCTGGCCGATTTCAAGGCGCGCTATCCCGGCATTCCCACCAAAAGCGGGCTGATGGTGGGTCTGGGCGAAACCGACGATGAAATTCTCGACGTGATGCGCGACATGCGCGCGCACGGCATCGACATGCTCACCATCGGCCAGTACCTCGCGCCCACCGGGCACCATCTGCCGGTGGCGCGCTATGTGCACCCCGACACCTTCGCGATGTTCGAGCGCGAAGCGCTGGCGATGGGGTTCACCCACGCCGCCGTCGGCGCGTTGGTGCGCAGCAGCTATCACGCCGATCAGCAGGCGCATGCGGCCGGTATCTGAACCGATTTCTTGCGCCAGCGCACCGCGCTGCGAGTTCGCGGCAGCGACAATCCGGGTTCAAAATTCATTCGTTCTGGAGATCGCCTGATGAAGTTTCCCGCCTATGCGCTGGGCCTGGCCGGGCTCATTCCCTTTATCGCTCTGGGCCTTGCCGCGTGGATTGCACCCGAGACCTCGCTGACCGCCGTGGTGGTGATTCAGGCGCAATACGCTGCGGCCATTCTGGCGTTTCTCGGCGCGCTCTACTGGGGCGCAGCGCTGGTGCTGCCCGAAGGTCAGGTGCAACGCTCCTGGCTGCTGCTGGGCTGGGGCGTGGTGCTGCCGCTGTGGGCCTGGCGCATGACCTGGGCGTCGAACTGGGTGTACGGCATGACCGGGCTGTTCATCGGCCTGGCCATTGCTTATGCGGCCGATGTGATGTTGCGCAAGCAGCTTCCGTGGCCGTCGTGGTTTTTGCAACTGCGCCTGTGGCTCACGCTGGGCGCGCTGCTTGGTCTAGGTTTGACGCTGGCCCGGCTTTACACCCTCAAGCCTGCGGGCTGAACAAGCCCTAATCGTTTCGCTAATCGTCCTGGGTTGCGGCGGCGCAGGCCGCGCACAGCCCTTGCACTTCCAGCCGCGCGTGCCGGGCGACAAAACCGGTGGCCGCTACGGCCTTGGCAATGGCGGCATCCACCGCGCCGCTTTGCAGTTCTTCCACCCGGCCGCAGCGGGCGCATAGCAGCAGGTGCGCGGCGTGCGGCGTGTCGGGGTGGTTGCAGCCGACAAAGGCGTTCAGGCTATCGACGCGGTGAATCAGCCCCTGCTCCAGCAGGAAATCGAGGGCGCGATACACCGTGGGCGGCTTGGCCGCGTGATCCTCGGTGGACAACTGCGCGAGCAGGTCATAGGCCTTGACCGCCTCGGTGCGCGATTGCACCAGCTCCAGCACCCGACGCCGCAGCGGGGTGAGGCGCACGCCCCGGGCGGTGCACAGGGCTTCGGCATGCGACAAGGCTTCCTGATGGTGATGGCGATGAGCGGTCATGCCTGCAAGTATGCAACAAGCCGCGCGACCGGGCGGTATCAGCCCTGTTCCGGCAGATGGCCCACTTTCACGAAAATGGTGCAGCCTGACCGGCTGAACGGGGCATGCTGGCTCAGGTGCGGGCTGCGCATCCAGGTGCCTGCCGGATACCGGCCGTGCTCGTCTTCGAACACGCCTTCGATCACATAGATTTCTTCCCCGCCCCAGTGCCGATGCGCGGTGAACACGGTGCCGGGCGCCCACTGCACCAGCGCGGCATGCTCGCCCGCAAAGTCGGACAGGGGTTTGACGCTCAGCCCTTGCACCAGACCGGGCAGCCAGGGCGCGCGATGCGTGTCGATCACCACACGCTCACCATCGTCGGGCTGCATGTGACGCAATTTCACCAGCAGGGTGCAGCCCTGTTCGGTGAACGGCGCGTGGCGCGAGCCGGGAGGGTTTTTCAGATAAGTGCCCACCGGGTAAACGCCGTGCTCATCGGCGAATGTGCCTTGCAGCACCAGAATTTCTTCGCCCAGCGGGTGCAGGTGTGCGGCAAAACGCGCGCCCGGCGCGTAGCGCACCAGCGAGGTGGCGCGCGCGGCTTCACCGCCGTCACGCTCGATCAATTTGCGCTGCACGCCGACTGCGGGCGAATCCACCCAGGGCAGGGCGGTCGTGTCCACCACTTCAGCGCGGGAAAAGTCGGCGCGCAGCAATGCGGGGGCAGCGGGGTCGAGCACGGCACTCATGGCGAAACCTGTTTGGTCGGCAGGATCAGCAGTTCCTGCGGGTTGACATGCGGCGGCTGGGCGAAGGCGTAGAGCAGCGCTTGGGCGATGTCGTCGGCATGCAGGGCTTCGATGGCATCGCGCCGGGCCTTCATTTGATCTTCCGGAACGTTGTGGCCCCAGTCGGTGTACACCGCCCCGGGCTCGATCAGAGAAACCCGGATGCCCTCTGGCCCCAGCTCCTTGCGCAGCGCGTCGTGTAGGCCCACGACGGCGAACTTGGTGGCGTTGTAGACGGCCCAACCTTCAATGCCGCGCCGCCCGCCCACGCTGGAAACCGTGTTGATCATCGCGCCGGGGCGGCCACGCAACAGCGGTATGGCTGCGCGCGTGCAATACAGCACCCCCCAGAGATTGGCGTCGATGGTGGCCTTCCACTCCTCGGTGCGGCCGTGCTCGAAGGCGCCGTGATAACCCACGCCCGCGTTGTTGAACAACAGGTCCAGGCCGCCGAACCGGGTTTTGACCGTTTCGAACAACTGCTGCACCTGACCTTCGTCGCCCACATCGGTGGCGACGACCAGGGCGCGGCTGCCCAGTTCATCAGCGAGGGTCTTGAGCTTGTCGGCAGAGCGCGCCGCGAGCACGACGGACATTCCTTCGGCCACCAAAGCGCGCGCGGCGGCTGCGCCAATACCACTAGAGGCGCCGGTGATGACGGCGACTTGATCTTTCAGGGAACGGATATGCATGGGGATCTCTTTTTTTGTCGAAGCCAGATGCTAGATCTGCGCACTGGCGCATTGCAGCGCGGCTCCAAATCCACGCGCGCGCTGTGCGGGCATGTCCGCTGGGTCGTGCACAAATGGCGTGATCGGGTTTTAAGCCGTCGCGAGGCTGGTGACTTCGTCCACGAAGGGGTCGGCCAGATGCACGCGGTTGCGCCCGGCCGATTTGGCTGCGTACAGCGCACGGTCGGCGCGAATCAGCAGATCGTCGAAAGCGCTGTCTTCTGCCGCGGCTTGCGCCGAGGGCAGTTCGGTTTGCGGCAGAAACACCAGAAACTCTTCGCCGCCCATGCGCGCCACATGATCGGTTGGCCGCGTGCCTTCGCGCAGCAGCGTGGCCAGGCCGGTCAGCACCCGGTCGCCCACGGCGTGGCCGTATTCGTCGTTGATGCGCTTGAAATGATCGATGTCGATCATCAGCACGCAAAACGGCAGGTCTTTGTGGCGGTAAGACGCCCATTCGCGCTCCAGCAACTGTTGCGCGGCCCGCCGGTTGAGCAGCCCGGTGAGCGGGTCTTTCAGCGCCAGATCGTGCAGTCTGCGTACCAACCGGGCCATCAGCATACCGCCGTAGATCAGGCTGAGAAACGAGGCGACGGGCAGCAGCGTGAGAGTGAGCAATTCGTTGAGCAGGCCATCCTCGCGGTAGTCCAGCGCCTGGCCGTTGCCAGTGAACACGGCAAAGGCGCGCCACAGCAGCGTGGCCGCAATGAACAGGGTGGGGCCATGCAGCAGCAAGGTGACGGGGCGTCCGAATTCCTGCGCCATGCTGGCGTGCACGCCCCAGACGCCGCGGGCCGCGATCCAGGCGATGAGCAGGCAGACGATGGCAATGCGCCACTCTTCCATCGCCACGGACGTGCCCGTCAGCCCGATGCCCAGAATCGCCAGACCGATGATCAGCGCGTGCTCCCGCAATCGGCCCGGCCGGTCGAAAAACAGTTCGCTGGCCCGTCGCGCCGCCGTGGCCGAGATGACGAGCAGCACATCCGCCAGCTGATAGCCCAGCACTTGCGGCACATTGCCGCGCAAAGCCAGCAGCAGGATGGACAGCGCGCCCAGCCCGCAGAACGCTCCCCAGTAGTAGGCGCTCTGGCGCGCCAGCCCCGCCAGCCGGGCCACCGCCAGCCAGGCCGTGGAGAACACGACCTGCTGCACAGCCACTGCCAGCAGCAGCCACTGGACGATGGTGAGGGTGTGGGGCATGAAGGGGCCGTGAGTGAACG
Source organism: Thiomonas sp. UBA7699 (assembly GCF_002482605.1). Taxonomy (NCBI): domain Bacteria; kingdom Pseudomonadati; phylum Pseudomonadota; class Betaproteobacteria; order Burkholderiales; genus Thiomonas; species Thiomonas sp. UBA7699. Next base: position 67,576 of record NZ_DLGH01000015.1, on the reverse strand, counting down.
CGCTGCGGAGGGTCAACCCTTCTTCAGCATCGAACGTGAGATCGCATTTTGCGCTGCCTTGGTGTCGGAAATCCCCCGGTTTTCCTAGCGATGTATTTTTCCAACGCTACTTTCCGCAGGATCGTCTGCGCCGTACGGGCCAAAATGTAAAACAGCCGCCAGGGTGGGCGGCTGTGCAGGGGCTATTGGTTATTACTGGCCCGATAGTGCGTTCAGCTCAGTTCCTCATACAGCGGCAGGGTGAGGAAGTCGGTGAACGTGGCGCTAGTGGCCATCTGCTCGAAGATCTGCGCGGCCTTGTCGAACTGACCCGTCGCGCCGGTGGCTTTGACCTTGGCGAGTTCTTCCGGGATGATCGCGCGCACCAGATCGGCAGTGACTTTGCGGCCGTCGCTCAGCACGCCCTTGGGGCTCTGAATCCATTGCCACACCTGGCTGCGCGAGATTTCGGCGGTGGCGGCGTCTTCCATCAGGTTGTGGATGGGCACGGCGCCGCTGCCCGCCAGCCACGCGCCGAGGTAGTGAATGCCGACATTGATGTTGTTGCGCAGCCCGGCTTCGGTGATGGGGGCTTCCGGGCGGAAGTCCAGCAAGTCGGCGGCGCCCACATTGACATCGTCGCGAGTCTTGCCGATCTGGTTGGGCGCGTCGCCGAGCACGGCGACGAACTCTTCCATCGCCACCGACACCAGCCCCGGATGCGCCACCCAGCCACCGTCGTAGCCGTCGGTGGCGTCGCGGCGCTTGTCCATGCGGATGCCCTCCATGGCCTTGGCGTTTTTCTCCGCGTCGTTCTTGATGGGGATGAGCGCGCTCATGCCGCCAATGGCCGGCGCGCCGCGCTTGTGGCAGGTCTTGAGCAGCAGCAGGGCGTAGGCGCGCATGAACGGCACCGTCATGGTGATCTGCGAACGGTCGGCCAGGCAGAAGTCGTGATCCACTTTGAACTTCTTGATGGCGCTGAAAATGTAATCCCACCGGCCCGCGTTCAGCCCGGCGCTATGCTCGCGCAACTCAAACAGAATCTCGTCCATCTCGAACGCGGCGAGGATGGTTTCCACCAGCACGGTGGCCTTGATGGAGCCCTGCGGCAGGCCCAGGGTGTTCTGCGCCAGCACGAAAACCTCGTTCCACAACCGCGCTTCCAGATGGCTTTCCATCTTGGGCAGATAAAAGTAGGGGCCAGCGCCGCGCGCGATCAGCTCGCGGGCGTTGTGGAAAAAGAACAGCCCGAAATCGAACAGGCTGCCGCTCACCCGCTGGCCGTCCACCAGCAGATGTTTTTCGTCCAGATGCCAGCCGCGCGGGCGAACCTGCAGGGTGGCGATGGTGTCGCCCAGCGCGTAAGTCTTGCCGTTCTGCTCCAGATGGATGGTGCGGCGAATGGCGTCGAACAGATTGATCTGCCCTTCGATCTGGTTGGCCCAGTTTGGCGTGTTGGCGTCCTCGAAGTCGGCCATATAGCTGTCGGCGCCCGAGTTGAAGGCGTTGATGATCATCTTGCGATCCACCGGGCCGGTGATCTCCACGCGGCGACGCTGCAGCGCCTGGGGCAGCGGGGCGATTTTCCAGTCGCCGTCGCGCACCGCCCGAGTCTCGGCGAGGAAATCGGGCTTTTCACCGGCGTCGAGGCGGGCAGTGCGGGCCGCACGGGCCGTCAGCAGGGCCTGACGACGCGGCTCGAAAGCACGGTGCAACTGGGCGACGAAGGCTAGCGCGTCAGGAGTGAGGATGCGGTCGAAGCCCGGCTGCAGCGGGGCGTTCAAGGTGACGCCCTGAGGGGCGGAAGGGGTTGTCATTTGGCGATCTCCGTGAGTTTGGGTGAAGGTTTGCAGCTGCCGCGTCGCAACGGATTGCGCAGCGCGTCGGCAGCCGCCCATCTTTTTGGGATGCTCAGAGTTTATGCTGCACCGCGGCATAAATCTATCCGGCTGGCGCCGAACATGCGCTAGATTGATGACTTTTACCGACCCAATTTCCGGCGAGCATGGACAAACTCAAACAGTTGGAGACTTTTGTCGCGGTGGCGACCAAAGGAAGTCTGACCGCTGCGGCGCATGCCGAAGGCGTGGCGCCAGCCATCATTGGCCGTCGCATCGATGCGCTGGAAGCGCGCTTGGGCGTCAAGCTGCTGTTGCGCACCACCCGGCGCATCAGCCTGACCGACGAGGGCAGCGCCTTTCTCGAAGATTGCCAGCGCCTGCTGGCCGAGCTGCAGAACGCCGAGGCCAGCGTGAGCGCGGGCGGAGTGAAGGCCAGCGGCCATCTGCGCATTACCGCGCCGGCGGGTTTTGGCCGCCGCCACATCGCGCCGCTGATTCCCGGGTTTCTCGACCAGCATCCCGAGGTGAGTCTGTCGCTCGACCTGACCGATCGTCTGGTCGATCTGGTCAACGAGGGCTACGACTGCGCCGTGCGCGTGGGCGATCTGGCCGATTCTTCGCTGGTCAGTCTGCGGCTGGCCGACAACCGGCGCGTGTGCGTGGCCGCGCCCAGTTATCTGCAACGTCACGGCACTCCGGCCACACCGTCCGATCTCGCCCGTCACCAATGCCTGGCGTATTCCTCCGTGAGCAGCCAGCCGCGCGGCTGGATGTTCCAGGCCGAGGGCGAGATCCTGCATGTGCGCGTGGCGGGTCGCATGGACTGCACCGATGGCGCCGTGCTGCACCAGTGGTGTCTCGAAGGCCGGGGCATCGCCTGGCGTTCGCTGTGGGAAGTGGGCGCCAGTCTGGAGCAAGGCAAGCTCGTGGCGCTTCTAGAAGACTTTGCCGCGCCGCCCAACGGCATCTTCGCGGTCTTCACCCAGCGCAAGCATCAGCCCTTGCGGCTGCGCCTGTGGCTGGACTATTTAAAACACCATTTCACCCAGCCGCAGCGGGCGCCGGTGTGAAACCGGGGCTCAAGCCTGCCGCGCCAGCAGATTGTCGATGAGTTGGTGCAGCTCGGCGAAGTTGGGCGTGCCGACGTACTGCTTGACGATGTGGCCCGACTTGTCGATCAGAAAGCTCGTCGGCGTCAAGCGCACATCCTTGAAGGCCTTGGCCGCCTGCCCGCTGGCATCGAAGGCCACGGTGAACGGTAGCTGGCGCTGCTGCACAAAGTTGCGCACAAACTCAGGGTTGTCGTAGCTCATGGCCACGGCCACGAGGTCGAAGCCTTTGGGGTTGAGCTGGTCGTAGGTCTTCACCAGCTCGGGCATTTCCCCCACGCAAGTGGTGCAGCTCGTTGCCCAGAAATTCACCAGCACCACCTTGCCGCGATAAGCCGAAAGATCGACCGTTTTGCCGTCGAGCAGGCTGAAGCTCGCGTTGGGCGCCTCGGGTTTTTGATCCAGCGCCGACCATCCGAGATAGCCGCCCACAGCCAGAACGGCCAGCACGATGACGGCGATAAGCGATTTGGACAGGGGTTTCATGAAGGCGCCTACAAAAGAAATTCAAAACAAATACAGAAAACCGATTTTAGGCCGCTCAAGCCCTGCGGCATGCAACCCCGCGCGCCTCACGGCAATTCCGGGTATTCGCAAACAATCCGGGTTCAATACGGCAACACAACCGGCTGGCTCAGCGCCCAGTTGCGTTGCCAGTCGGCCAGATACTGCGCAGCCAGCTCGGGCGCATTCCACATCACCAAGACGTTCTCGGCATTGCGATGCGCCGCGGAGTAGGTGTAGTTGAAGCTGCCGGTCTGCACCGTGCGCCGGTCGATCACCATGTATTTGTCGTGAAAGATGGGATAGACGTCGACCGAGCGCACGGCAATGCCCGCGTTGCGCAGAATGCCCAGCGCGTGCCGCGCGTAGCGGGCGTCTTCATCGAAATTGCTTTTCCAGTCCACCAGCACCTGCACTTGCACGCCGCGTTTTTTCGCCTGGACCAGCGCGCGGGCCACGTCGGACGAGGTGAACAGATAAGCGGCCATCTGAATGCTGCTATGCGCCTGATCGATGGCCTGCAGCACCAGCGCCAGCGCGCCGCCCGAAGGCGAGAAGGCGCTGGAGACAGCGGCCTGTGTCGGCAGGGCGAGGGCTTGAGGCGAGCGGGCCTGCGCTGGCAGCGCGCAGGCGGCAGCGAGCAGGGCGCAGACCAGCAAGCGGGCACAGAGAGAACGGGTGGCAAGAGCTTTGAACGACATGATGAATGCGCATGAAAAAGCCCGGCTGCGCCGGGCCTGGACCGCGGGCGTTTTCGGCCCGTGGTGTGGTCAACTCATTTCAGATGCGCGCTGACCAGTTTGGTCATTTCGAACATGCTGACCTGATCCTTGCCGAAAATCGGCTTGAGCTTGGCATCTGCGTTGATCATGCGCTTGTTCGCTGCGTCTTGCAGATTGTGCTTCTTGATGTATTCCCACAGTTTTTTCACCACTTCGGTGCGCGGCAGCGGCGTGGTGCCCACGACGGCGGCCAGATGCGCCGAAGGGGTGAGCGGTTTCATGAACGCCGCGCTGGGCTGACGGGTTGTTTTAGCGGCGGCCGCCTTTTTTGCCGCGGGTTTTGCAGTGGTCATATTGAGTGCACTCCGAGAAGTTGAGCTTGTTATCCACTGGCGTGTCAGCGGCCCGTTGGGGATCGCTGCGCGCCGTGCAGATTCACCGTTGTCATGGATTGCGGGCTGGACAGTCCGGCCCGCTAAAAAGTTGAGCCGATCCATGCCTTCCGGATCTGCATGACTGCGCCCCGATCGGCGCCAACGTGCCGGAGGATCGTGCTCAACCAGCCGCATATTAAGCCGAGCGCGCAGGCGTCCGACGCAGCATGTGCGTTTTTAGCGTTTTGCGCGTTGTTTTGTTGTCTTGTTGGCGCCTGAAGCGACCCCCCCGAAACCCGTCGCTTCGCTCGGCTCTCCCCTCGAGGGGCAAGAAACTCATGAGAAAACGCAGGGCCGCCCCAAGTTTTCTTGTCCACCTCGCGGCTTGCAAGCCGCTCGGATTCGACTCCGTCCAAGCTGCCGCAGGGCAGCTTGGAGCCGCGGGCCTCATCCCCCTCGGGGGGGCTGACGCGAACGCGGCAGGTCTGGGGGCGCTCTCGGGGCGGCCCGGCGAGTTTGTTCAGAGCGCACCGGGGAACCGCGACTGTGCTCTGCAGCGAGGGTCACTTTTGCTTACACTCGCTTCGCCAATTGGCCCTGCGTTTTTCCGCCCATCCGTTTTACTCAGCCAGGAGTCTGTTTCATGAACCCAGCCTCGTTGCATCCCAAAAAGCTGTTCGCCGCCGTGCTTGCCTGTGGTCTGTTGGCCAGTGTGCCGGCGCAGGCGCAGTTCGCCAAACCGCAAGACGCGGTGAAGTACCGTCAGTCCGCCTTCACCGTGATGGCGGCGAGTTTTGGCCGCATCGGCGCCATGGTGCAGGGCAAGGCGCCGTTCGATGCCAAGGCCGCGCTGCAAAACGCCGAAGTCGTGGCCTTCATGTCGCATCTGCCGTGGCAGGCTTTCGGCCCCGGCACCGACTTGCCTGATTCGCACGCCAAGCCTGAAATCTGGAAAGAGATGGACAAGTTCAAGGCCGATGCCAACAAGCTGCAGGAAATGACGCCCAAGCTGGTGGCCGCCGCCAAGACCGGCAAGCTCGACGAGATCAAGGTGGTGTTCGGCGAAACCGCCAAGACCTGCAAGGCTTGCCACGACGCGTTCCGCGAAGAACTCTGAGCGTTTTCTGGGGTTGTCCAGTCCCGCACAAACCCGCCGCTGGCGGGTTTGTTTTTTCAGCGCGTGAGCGTGCCCGTGAAGAGTGGCTGAACCGCGCTACCGACCCAGACCTGCCCGGAGGCGAAGACATCAAGCCGCAAGAACGGATGGGGCATGGCAGGGTTCTGGCGGGTGTGTCGTGGAGAAGACTTCACCCAGGCGGGCAATGGCGGTGTCGATCTGCGCGGGCGTGGCGGTGGCGTAAGACAGTCGCAGCGTATTGCGCGGCACGGTGCCCGCGGCGTAGAACGCCGTGCCGGGCACATAGGCCACTTTGCGTTGCAGCGCCAGCGGCAGCAGCGCGGTGGCGTCGGCGCCTGGCGGCAGAGACAGCCAGATGAACATGCCGCCTTGCGGCGTTTCCCAATGCACGCTGCCGGGCATGTGGCGGGACAGGGCGGCGAGCATGGCGTCGCGCTGCGCGCGGTACAGGGCGCGGATGTGCGGCAGTTGCACATCCAGCAGCCCGCCTTCGAGCACCTTGAGTACCAGGCGCTGCGTCAGACTGGAGGTCTGCAGATCGGCGGCCTGGCGCGCCAGGGCCATCTTGGCAATCACCTCGTGCGGCCCATGCACATAACCCAGACGCAGCCCGGGAGACAGCACTTTGGAGAAGGTTCCCAGCAAAATGCTCTGGCCGGGAAGTTGTGCTGCCACTGGCGCGGGCGGCGGGCCGTCGAACCACAGATCGCCGTAGGGGTTGTCTTCTACCAAGGCGATCGGGCGGCCCCGCAAGGCCTGCGCCCATTGTGTGCGCCGCGCAGCCGTCATGGTCTGTCCGGTGGGGTTGCGGAAGTTGGGCTGCAGATAGACCATGCGCGCGTCACGATGCGCCGGGTCGTCCAGCGTCGGCAGCGCGCCCTCGGCGTCTTCGTCGAGATCGGCAAAGCGTGGGCCGTAGGGCGCGAAGGCTTGCAGCGCGCCGAGGTAGGTCGGGCGTTCCACCAGCACGGTGCTGCCGGGGTCGATGAGCACACGTCCCACCAGATCGAGGCCCTGCTGCGAACCGCTGGTGATGAGCACTTCGTCGGCCTGGGCCGCCATGCCCTGTGCGCGCAAGTGCGCGGCCACCCATTCGCGCAAAGGGGCAATGCCTTCGCTCGGGCCATACTGCAGCGCCCCCTGGGCCTGCGTGTCGAGGACGTCCACACAGGCCGCGCGCAGGGCCTGCACCGGAAAGCTCTCCGGGGCGGGCAGACCGCCAGCCAGCGAGATCATGCCGGGCTGTTCGGTGAGATTGAGCAGCTCGCGGATAGGCGAGGGGGTGTAGTGCGCGCTGCGCTGCGACAGGGTGAAGGTCATGCGTCAACTCCGGGAGTCAGGGATAGGACGAGGAACAGGACGCGACGCATCATGCACTGGCATGCGCCGCGCGACAAAAACGACGGCCAGCACCGCACCGGCGAACAACAGGGTGGTGGCATCGAGCACTTCATGCAGCAAGGCTGCCGCAGCCAGCATCGACAAGAAAGGCTGCAGCAGTTGCAACTGCGAGATGCGCACGGTGCCACCCAGCGCAAGAGCCCGGTACCAGGCCAGAAAACCCAGCCACATCGACACCACGGCGACATAGGCGAAGCCGCCCCAGGCCGAGAGCTGCACCGGGGCTGCGGGTCGTAGCCACCACGCCGCAGGCACGCTGATGGGCAGACTGAGCACCAGCGCCCAGCCGATGACCTGCCCGGCAGGGCGAGACCGCGTGAGGTGGCCGCCCAGGGCATAGCCCACCGCAGCCGACAGCATGGCACCCACCAGCAGGCCATCGGCCCAGTGCAGCTTCAAGGCGAAGCGTCCGGTGCCGTGCAGCAGGGTGTAGGCCATCACCAGGGCCGCGCCCAGAAAGGCGCAGAGCCAGAACCCGGCAGACGGCCGCTGGCCCGCCAGCAGCGCGCCGAGCGCTGCGGTAAACAAAGGCAGCAGCGCCAGAATGAGCGAGGCATGCACCGCATCGACTTCGCGCAGGGCGATGGAAGTCAGCAGCGGAAAACCGAACACCACGCCGCCAGCCATCGCGGCCAGCAGAGCCCAGTCGCGGCGGCTGGGCAAGGGCGCGCGCTGCCACACCAGCCAGACGGCTGCGAGCACGCCCGCAACGGCGGCGCGGCCCAGCGCCACGAACTCGGGCGAGAGTTGCGGCGCCTGCGTCGAGCCGACGGCCAGACGCGTCATCGGCAGCGACAGCGCAAACAGACCCACGCCCAACAGGCCCAGAGCCAGCGCTTCGCCCTGCGCGGAGATCGGTGGCTGCTTTCGGGCGGCGGGAGTGGGTGGTGTGGACATGGAACGCAGCTTAGGGTGTAATGCAATACACCACCAATACACTCAATGAGTACAAAACAGGATCTGTATGGATGAGATCGCCAATACAGTGAACCCGGTCCCCGAGGCGGGGACGCTGCAGCGCCATGCGGCGACGACCTTGGCGGAGCAGCTCAGCGCCCAGTTTTCCGCCCGCATCCGCAACCGCTTGCTGCCCCCGGGCAGTCGCTTGCCGTCGGTGCGCGAATGCGCCCGGCGGTACGGGCTGAGCACGCAAACCGTGGTCGCGGCGTATGACCGGCTGCAGGCCCTCGGGCTGGTGGAGGCGCGCGCGCAGCGTGGGTATTTCGTTCGGGTGCCCGGTGACACGCTCGTGCTGGCGCGACCTCGCGCCGCGCAGGCCGATGCCGCTGCGCCCATGTTGGCGCCGACGCACGCCACCGCGCTGGTGCGCGGCATGTTTCATCAAATGGGGGCGGGCGCTGCGGTGGCGCTGCGCGGCGCGCCCGGTTCCGGCGTGTTGCCCGCGCCGTGGCTGGAGAGTGCGGCGCTGGGCGCGGCCTTGCGGCGCATCGCCCGCGCGAACGAACTCGGGCAGGCGTCGCTGCACTACGGGGATCCGCTGGGTGATCTGGCCTTGCGCGAAGCCTTGTCGCGGCAATTGGCCGGCTTGTCTCTGCAAGTGCCGCCGCAGCAGATTCTGACCACCAATGGCGCATCGCAGGCGCTCGATCTCGTTTTGCGCGCCCTCACCCGCCCCGGCGACGCGGTGCTGGTCGAGAGCCCCGGCTGGGCGATGCAGTTCGCGCAGATGGCGCACCACGGGCTCAAGCTGCTGCCCGTCCCCCGCGGGGCCGATGGCCCCGATCTCGACCTCCTCGATCAGTTGGCCCGCGCCCATGCGCCGCGCCTGTTCATCTGCGTGAGCGTGCTGCACAACCCCACCGGGCAGAGCCTCAGCGCGGCCAGCGCACACCGCGTGCTGCAACTGGCGCAGCGTCACGGCTTTCAGGTGGTCGAAGACGATGTCTATGCCGCCTTGGCCGAGCCCAGCGGCCCGCGCATGAGTGTGCTCGATCAACTGCAGCACACCATTTATCTCAGCGGGTTCTCCAAAATCCTCGCGCCCGGCTGGCGTGTGGGCTTTGTCGCGGCGGCGCCCGCCGTCATCGACCGTCTGATCGATCAAAAGTTGCTCGCCGTGCTCACCACCCCCACCCTCACCGAGCGGGTGCTCGCCCATGTGCTGGGACAGGGGCAGTTGCGGCGCACCACGCAACAGGTACGCGACCGGCTGGACGCGGCGCGTGCACGCGCGGTGCGGCTGGCCGAGAAAGCGGGCTGTCGCTTCGTCACCCCGCCACGCGGCCTGCTGGGTTGGGTGGACACCGGCGTGGACACGGCCACGCTGTCACAGCGCCTGCTCGACGCCGGTTATCTGCTCGCGCCCGGCCACCTGTTCGACCCGCAGCAGCAGCCTTCCACCCGCATGCGCATCAACTTCACCCAGACGCAGGACGAGGCGTTCTGGCGTGCCTTTGCCGCCGCGCGGCGCTAAAGCCGTATGCGGTCGCCAACACGGCGGACAGCGCGATGAAAGAAACGGTGCGTTGCGATAGTATCCAAATGTACATCGCTCTTTCGCTCATTCCTTCCACCCATGTTCTCCCAGGTCTGGCACTTGCTGGCCGCGGGCGATGCGGCCACTTGGCACATCGTCGGCGTGTCGCTGCGCGTCAGCGGCGCCAGCGTGCTGCTCGGTCTGCTGCTGGGCTTGCCGCTGGGCTTGCCGCTGGGTGCGTGGCTGGCGGTGCATGCGTTTACCGGGCGCGGCGTGGTGGTGGCGCTGCTCAACAGCCTGCTCGGGCTGCCTTCGGTCATCGTCGGTCTGCTGGTGTATCTGCTGTTGTCGCGCAGCGGGCCGCTGGGTGAACTGGGGCTGTTGTTTTCCGTGCCGGCCATGGTGCTGGCGCAGACCATACTCACCACGCCGCTGATCGCCGCCGTCACGCGGCAGATCGTTGCCGAATCCTGGCGGCTGCACGGCGACACGCTGCGTTCCTTGCGCCTGGGGGCGCTGCAGCGCGTGCGTTGGCTGCTGTGGGATTGTCGCCATGCCTTAGTGGTGGCCGCCCTGGCCGGGTTTGGCCGCGCCGTGTCCGAGGTGGGTGCGGTGATGATTGCAGGCGGCAATATCGAGGGCTACACCCGCACCATGACCACGGCCATCGCGCTGGAAACCAGCAAGGGCGACCTGCCGTTGGCGCTGGCGCTGGGCGCGGTGCTGATGACGCTGGTGCTGGGGGTCAATGCGGCTGCGGCCCTGTTGCGGCAGTATGCGGCGGCGCGCTATGGGGAGGGCGCATGAACGGCTCTTGCGGCGCTGACGTGGCTTGCGCGGCGCTGTTTCCCATCAGCCTGCAGGGCGTGGGTTTGCGCCGCGGGACGAACTGGGTGCTGAGGGGTCTCGATCTGCAGATCGCGCGCGGCGGCATCACCGCGGTGATCGGGCCCAATGGGTCGGGCAAGACCAGCCTGTTGCGCCTCATCCACGGCCTGGAGCGGCCCACCTGCGGTCGCTTGCTCTTTGCCGGACAGGAGCCGCCGTTGGAGGGCATGGCCTATCCGGGGCAGGCCATGGTGTTTGCACACACGCCCATGCTGCGCGGCACGGTGACGGACAACCTGCGCCTGGCCTTGACCGGGCGCGGATCAGACCCCGGTTTGATCGAGGCCGCGCTGATCCGCGCCGGGCTGCACAGCCGGGGGCGGCAAAGCGCCGCCAGCCTGTCTTCCGGCCAGCGTCAGCGGCTGGCGCTGGCACGCGCCTGGATGATGCAACCCGCGCTGCTGCTGCTCGACGAGCCGTGCAGCCATCTCGACCCGCAAGCCAGCGTAGCCATCCTGCAAGACGTGCAGGAACTCGCCGCGCTAGGCATCACCGTGGTGCTCAGCACCCACCGCCCAGAGGAAATCGCGCTGGCGCAGCGCGTGCTGCGGCTGGATCACGGCCAGTTGCAGACCTTTTGCGCACCGCAATCACTCAACCCACAGCGCCTCGGCGCCATTCCCCCAGGAGACTACGCATGTTCACGCGATTGCATTTGCCATTCATCCGTCTGATCGCCGCTGCGGCGCTCGGACTCGCGTCGCTCGCCGCCGGGGCGCAGATGCCGCCCAGCATCGTCGTCGCCTCGACGACCTCCACCGAGCAATCGGGTCTGTTCGGCCACATCCTGCCGCTATTCACCCGCGACACGGGCATCGCGGTGAAGGTGGTGGCGGTGGGGACGGGACAGGCGCTGGACATCGGCCGGCGCGGCGATGCCGACGTGGTGTTCGTGCACGATCGCGCCGCGGAAGACCGCTTCGTCGCCGAAGGCTGGGGCGTGGACCGGCGTGACGTGATGTACAACGATTTCGTGCTCGTCGGGCCCAAGTCCGATCCGGCCGGGGTCATGCAAGTCAAGACCTTGTCGGAGGCCTTGCGCCGGATCGCTTCGAGCCAAGCCCTGTTCATTTCGCGCGGGGACAAGAGCGGCACGCATGCCGCGGAGCTGCGCGCGTGGAAGCAGGCCGGAATCGACCCGGTCGCTGCAGGCCGCGGCAAGTGGTACCGCGAAATCGGCGCGGGAATGGGACAGGCGCTCAACACCGCAGCGGCGCTGAACGCCTACACCCTGAGCGACCGCGGCACCTGGCTGGCGTTCAAGAACCGCGGTGACCTGACCATCGTGTTGCAAGGCGACAAGGCACTGTTCAATCCTTACGGCGTGATGCTGGTCAATCCGGCCAAGCATCCGCAAGTCAAGGCGGCGCAGGGCCGCGCCTTCATCGACTGGATCACCGGCCCGGCAGGCCAGCAGGCGATCGCCGGCTACAAAATCGGCGGCGAGCCGCTGTTCTTTCCCGACGCAAAAAGCCAGTAAATCTCAGAGTTCGCGCCGCTTGCGCACTGCATCGGCCAGAGCGCGCAACAACGGCACGGTGTCGTCCCAGCCCAGGCAGGCGTCGGTGATGGATATGCCCGGCGCCAGCGGCTGACCCGGCTTGAGATCCTGCCGGCCTTCGCGCAGGTGGCTCTCGACCATCACGCCCAGGATGCGCCGCTCGCCTGCGGCGATGCGCTCGGCGATGCTGGCGGCCACCTCCATCTGCTTGCGCGGCTGCTTGGCCGAATTGGCGTGCGAGCAGTCGATCATCACCTGTTCGCGCTGCCCGGCTTTGGCCAGCGCGGCGCAGGCGGCGTTGACTGATGCGGCGTCGAAGTTCGGCGCCTTGCCGCCGCGCAGGATGACGTGGCAATCCGCATTGCCGCGGGTTTCGAAAATCGCCGCCACGCCCATCTTGGTCATGCCCATGAAGGCATGGCCGCTGGCGGCCGACACCATGGCATCGGCCGCCACCTGCACCCCGCCGTCGGTGCCATTCTTGAAGCCCACGGGACAACTCAGCCCCGAAGCAAGCTGGCGGTGGCTCTGGCTTTCGGTGGTGCGCGCGCCGATGGAGCCCCAGGCGATCAGGTCGCTGAAATACTGCGGCGACAGCAGGTCGAGAAACTCGGTGCCCGCCGGTAAACCCAGCGAATTGATCTCCAGCAGCAACTGGCGCGCGCGCTGCAGACCCTCGTTGATGCGGAAGCTGCCATCCAGCCGCGGGTCGTTGATATAACCCTTCCAGCCCACGGTGGTGCGCGGCTTCTCGAAATACACCCGCATCACCACAATGAGCGCGTCGCTCAGATCGGCCGCCGTGGCTTGCAGGCGGCGCGCATAGTCGATGGCCTGATCGTGATCGTGAATGGAGCATGGCCCGACCACAACCACCAGCCGGTCATCGCGCCCGTGCAGCACATTCGCGACTGCGGCGCGGCCTTGCTCGACCACGGCCTCGATCTGCGGCGTGACCGGCAGTTCTTCCAGCAGCACAGCTGGCGAGATCAAAGCCCGCACCGCCTTGATGCGGGTGTCGTCGATGCGAGTGGCGTCGAGCGTGCCGTCCAGCACACCGGCCTCTTGGTCATGGGTGGAATCGTCGATTCGGGGCATCAAGGCCGTCCTCTTACATGCTCGGCTGCGGATTGCGCAGGCGGATGTGCAACTCCTTCAACTGCTTCTCATCCACCGGGCTGGGCGCGTTGGTCAGCAGGCACTGGGCGCGCTGGGTTTTGGGGAAGGCGATGACGTCGCGGATGCTCTGGGCGCCGGTCATCATGGTGACGATGCGGTCCAGGCCGAAGGCGATGCCGCCGTGCGGCGGGGCGCCGTATTGCAGCGCGTCGAGCAGGAAGCCGAACTTGGCGCGGGCCTCGTCGGGGCCGATCTTGAGCGCGGAGAACACCTTGCTCTGCACTTCGGCGCGGTGGATGCGCACCGAGCCGCCGCCGATCTCCCAGCCGTTGAGCACCATGTCGTAGGCCTTGGCGATGCACTTCTCGGGGGCCGTGTCCATCAGTTCTTCATGGCCGTCCTTCGGCGCGGTGAAGGGGTGATGCACGGCGGCCCAGCGCTGGTTGTCCTCGTCGAACTCGAACATGGGGAAATCGACCACCCAGAGCGGCTTCCAGACGTTCTCGAACAGGCCGTGGCTCTTGCCGAATTCGCTGTGGCCGATCTTGACCCGCAGGGCGCCGATGGCGTCGGCCACGACCTTGGACTTGTCGGCGCCGAAGAACAGCAGGTCGCCGTTTTGCGCGCCGCTGCGCTGCAGGACGGCGGTAATCGCGGCGTCGTGCAGGTTCTTGACGATGGGCGACTGCAGACCATCGCGGCCCTTGCTAACATCGTTGACCTTGATCCAGGCCAGGCCTTTGGCGCCGTAGATCTTGACGAACTCGGTGTAGGCGTCGATCTCGCTGCGGCTCATCTCCCCGCCACCGGGCACGCGCAGCGCGACCACGCGGTCGCCGGGGGTGGTGGCCGGGCCGGAGAACACCTTGAAGTCCACGTCGGCCATCACATCGGTGAGTTCGGTGAACTCCATCTTGACGCGCAGATCGGGCTTGTCGGAGCCGAAGCGGGCCATGGCCTCCGCATAAGTCATGACCGGGTAGGGGTTGGCGAGCTCGATGTCGAGCACATCTTTGAACACGCCGCGGATCATGGTCTCGAACAGATCGCGGATTTCCTGCTCGTTCAGGAAGGAAGTCTCGCAGTCGATCTGGGTGAATTCGGGCTGACGGTCGGCGCGCAGGTCTTCGTCGCGGAAGCACTTGGTGATCTGGTAATAGCGGTCGAAGCCCGCGACCATGAGCATCTGCTTGAACAGCTGCGGCGACTGCGGCAGGGCGAAGAACTCGCCGTCGTGCACGCGGCTGGGCACCAGATAGTCACGCGCGCCTTCGGGCGTGCTCTTGGTGAGCATGGGGGTTTCGATGTCGATGAAGCCCTGGCCGTCGAGGAAGCGGCGCACCGCCATTGCAACGCGATAGCGCAGCTTGAGGTTGTGCTGCATCTGCGGACGGCGCAGGTCGAGCACGCGATGGGTCAGCCGCGTGGTCTCCGACAGGTTGTCGTCGTCGAGCTGGAAGGGCGGGGTGACCGAGGCGTTGAGCACGGTGATGTCGTGGCACAGTACCTCGATCTTGCCCGAGGTCATGCCCTCGTTTTCGGTGCCAGCAGGTCGCGGCCGCACCAGCCCCTGCACCTGCACGCAGAACTCGTTGCGCAGGCCTTCGGCCGTGGCGAACATGGCGGCGCGGTCGGGGTCGCACACCACCTGCACCAGGCCCTCGCGGTCGCGCAGGTCGATGAAAATCACCCCGCCGTGGTCGCGACGGCGATGCACCCAGCCGCACAGTGAAACAGTTTGCCCCAGTTGGGCTTCGGTCACCTGACCGCAATATTGGCTACGCAGACTCATGTTGGAGAGGTACTTTCGGAAAACGGTCCTGCGGCTTCGGCGCGCAGGGGGCAGGTAGGGAAAGGATGGGAGCTCGGGCGCTCAATGCACTTGCGGATTGTTCGGCCCGCCCGGCACGACCACACCCATGGAAATGATGTATTTGAGCGCAGTGTCCACGCTCATCTGCAGCTCGATCACCTCGCTGCGCGGAAACATCAGAAAAAAGCCGGAGGTCGGATTGGGTGTGGTGGGAACGTACACACTGACATGATCGCCCTGCAGATGCCCTGCAACCTCGCCGCCCGGCGTACCGGTCATAAAGGCGATGGTCCACGAGCCCTGATGCGGATATTGCACCAGCAAGGCTTTGCGGAAGGCGTTGCCGCTGCTGGAAAACAGCGTGTCCGACACCTGTTTGACGCTGCTGTAAATGGTCTTGACTAGTGGAATGCGCGCCATCAACCCGTCCCAGCGGGCCAGCCACCACTGCCCCACCATATTGGCTACAGCCAGACCGGTGAGAAAAATGGCCGCCAGCACCAAGACCACGCCCACGCCGGGAATGTTCACCAGTTTGTCCAGCGCCGGGGCCAGGCCGGGCGCCACCGTGCTCAGCGCGCTGACCATGGCCCGGAAGATGCCGTCGAACACGGCCAGCAACTGCCACAGCACCCAGATGGTGATGGTCAGCGGCAGCCAGACCAGCATGCCGGCGATGAAAATACTTTTCAGGCTCATGGAATGAAACAGCCTTCCGGGGCGCGGAAGGCTTGGGGTTGAGGAAAGGGGCAGGGCGGGTGGATCACAGCCCTGGAGAGGATGAATTTAATGGCAGGCACACGAGGCGCCGCAGGCCGGGGGCGCGGCACTGTCGGAGGAAGACGCTGCAGCCGCTGTCGATGTTGCCGCCGCGCCGCCGCCCTTGAAGTCGGTGGCGTACCAGCCCGAGCCCTTGAGCTGGAAACCCGCCGCGGTGACCTGTTTGTGCAGCGCAGGCTTGCCGCAATGCGGACAGACGGTCAGCGGGGCATCGGACATTTTTTGCAGCGCGTCCAGGGTGTGGCCGCAGGCATCACATTTGTAAGCGTAGATCGGCATGATGGAAACCTCGTCAAAATAGGGGCGCCAGGAAAATCGGCGTTTCAAATCCAGAATTCACGCCTTAAATGGGGGCAAACAGGCGCAGAACAATGACGGCATTATAAAAACGCCCCGCCTGTCGGGGCGGCAGCGGCCACGCAGCCTCGGCCTTATCTCTCGTTATCCACCGTAGGCGGCGCGATACTGGCCGGTGCAATACCCGGCGGCGCCAGCGCGGGCGGGGTAAATTGCGGCAGACGGGGTGCGACGCCGGGGAAGCCGATGGCTCCGACCTGAGCGCCCTGCGGATCCATTTTGAGTTCCTCACGCACGCCGTCACGTTCCAGCCAGACCATTTTGTAGCCGGTGGCGCGCAAAATCACGCCCGGTGCGATGGCGTCTCCCACGCCGACGGCGCGGGGCGGTTGGCCGTCGATGCCAATCAGCGCCGAGCCGGTATCGCCCCCGGCAATCACCCCGTACAGCCGAAAGCGGCTGGGTGCGGCGGGTGCGCTGGCCGCGCCCACCGGTGTGGCGCCAAACAGGCGCGCGGCCTGCTGCGCGGCCTGCTCGGGCGACAGCGCGCCGATGAGTTGGGCATCAGCGGGAACCGTTTGCGGCGAGGCGACCAGTCGCAGCACCCAGGTCACTGCCAGCGCTGCGCAGGCGAAGGCGAGAACGACGCTCAGCAGCGCCGCGGCCCGGCGGCTGCCGCGGGTAGAAACGCCACTGGGCGCAGGGAATGAGGGTGAGGTGCGCAACATGAGACACTTATTATCCGCGCAGAACGTGTCTTCGCGCCGTCTTGTTGCAACGAGTCATCAGCAAGGCGGAAAAACCGAGGGCGCGCCCGGCGCTTTTCAAAAGGTGGAAGTCGATGAATGATGGTTTGAAGGGGGTTTCATCCGAGGTGCTGCGCGTGCCCGCGGCCCGTCGCAAAGCGCGCGGTTTCACGCTGATCGAGCTCATGGTGGTGCTGGTCATCATGGGCGTGCTGGCGGCGCTCATCGTGCCCAACATCATGGGCCGCACCGACGAGGCGCGGCAAACGGCTGCCAAGACGGATATCGCCACCATCATGCAGGCGCTCAAGTTGTACAAACTGGATAACGGCATTTACCCCACCCAGCAGCAGGGCTTGCAGGCGTTGGTGGTCAAACCCACCACGCCGCCGATTCCCAACAACTGGAAGCCCTATCTCGAAAAGCTGCCGACCGATCCGTGGGGCAATCCCTATCAATATCTCAACCCGGGCGTGAAAGGTCCGGTGGATGTGTTCAGCTATGGCGCAGACGGCAAACCCGGCGGAGAAGGGGCGAATGCCGACATTGGCAGCTGGCAATAAGCCCGGCTGCGTCCTGAGGGCAAGGCCGCCGCGCCGGCGGCGAGCGTGGGGATTCACCCTACTCGAAATGCTGGTGGCGCTGATCATCGTGGGCATGGTCACGGCGATGGCGGCTTTTGCCTTGCCGCCTTCCGAAAATGCGCAGATGCAGCGTGAGGCGCAGCGGCTGTCGGCACTGTTCGATGCCGCACGTCAACACGCCGCCGAAACCGGCGTGCCCCTGGCCTGGGCCAGCGGGCCGAGGGGCTATGCCTTTGTGCAGATCGGGCCGCAGGGTTGGGAGCCGGTGGACTCCGACCTGCTGCGTCCGCGGCTCTGGCCCTGGGTGGGCGGCGGCCGCGAAATTCCCCCGCAGGATTGGCGCACCGCGCTAGGCGGCGAGCCGCGCGAGGCGGCTTACTCGGCGGGTACGGTGTCGGTGAGTCTGAGCGAGGGTGGGGTGCGCAGTCTGGGCACGCCGCCGAGTTGGTTGCTGTTCGGCTCCGAGCCGGTGGGCGGCCCGATCCGCCTGGTGCTGTCTGATGGCGCGGAGCGCGACAGCATCGAAACCGACGGCTTTGCGCCTTTTGTGGTCAGTCGCAGCCGATCATGATGTGCGGACCCCTTCGCGTTCCAGCGCCCCCATTGAATAGGTCGGCCCAGCCGCCGGGCCGCCCCAAGGCTGGGCCAGCCCCCTCGGGGGGCAGTGCCGCCGCGTCAGCGGCAAGCGTGGGGGCAAGCTCCCGCGGATTCACCCTGCTCGAAGTGTTGGTGGCTTTGGCGGTGGTGGCCATTGCGCTGCTGGCGGCCATGCGTGCCGCAGGCGGCGTGGCCGACAACGCGCAGCGCTATCGCATGACCGTTCTGGCCGAGCAGTGCGCGCAGAATTTTCTGGTCGATCAACGCCTGAGCAAAACCTTTCTCGCAGTGGGACAGAGCACCAGCGCCTGCACGCAGGCGAATGTGCCGTTCACCGTGGCGGTGGATGTGATGCCCACGCCCAACCCCAACTTCCGCCGCGTGCAGGTCAACGTGCTCGATGCCAGCGGCTGGAGCGCGTGGCAGGTGGTCACCATCATCGGGAATCTGTAAGTGAACCGGGCGCCTGTTTCGGCACAGCGGGGTTTCACCCTGATCGAGCTGCTGGTTGCGGTCACCATTCTCGCGGTGGTGGCGGTGCTGGGCTGGCGCGGGCTGGACGCGGTGGCGCACAGCCGCGACGACGCCAGCCGCGCGTTCACCACCAGTTCGCGTCTGGCCGACGGCATGCAGCAGCTGGGCGACGACCTGCGCCATGCGGTGTCGCAGGGGCCCGGACTGCCTGCGGTGAGCGTGCTCGGCGGCGGGCTGTTCATCGTGCGCCGTCCCGCGCAACCGTTGGGCGGCGATGTGCGCGCCGATGTCGGCGCGGGCGTCGGCCTGCCGCCGAATGCGGGCGAGCTGCAGGTGGTGCGCTGGACGGTGCAGGACGGCGCGCTCAAGCGCAGTGCCAGCGCGCCCACCGACAGCCGCGCCGTCTTGCAGTCGGCCTTGCAAAACTCCACCGCGCCTTTGCTGACCATTCTGCCCGGCGTGATGAGCATGCAGATCCAGTTCTATCGCTACGCCGGTATCGGGCTGCTGCAGCAATCGGGCGCCTGGGTCAATGCCGGTACGGCGGCCAATGTGGCTAACGCCAGCAGCAACACGCCGGCCGCATCGGCCAGCGCCGCGACGGCCGCCGCCAACACGCTGGCCGCCAGCGCGACGACCCCGGCGGCCGTGCGCCTGCAGCTGCAGTTCGCCGACAAGCTGCTGACGGGCGATTTGCAGCGCGACTTTTTGCTGGACGACCGCGAATGAGCGCTCCGCACGGCCGCTCCGGAGGAGCGCTCAACTCCCTTGGGGAGTCGAGACTAGTGAGGAGGGTAGTCCAGTGAGGCGCTCGACCAAGTATCAAGCCGGGCATCAAAGCGGCGCGGCGCTGATCACCGCCATGCTGATTGCCGCGCTGGCTGCGGTGATGGTCTCTAGCATGTTCTGGAGTCAGTGGAGCGCCATCGCCCGCGAGCAGACCGCGCGCGAACAGACGCAGGCGCGCTGGATTTTGCGCGGCGCGATCGACTGGGCGCGGCTGATTCTGCGCGAAGACGCCATGACCTCGACGGCCGATTACCTCGGCGAGCCCTGGTCGGTGCCGCTGGCCGAGGCGCGGCTGTCGACCTTTCTCGCCGCGCGCGGGCAAGACAGTGCGGGCCTGCCCGACGCCTGGCTCGAAGGGCGCATCGTCGATGCGCAAAGCCGTTTCAATCTGCGCGATCTGGCTCCGGCCGGGACGATCGATCCGCAGGCGCTGCTGGCCTTCCAGCGCCTGTGCGCCGCGTTGCAACTGCCGTCCAACGTGGCGGCCACCATCGCCAATGGCGTGGCGGCGAGCAACCCCATCGGCGCTGCGGCGCAGACAAATGTTGCAAATTCGCCACTGCCGCTGCAGCAATTGCAGGATTTGGCGCGGCTGGGCCCCACCGTGGCGCAGGCCCTGCCCAAGCTCGCCTCCGCCGTCACCCTGCTGCCGCAGGCCACGCCGGTCAACGCCAACACCGCCAGCCCGGAGGTGCTCGCTGCCGTGCTCGGGGTGAGCGCCGATACGGCGCAGGCATTGGTCGAGGCGCGCAAGCGCGCGTATTTTCGCAATCTGGGCGATATTTCAACCCTGCTGCCGCAAGGCGCAACCGTCAATCCGCAACTGGTGAGCGTGGCCACCGGCTACTTCGACGCCATTGCCCGTGTGCGCATCGACAAGCTGGAATACGCCGAACGCGCGCTGATTCAGCGGGCCGGGGTGTTCTCGCAAGTGGTGCGCATCCAGCGCGTGCCCCCCTGGTTGGCGGCTGCCCCTGAGGTCGAACAGGGAGCAAACTGATTTCTTTCGCAAAACGCGATTGAGGAATGCATTGCAACATCGCGTATTTCCTGTACCTTTACTGCAACAAAGCCTCTCTACAATCGCCGCCATCATGCAAACCCTGGTTCTCCGCCTGCCGCCCCTGGCTACCGCGCACCCGCTGCCGGAGCTGGAGTACGTGCTGCTGAGCGCCAACGGCAAACTGCAATCGGCCGGTCGGGAGCAAGTTGCGCTGCTGCCGCGTGGCGCCCGGGTGGTAGCCGTGGTCGATGCGCTCGACGCCTCGGTCATGGCGGCGACGCTGCCCGCCATGGCGCCTTCCCGGCTGCAGGCCGCACTCAACGGGGCGCTCGAAGACCGTCTGCTGCAGGACGCGGGGCTACTGCATTTGAGTGTCGGGCCGCTCGCCGAAGACGGCAGCGTCACGCTGGCCTGTGCGGTGCAAAAGGCCGCGCTGCAGCAGGCGATTGCCGATCTCGCTCAGGCCGGGCAGGAGCCGGAGAAAATCGTTCCCGAAGCCGCCTTGCTGGCACCGGGCGACGCGCTGCTGCAAACTTCCGGGCAAGGCCCGCGTCTGCTGTGGCGCGACCTGCAGGGCGAGGCGGCCTGGCTGCCGCTCATCCTCGCGGCTGACGCCGCCGCGCCGCAGGCGCTGCCACTGCCCGTTACGCCCGAACATCTCTGGGTGCAAGATCAGGCGCAGCCCCAACTCAGCTGGCTCGATCTGCCGCCTGAACTCACACCGGCCACGCTCAGCGACGCCGGCTGGATGGCGCGGGCAGCGCAGTCGCCGTGGAATCTGCGGCAGTTCGACCTGGCGCCCAAACACGCGTTGTCGCGAGGTTGGGCCGGGGTGATGGAGCAACTCACCACACCCGCCTGGCGACGTGTCGGCGCCCTGCTGGGGCTGCTGGCGGTGGTGCAGTTGGTGGGCATGAATGCCGCCGCTTTCAAACTTTCACGGCAGGAAAGTCAGTTGCGACAAAAGCTCGACACCACGGCCGCCGAGGCGCTGCCCGGTGTGCCCGCCATACTCGATGCGCGCCTGCAGGTGCAGCGCGCGCTCAACGACGCGCGCCTGCGCACCGGCCGTCCCGGAGATGGCGATCTCGACGTGCTCATGGGGCGCGCCAGCGTGGTGGTGCCGCCGGGCATCGTGCCCACGGTGCTGAAATTCAGCCCGGGCCAGTTGCAGCTCAGTCTGCCGGGTGACGCGGCCGCGCAGGCGGCAGCAAGGTGCACTCCGGCCGGCCTGTCCTGTGTGGCGCAGGGCGATGTGCTGAGTGTGACGGGAGCGGCGCAATGAGCGCGACGCAAGGCGGCCGCATGGCGACGTTGTCGGGGCTCTGGTACCGGGGCCTGCCGCAGACGGTGGCGCTCGGGCGTCAGCGCTGGGCCGCCATGTCGCCGCGCGAGCGCGTGCTGATCGGCTCTGCCGCGGTGCTGGTGCTGGTTGCGCTGCTGTGGCTGCTGGCGATCAAACCCGCTTGGCATACCCTGCAAACCGCGCCGCAGCGCATCGTCAGCCTGCAGCAGCAGTTGCAAACCCTGCAGCAGGACGGTCAGCAGATCGCCGCTCTGCGCAATGCGCCTTCTGCCCCGGTATTCAGCGGCGATCTGCAGGCGGCCATCGTGGCCTGGTTCAAGCGTGTCGATCCGGGCGCCAAGGTTCAGGCGCAGGTGCTGCCGGGCGAGGTGACGCTGGATCTCTCTGCGCTGCGACCGGCCACCCTGGCGGCGCTGGCGCAAACGGCGCGACGCGACTGGTCGGCGCAGGTGGACGGCGCCGATCTCAAGCTCGGCCCGGACGGCGCGCTCAGCGGCACGGTGCACCTGTCGCGGCAAGGATCGGGTGGCGGATGAATGGCCAGCGCACCCAAATCTCCCGACCCGGCGCGCGCTGCGGCGTCTTCCGGCAAACGCTCGTCCAAGTCTTCGTCACGCGGGCGTTCATCATCCCGCAAACCGGTCAAACGCCAACGCGCCTTCAGCCGCCGCTGGTTGTGGCTGGCGGCTTTGCTGGGCGTGCTGTGGGCGCTGCTGTGGCAGGCCCCGGCCAGCTGGCTGAGCGCGGCGGTGTGGAAGGCCAGCGGTCAGCACGTCTTGCTCGCTCAGGCGCAAGGCACCTGGCGCGACGGCTCGGCGCTGCTGGTGCTCGAAGGCGGGGCGGGCAGCCGCGGCGCCACCGTGCTGCCCGGCACCTTGCACTGGACTATCGGTCTGGGCAATCTCTGGCGCGGCCGACTGCTGGCGCAGATCGACTGGCCCAAGGTCTCGCCGCAGCCGCTGCAGATCAGCACCCAGCTCGGCTGGTCGCAGACCACCGTGGCGCTGCGCCCGGCGGGGGGCGCGCCAGATGCCCCCTGGCAGGGCATGCTGCCGCTATCGGTGCTCGACGGGCTGGGCACTCCCTGGAATACCGTTGCGCTACGGGGACAGGCGCAATTCACCTTGCGTGGCCTGCTCCTAGAATCGGTCGCCGGGCGGATGCGGATCGGGGGGCAGGTGCAGATCGATCTGCCGGATGTGGCATCCCGCCTGAGTGTGGTGGCGCCCATCGGCAGCTATACCCTGAGCATCACCGGGCAGGGCGCCGATGCGCAAGTCGATCTGCAAAGCAGCAAAGGGCCCCTGTTGTTGCAGGGCAAAGGGGTCTGGAACGGTCAGGCCCTGCAATTTCTCGGCACCGGCCGGGCGGCGCCTGGCAACGAAGCGGCGATGGCGAATCTGCTGTCGCTCCTCGGACGTCGCGAGGGTGACCATGTGCGAATCGCCATTTGAATTCGACTGAATTCGACGACACTCCGACCGCCACAGAACACGACAAGAATCAAGGAACGCCGTGATGCATCCCGACTTGAACCCCAATTCTCATGCCCGCAGCGGGATCAGCCGCAGGATCGGCCGCGTGGTGGCCTTGCTGCTCGTTCCTTTGCTCATGCTGCAACCGGTGATGGCGCAGGCGCCCTCAGGCATGGCGGGCAAGACCGATCAAGCCAAACGTAGCGCCAATGGGGATCTCACCATCAACCTGGTCAACGCCGACATCGCCAGCGCGGTGCAGGCGGTGGCCGCGGCAACCGGGCGCAACTTCATCGTCGATCCGCGGGTGAAGGGCCAGGTCACTATTCAATTCGAAAAACCGGTGCCGCCGCAGAAAGTCTTCCAGGCGCTGCTCACGCAGTTGCGCCTGGCCGGCTTTGCCGTGGTGGAGCATGACGGCGTGTTTCAGGTCGTGCCCGAGGCCGACGCCAAGCTGCAGAGCGGGCCGGTGGGCGTCGGGCTGGCGCCTTCTCGCATTCCCGGTCGTGGCGATCAGGTGGTCACGCAGATCTTCCAGTTGCGCAATGCCTCGGCCAGCAGCCTGCTGCCCGTGTTGCGGCCCCTGATCTCGCCCAACAACACCATCAACGTCAGCCCCTCCGGCAATGCGCTGGTTGTGACCGACTATGCCGACAACCTCAAGCGCATCGCGCGCATCATCGCCGCGCTCGACGTGCCCACCGGCACCGAAGTCACCGTCGTACCGCTGACCTACGCGGTGGCCAGCGATCTGGCGCCCACGTTGCAAAAGCTCATCGACATGCAGACGGTCACCTCGAGCGGCCCGGGCACCCCCGGTGTGCAGGCAGCCGTCGCTGGCAGCGGGGCCATGCGTGCGGTCATCCTGCCGGAGACGGCCAGCAACTCGCTCATCGTGCGGGCCACCAATGGCGCACAACTCGCCGAGATCGAGCAGATGATCCGCCGCCTCGACCGGCCGCAAAATGATCAGGACAACATCCATGTGGTCTATCTGCGCAATGCCAATGCGGCCGATCTGGCGCGCACCCTGCGCGGGGTGCTGGCAGCGCAAGGCACGGGCAGCGCTGCGGGCGGGCAGTCGCAGGTCAAACCGCAGGGGGGATCGCAGTCGATGAGTGGCGGCAGCAACAACAGCAACTCATCTTCTTATGGGTCGTCCGGCGCCACCAGCCCGGGGCTGGGCCAGGCGCCGGAATTCGCCGCCACCAGCAGCGACTCGACGGTAACCTTGCCGCAGGGCGGCACGGTTTATGCCGACAACTCGCTCAATGCCCTCATCATCAACGCGCCGCAGCCGGTTTACATGCAACTGCGCCGGGTGATCGAGCGGCTCGACGTGCGCCGGGCGCAGGTTTATGTCGAGGCGCTGATCGCCGAGGTCGACGCCAACAAGGCGGCGCAACTCGGTATTCAGTGGCAGGCCATCGCCGGCAGCGCGGGCAATCAGAATGCCATCATCGGCGGCAGCAATTACGGCACCGGCGGCTCGAACATCATCAATCTGCAGGCGGCCATTTCCGGCGGCGGCAGTTCGGCGGCAACGGCGCTCGCCAGCGGTTCGCTGGCCATCCCCAATGGCTTGAACATCGGCATTCTGCACAACGTGGCGGGCATGGCCACGTTGGGTCTGCTGGCGAACTTTCTGCAGACGCAGGACGGCGCCAATATTCTTTCCGCGCCCAACCTGATGACCCTCGACAACGAAGAGGCCAAGATCGTTGTCGGCCAGAACGTGCCCTTCGTCACCGGCCAGTATGCGCAAACCGGATCGAGCGCCACCGTCACGCCGTTCCAGACCATCGAGCGCAAGGACGTCGGCCTGACCTTGAAAGTGCGGCCGCAGATTACCGCGGGCGGCGCGATCAAGATGGATGTCTATCAGGAGGTGTCGAGCATTTCCAGCACCACCAACGCGGCGGGCATCATCACCAACAAACGCTCCATCCAGACCGCCGTGCTGGTCAACGACGGCCAGACCATCGTGCTCGGGGGGCTGATGCAGGACAACGTGAGCCAGAACAACAGCAAGATTCCGGGCCTGGGCGACATTCCCGGGCTGGGCGCGCTGTTCCGCTCCAATTCGCGCACGGCGCAGAAGACCGATCTGATGGTGTTCCTGCGGCCTATCGTGGTGCGCACCGAAGATCAGGGCAACGCGCTGAGCCAGCAACGCTACGACACCATGCGCGGCATGCAGGACAGGGCGCAACTGCCCGCGCAGTTCGGCATGCCCGAGATGCCGGGGCCGGTGCTGCCGTCCCTTCAAGGCGATACGGGGGCAGCGCCCACGCCCCCCATGTCGCTGGGCGCAGCCAGCAGCGCTGCCGCGGCGCCTTCGCCCACGTCCCTCGCCATGCCACCCGCTGCGCCCGGTGCAGCCAATGCCCTGCAGAGCCTTCAGGCGAAGAGCAAGGCTGACGCGACCGTGGTGGAACTCGGCTTTTCTCAGCCCCTGGCCGCCCCGCCCACCGCATTCACCTTGAGCGATCCGATTCGGCTGGTGCTCGATTTTCAGGGCGCCCATTCGCAGCTCAGCAGCAAGAGCCAGAGCTTTGATCTGGGGCCGCTGCAGTCTGCCAGCGTGGTTGATGACCAGGGCAAGACCCGGGTGATTTTCAACCTGACTCAGACCACGCGCTACGTCACCGAGGTGCAGGGCAAGCAACTGCGCGTCATCCTCACGCCGCAGCACTGAACGACCGCTCGCCATGTCCGTGCGTCATCCCTTGCCCTATACCTTCTGCCGCGACCAGGCGGTGCTGGCCGAAGACGACGGCCAGGGCGTCGAACTCTGGATGTGCGAGGCCACGCGGCCCGCGGCGCTGGCCGAGGTGCAGCGCCAGCATGTGCTGTGCGCGGTGCACCGCACCACCGCTGAAGACCTGCAGGCGCGCATCGGCGCGGCCTACGCTGCCCGCGATGGCAGCGCCGCGTCGGTCATCAGCGAAGTGGAGGGCGACGTCGATCTGGGCCGGCTGATGCAGGACATCCCCGCGGTGGAAGACCTGCTCGAAGCCGCCGACGACGCGCCCATCATCCGCATGCTCAACGTCTTGTTCACCCAGGCCGCGCGCGAAGGGGCTTCGGACATTCACATCGAGCCCTATGAAACCGCTTCGGTGGTGCGCTTTCGCGTGGACGGCACGCTGCGCGAAGTGGTGCGGCCCAACAAGGCGCTGCATGGCGCGCTGATTTCGCGCATCAAGATTCTTTCGCAGCTCGACATCGCCGAAAAGCGTCTGCCTCAGGACGGCCGCATCGCCCTGCGCATCGGCGGCCGCACTCTCGATGTGCGCGTGTCCACCCTGCCTTGCGCGCATGGCGAACGCGCCGTGCTGCGCTTGCTCGACAAATCGGCGGCGCGGCTGAATCTGCGCGCCGTGGGCATGGCGCCCGACATGCTCGACCACTTCGATGCCCTCATTCGCGCGCCGCACGGCATTTTGCTGGTCACCGGCCCGACCGGCAGCGGCAAGACCACCACGCTGTACTCGGCGCTGAGCCGACTCGATGCCAGCACCACCAGCATCATGACGGTGGAAGACCCGATCGAGTACGACCTGCCCGGCATCGGCCAGACGCAGGTCAACGCCCGCATCGACCTCACCTTTGCCCGAGCTCTGCGCGCCATCCTGCGGCAAGACCCCGACGTGGTGATGATCGGCGAAATCCGCGATTTCGAAACCGCGCAGATCGCCATTCAGGCCTCGCTCACCGGTCACCTCGTGCTCGCCACACTCCATACCAACGACTCCGTCTCGGCCGTTACCCGCCTGACCGATATGGGCGTCGAGCCCTTTCTGCTTGCCTCTTCGCTGCTGGGCGTGTTGGCGCAGCGGCTGGTGCGCCAGCTCTGCCCGGCCTGCAAAGTGCCGTCGCCCGACGGCCAGGGTTTCGTGCCCGTGGGTTGCCCCGCGTGCAATCACACCGGCTACACCGGACGCACCGGCGTGTTCGAGCTGTTCGAAGTGGACGACGGTCTGCGCGCCGCCATTCACGCCCGTGCCTCCGAGGCCGAGTTGCGCCGCCTGGCCCAGGCCACGGGGATGCGCAATATGCGCCAGGATGGGCAACGCTATATCGACACCAGCATCACCAGTCTGGCCGAGTTGCTGCGCGTGACGCGTGATTGAATTTCTGCTCCACCATGCCCGCCTACCGTTTCACCGCCCTTGACACCGCAGGCGCCGAACAGTCCGGCGTGCTCGAATCCGACAGCGCCCGCGGCGCCCGTACCCTGTTGCGCAGCCGCGGGCTCATTCCGTTGCAGGTCGAAGGCATTCACGAAGAAGCGGCGCAGGCCAGCGGCCGCCGGTTTGCGCGCCGGGTGTTCAACAACCAGGAACGCACCCTGTTCACCCGCCAGCTCGCGGGCCTGTTGGTGTCTGGCCTGCCGGTGGAGAAAGCCCTTGCCGCCCTGGCCGAAGATGCTGACCGCGCCGAAATCGGCAATCTGCTTTCCAACCTCAAAAGCGAAGTCTCAGCTGGTCACAGCCTGGGCGACGCGCTGGCTCAGTATCCGCGCGAATTCAAGCCCATCTACCGCGCGCTGGTGAGCGCGGGCGAAGATAGCGGCGACCTGGGTCTGGTGATGGAGCGGCTGTCCGACTACCTCGAAGACCAGCAGGCGCTGCGCGGCAAGCTGGTGCAGGCCTTCGCCTATCCGGCCATCGTGGTGCTGGTGGCCGTCACCGTGGTGGTGCTGCTGCTCACCTACGTCGTGCCGCAGGTGGTCGGCGTGTTTCAGGGCGCGCACCAGAAGCTGCCGCTGCTCACCGTCGGCCTCATCGCCGTGTCCGATTTCATGCGGGCCTGGGGCTGGCTGATTTTGATCGTCCTCGCGGTTGGCGGCGTCGTGTTCGCGCAGGCCATGAAGCTGCCGGGACCGCGTCTGGCGTTCGACGCCATGATGCTGCGCAGCCCGCTGTTTGGACGGCTGATCCGCGGCATCAACACCGCGCGTTTCGCCAGCACCTTGGGCATTCTGGGTGCGGCGGGCGTGCCCATATTGCGCGCGCTGCAGGCCGCTGCAGACACGCTGAGCAACAGCCTGCTCAAGGCCGACGCGGAAGAGGCCATCGCCCTGGTGCGCGAGGGCGCAACGCTTGCGCAGTCGCTGGCGCTGCACAAGCGCTTTCCGCCCGTGCTCATCACCTTTATCCGTTTGGGCGAGCAAACCGGCACGCTGCCGCAGATGCTCGACCGCGCCGCGGTGCAGCATGCGCAGGAAGTGCAGCGCCGCGCCATGACCCTGACCACCATTCTGGAGCCGCTGCTCATTCTGGTCATGGGCGGCATGGTGCTGCTCATCGTGCTGGCCGTGATGATGCCCATCATCCAGATGAACAACCTGGTGAAATAAGTCATGCCTGCTGATTTGAACGACCGCCTGGTGGTGGCGATTTCCTCCCGCGCCCTGTTCGATTTCGAGGAGGAGAACCGCGTGTTCGAGCAGGCCGACGACGCCGCCTACATGCGGCTGCAGCTCGACCGGCTGGAGCGCCCGGCGCAGCCCGGCGTGGCGTTCCAGTTGGTACGCAAGCTGCTGGCCTTCAACACCAGCGACGCCCAGCGCGACCGGGTGGAAGTGGTGCTGCTGTCGCGCAACGACCCGGTGTCCGGGTTGCGGGTGTTCAATTCCGCCAAACACCACGGCACGCCCATCGAGCGCGGCGTATTCACGCGGGGCCGCGCGCCCTATCAATATCTACACGCTTTGCAGGCCCATCTGTTTCTGTCGGCCGAGCCAGACGATGTTCGCGCTGCGCTGCACGCCGGGTATCCGGCGGCGCAGGTTTACCCCGAGTCGGCGCGTGCGTCCGAGGCGCATCCCGATGAGGTGCGCATCGCCTTCGACGGTGACGCGGTGCTGTTTTCAGACGAAGCCGAGCGCGTTTTCCAGACCGAAGGTCTGCCCGCTTTCCAGCAGCACGAAGCCCGAAAGGCCGCGCTGCCGCTGCCGCCGGGCCCATTCAAGCCCCTGCTCGAAGCCCTGCACCGCCTGCAAAAGGCGAGCGCCGATGGCTCCACCCCCATGCGTCTGCGCACCGCGCTGGTCACCGCGCGCAGCGCTCCGGCGCACGAGCGCGCCGTCCGCACCCTGATGCACTGGAACATCACCATCGATGAAGCCATGTTTCTCGGCGGGCTGGATAAGGGGCCGTTCCTGCGCGAATTTCAGCCCGATTTTTTCTTCGACGACCAAGCGGGGCATGTGCAATCCGCCGCGCGTCATGTGCCCTCGGGGCAGGTGCACGCCGAAGTCACGCGCAAGTCCTGAAGACGGCTCGGCCCGTGCAGTCGCCGCCTGAAAAAAAGTCGCGGCGCCTCTACCATGCCAAGCTCTGTCACTCGCTGACGACACCCCGAAGGAGACTCGCATGGCCACCACCCATCTGCAGGGCAACCCCGTTCCCACCAGCGGCGAATTGCCCGCCAAAGGCAGCAAAGCCCCCGATTTCCGCCTGACCGACAAAGACCTGGCCGACCGCACCTTGGCCGACTTCGCGGGCAAGCGCAAGGTGCTCAACATCTTCCCGTCCATCGACACCCCGACCTGCGCGCAATCTGTGCGCACCTTCAACGCTCGCGCCAGCGACAAGCCCGACACCGTGGTGCTGTGTATCTCGGCCGATCTGCCCTTCGCCCAGGTCCGCTTCTGCGGCGCCGAAGGGCTGGACAAGGTGGTCAACCTCTCGGAAATGCGTGACCGCAGTTTCGCCCAGGCCTACGGCGTGGGTATCGCTGGCGGCCCGCTTGCCGGGCTGTGCGCCCGCGCCGTGGTCGTGCTCGACAAAGACAACACCGTACTGCACACCGAGCTGGTGAACGAAATCGCCCACGAGCCCAACTACGACGCGGCGTTGGCGGCGCTGTAAGCCAGCCGACTCCGCGTGGCGTGTGTTTGCCACGCGGAGTTTCTAGAATGGTTCTTTTATTCTGCGGAGACAACACATCATGGTCATGCCCACATCCATGTCGGATCGCGACGGAAAAATCTGGATGGACGGCCAGTTGGTGGAGTGGCGTGATGCCAAAGTCCACGTTCTGACCCACACCCTGCACTACGGCTGCGGCGCCTTCGAGGGCGTGCGGGCTTACAAGACCGACCAGGGCACGGCCATCTTCCGCCTGCGCGATCACACCGAGCGCCTGTTCAACAGCGCCAAGATTCTGCGCATGGAGATTCCTTTCACCATCGAGCAGGCTATGCAAGCCCAGATCGACGTGGTCAAGGCCAACGGTTTCGACTCCTGCTACATCCGCCCGCTGACCTGGATCGGCGACAAGAAGCTGGGCGTCTCGCCGCGCGGCAACACCATTCATCTGATGATCGCAGCGTGGCCGTGGGGCGCCTATCTCGGCGAAGAGGGGCTCAAGCGCGGCATTCGCGTCAAGACCAGCAGTTACACCCGCCACCATGTGAACATCACCATGTGCAACGCCAAGGCGGTGAGCAATTACACCAACTCCATTCTTGCGAATCTGGAGGTCACGGGCGACGGTTACGACGAAGCGCTGCTGCTCGACCCGCAGGGCTTTGTGAGCGAGGGCGCGGGCGAGAATATTTTCGTCGTGCGCGAAGGCGTGCTCTACACCCCCGATCTTTCTTCGGGCGCGCTCAACGGCATCACGCGCAAGACCGTGTTCGCCATCTGCGAAGACCTTGGCCTGACCATCAAGGAAAAGCGCATCACCCGCGACGAGGTTTACATCGCCGACGAAGCCTTCTTTACCGGCACGGCGGCCGAAGTCACCCCCATCCGCGAGCTCGACGGCATCACCCTCGGCCCCGGTTATCGCGGCCCGATCACCGAGCGCATCCAGAATGCTTTCTTCGACATCGTCGGCGGCCGCAATCCCAAGTACGCAGGCTGGCTGTCTGCGGTTTGACGACGCAATCCCTCACTGATCGAGACCCGCCTATGAGCGCCATTCCCAAGCCCGACATGCCCGTGGTCGAACTCAAAGCCAAGGATCTGCCGGCCTACTGTCCCAATCCCAGTATGCCGATCTGGAGTAGCCATCCGCGCGTATTCATCGACGTGACGCACGGCGAAGCGGCCTGCCCCTACTGCGGCACCCGCTACCGTCTGGCCGAAGGCGAAGTGGTGCACGGCCATTGAGTGCACGTCCGGCATGACCCGTGTTCTGCTGATCGCCCCGCAGTGGATCGGCGACGCGGTGATGGCCCAGCCCTTGGTGGCTTTGCTGGCTGCCCGAGGCGAGCAGATCAGCGCGCTAGGGCTGCCCAGTGTGACCCCGGTGTTGCGGGCCATGCCGGGAGTGAGCAAGGTCATCGAGGCGCCGTTCGCGCATGGCCAGCTCGATTTCGCGCTACGCAGGCGCATCGCAAAGCCATTGCGTGGTGAGGGTTTCCAGCGGGCCTACATCCTTGGCAACAACCTCAAGTCACGCCTGGTGCCGTGGCTGGCACGCATACCGCAGCGCATTGGCTATACCGGCGAAGCGCGCGGGCTGCTGCTGACCGATCGGGTTGAGGCTGACGAATCGGCTCGGTTGAGGGCAGTCTCCGAGCCAATGGCGCTGTCGCCCGTGTCCTGCCGCGTTCCCCGGCCGCAGAGTCAGGGCCGACCGGACATGCGCCAACATTACGCCGCGCTGGCGAAGGTTGACGGCGCGTCCAGCCCGGTTTCGATTCCAGAGCCGACCCTGCACATTTCTCCCGACGAGGCCGAGGCGGCGCGCCGCCGGTTCGGTCTGCCGCCGCGCTGGATTGCCCTCTGCCCCGGCGCGGAATACGGCCCGGCCAAGCAATGGCCGGTCGCGCACTATGCCGCCCTGGCCATCCAGGCGCAACAAGCCGGTTATGCCGTTGCCGTGCTTGGCGCCCCGCGGGATGCTGCGGCCGGAGCCGAGATTGCCGCGCAGGCGCCGGGCAGCGTGAATCTGTGCGGCGCCACGCGGCTGGCAGACGCCATTGCCCTGCTCGCCAGTTGCAGCGGTGCGGTGAGTAACGATTCCGGTTTGATGCATCTGGCCGCCGCACTGCAGCGCCCGACCGTGGGGGTGTACGGTTCGACCGATCCGCGCCACACGCCTCCTGCGGCGCATCACAGTGCAACGCTCTGGCTGCACCTCGATTGCAGTCCGTGTTTTCAACGCACCTGCCCGCTGGGGCATCTGGGCTGCCTCAATCACATCACGCCCGATGCGGTCTGGCGTGAGCTGGCGCGACTGATGTCTGCTGCCGCACCCCATTGAGCGCTCAGGCGCTCAATGCCAGAGCAGCACAACCGCAATCGCAATCCAGCCCAGCGTAAAGTTGAGCACCACCAAGGGGTGAATCTGCTCCAGCGCGCGGCCCAGCGCGGGCCAGTCCTGATGGGAGGCGGCCTGGCGCGCGCGGCGGAACGGTGCAAAGTAGATGTGCGCAAAGACCGCCATCATCACTAGGCCGATGCCCAGCATCGTATGCCAGCCCATCGGCGCCTGGGCGAAACCGACCTGCAGCATGATGATCAATCCCGAAATCAAAATCACCGCGATGCTGAGCCAGACGAGAGGGAAGAAGCGCTGCAGCGTCGCCAGAATGAACTGCGGGCGCACAGGCGGTTGAAGCAGGGCGAAAGCGGCGGGTCGCATGGCAAACAGAATGAACGCCATACCACCCATCCAGATGACCGCGGCGACAAGATGTAAAAAGACCAGCAGAGCCGTCATGAAAGTTCCCGAAATTGGATGAAATGCGCGCTTGCACAAATTGAGGTCAGTGGCGTCGCGGCTGTCAAGCGAAATGACAGAACGTTGACTCGACACAATGTTAGATGCAGCCGCACGAAAAAAGCTGGTGCTGTATCGACTTTCCCCTATACTTTCGCCGTTTGACCTTCACGCCAATTGTTACCCGTCGCAACAACCGTCGCTGCAATCCGCAGCGGGCTGCGCAGATTGGTGGAAGCGTTTTAACCCAAGTTCAACTCGTGGACTGGCGATACGGCCGTCCACAAAGCTGACCAGAGTGTTTTTGCCTTGAACCCAACTGTGCCATCCATAGACCCCTGGAAAGACGAGCAAGACGTGCCGTCGGCTGCGCCCATGACGCGCGCCGAAGTGCAGAGCTTGCTTCTGCGCAAGCCGCAGGTGTCCGTTTGGCGCGTGGTGGCGCTGCAGGCCGTGGTCGGCCTGGCCGTAGCCTTGGCGAGCGGGTTTTTTGCGGCGGGCAAGCTCTCGGTCGTGTGGTCTGCCCTGTATGGCGCGGCCATCATCGCCGTGCCCTCCGCGTTGTTCGCAATGTCCATCCAGCTCTGGCTGTCCAAATTGAAGCCCGGCGTGGCGGTTTACGGTTTTGCGCTGGGTGAGTTGTTGAAAATCGGTTTGACCATCGTGCTTCTGTTTTTTGCGCCGCGCATCGTGCAGCCCCTCAGTTGGGCCGCGATGCTGATCGCCGTCGTCGTGACCTTGCAGGTGTACTGGGTCGCCCTGATTCTGCGCGGCAAGAAATCGAGTTGCGCAGCCTGATCCATTCCAGTCGTGCCGCGCAGGCGGCCCTCCTCAAAATAGTCGACCATGTCCGCAGAACAACACACCATCACCGCAGGCGAGTACATCGTTCACCACCTGACGCAATGGACCAGTGGTCCGCGTACCGGGGTGGTTGACTTTGGCATCGTCGACATCGATTCCCTTTTCTTCTCCGTGCTGCTGGGCGTGATTGCGTGCTACGTGCTTTGGCGCGTCGCAAAAAACATGACCAGCGGCAAACCGGGCAGGCTTCAGGCTGCGGTCGAATTTCTGGTTGAGTTCGTGGACGAGCAGGCGCGCGGCATTGTGCGCAATGCCAAGTCGCGCGAATTCGTGGCTCCGCTGGCGTTCATCTCGTTCGTCTGGATCGTGATGATGAACCTCATGGATCTGCTGCCCGTCGATCTGTTACCCCGCCTCTGGCAAACCGCGGGCGCCGCGACCGGCCACGACCCGGAGCATATGTATTTGCGTGTGGTGCCTACGGCCGACCTGTCGATCGCCCTGGGCATGTCGATCACCATTTTGTTGCTGAGCCTGTACTACGGCATCAAGATCAAGGGCATTGGCGGTTGGGTGCATGAATTGTTCACCGCTCCGTTTGGCAACCACTTTCTGCTCTGGCCGCTGAACTTCGCCATGCAGTTGCTCGAATATTTGGCAAAAACCCTCTCGCATGGCATGCGGTTGTTCGGCAACCTTTACGCCGAAGAAATTCTGTTCATGATCATCGCGCTCATGGGGGCTGCCGGTCTGAGCAGCTTGACGGGTTGGGCACTGTTCTTCGGCAACATCGCAGCCGGTCTGGCCTGGTCGATCTTCAGTCTGCTGGTCATCGTGCTGCAGGGTTTCATTTTCATGATGCTGACTCTGGTTTACATCGGTCAGGCGCATGATCACCATTGATCGGTTTTGATTAGTTTCGTTTTTTTCTGATTTCTTTTTTCTTCACCACTTCAACTCACTAGGAGCAAGCATGGAACACGTTCTCGGATATGTCGCACTGGCCGCGGGTCTGATCATTGGTCTGGGCGCCAACGGCGCTTGTATCGGCATCGGCATCATGGGCAGCAAATATCTCGAATCCGCCGCACGTCAGCCCGAGCTGATGAACGAACTGCAAACCAAGATGTTCCTGCTGGCCGGTCTGATCGACGCGGCCTTCCTGATCGGTGTCGGTCTGGCCATGATGTTCACCTTCGCCAACCCGTTCGTTCTGAAGTAAGCCACGCTTGACTCCAGCAACGATCTGTTCACCCATCTGAAGCAAAGGTTAGCGCCATGCATCTGGACGCAACACTCATTGCGCAGATCATCGTTTTCTTGCTGCTGGCGTGGTTCACGAAGAAATTCGTGTGGCCCCCCATCACCAAGGCCCTCGATGAACGCGCAACAAAAATCGCCGACGGTCTGGCTGCCGCCGATCGCGCCAAGTCTGAACTCGCCTCGGCCAATCGCAAGGTCGAGGAAGAACTTGCCCGCTCGCATCAAGAGAGCGCGGGACGCCTGGCTGACGCCGAGCGTCGTGCGCAGGCCGTGATCGAAGAGGCGCGCAAGAAGGCCGAGGAGGTCGCAGCTAACATCGTGGCGCAGGCCAAGTCAGAGGCCGATCAGCAAGCGGTCAAGGCGCGCGAGCAATTGCGTGACCAGGTGGCAGCGCTGGCAGTCAAGGGTGCCGAGGCCATTCTGCATCGCGAGATCAATCCGCAGGTGCATGCCGATCTGCTGAACCGGCTCAAGGCCGAGCTGTAATCGGAGTGCGCCATGGCTGAACTCGCCACTATTGCCCGTCCTTACGCCGAAGCCGCTTTTGCCGCTGTGCGCGAATCCGGTATTCCGCCTGCGCAAGCGGCAGACGCCTTGGACCAGATCGCCCAGATTGCTGCAGATCCCGCTTTGCGCGAGGTGATGGGCAGTCCGAAAGTTTCCGCACGGCAACTTGCTGATCTGGTTCTGGGTGCTCTGCCGGGAACCGTTGCTCCGGTGCTGAAAAATCTGGTCGAGATGCTCGCCGAAAACCGGCGTTTCGCCGCAGTCGGGCAGATCGCCGAGCAGTTCCGTGTGCTCAAGGACGAGGCCGAAGGCAAGGTCGAGGCCGTGGTGTCCAGTGCGTTCCCGCTGGAAGGCGAGGCGCTCGACAGCTTGCTGCAGGCGCTCGAACGCAAATACGGCCGCAAGCTGCACGCCACTGTGGAAATCGATCCGTCGCTCATCGGGGGGGTGCGTGTCGCTGTAGGCGACGAAGTGCTCGACACCTCGGTTCGCGCCCGGCTGGAGCAGATGAAAGTCGCTCTCACCGCTTAAAGTCTTAGAGGCTCCCATGCAACTCAATCCCGCAGAAATTTCCGAACTCATCAAGAGCCGCATCGAAGGTCTGGGCGCCAGCGCCAATATCCGCAACGAGGGCACGGTCGTGTCCCTCACCGACGGTATTGCGCGGGTGCACGGCCTGTCCGACGTGATGCAGGGCGAAATGCTCGAATTCCCGAACAACACCTTTGGCCTGGCGCTCAACCTCGAGCGTGATTCGGTCGGGGTGGTGATTCTGGGCCCTTACGAGCAAATCTCAGAAGGTGACACGGTCAAGTGCACCGGCGAGATTCTTTCCGTGCCCGTCGGCCCCGAGCTCATCGGCCGCGTGGTCAACACCCTGGGTGTGCCCATCGACGGCAAGGGCCCGGTGGAGACCAAGCAACTCGATCCGATCGAAAAGATCGCCCCTGGTGTGATCTGGCGGCAATCCGTGTCGCAGCCGGTGCAGACGGGTATCAAGGCGATCGACGCCATGGTGCCCGTCGGCCGCGGCCAGCGCGAGCTGATCATCGGCGACCGCCAGACCGGCAAGACCGCGGTGGCCGTCGACTCGATCATCAGCCAGAAGGGCAAAGACCTGATCTGTATCTATGTGGCGATCGGCCAGAAGGCCTCGACCATCGCCAACGTGGTGCGCAAGTTGCAAGAGTTCGGCGCGATGGAATACACCATCGTCGTCGCGGCCTCCGCCTCGGACTCGGCCGCCATGCAGTACCTGGCGCCTTACGCCGGCTGCACCATGGGCGAATACTTCCGCGACCGCGGTCAGGACGCGCTGGTGATCTATGACGATCTGACCAAGCAGGCCTGGGCCTATCGCCAGATCTCGCTGCTGCTGCGCCGTCCGCCGGGCCGTGAAGCCTACCCTGGCGACGTGTTCTACCTGCACAGCCGCCTGCTGGAACGCGCCGCCCGCGTCAGCGAGGCGTATGTCGAGAAGTTCACCAACGGCGCGGTCAAGGGCAAGACGGGTTCGCTCACCGCCTTGCCCATCATCGAAACCCAGGCTGGCGACGTGTCCGCTTTCGTGCCGACCAATGTGATTTCGATTACCGACGGCCAGATCTTCCTCGAAACTGATCTGTTCAACGCCGGTGTGCGTCCCGCCATCAACGCGGGTGTGTCGGTATCGCGGGTGGGTGGTGCGGCGCAGACCAAGATCATCAAAAAGCTCTCGGGCGGTATTCGTACCGACCTGGCCCAGTACCGTGAACTGGCTGCGTTCGCGCAGTTTGCTTCCGACCTGGACGAAGCGACCCGCAAGCAGCTCGAGCGCGGTCGCCGTGTGGTCGAACTGCTGAAGCAGCCTCAGTATCAGCCGGCGCAGGTCTGGCAGATGGCCGCATCGCTCTACGCGGTGAACAACGGCTATCTTGACGACATCGAAGTCAAGCAGGTTCTGCCGTTTGAAAAGGGCCTGCACGATCATCTGCAGACCAAGCACGCCGCCTTGGTGCAAAGCATCGAATCTTCCAAGGATCTGTCCAAGGATGATGAGGCCAAGCTCAAGGAAGCGATCGCCGAATTCAAGAAAAATGGTGCGTACTAATTCATTCCACGAAAACGGACGGAGCTGGGCATGGATGTTTTTGCCCAGACTGACCCAGGAGTAATTCAATGGCTGGAATGAAAGAAGTACGCGTCAAGATCAAGAGCGTGCAAAACACGCGCAAGATCACCAAGGCGATGGAAATGGTTGCGGCCTCCAAGATGCGCAAGGCGCAGGAGCGCATGCGCGCTGCGCGTCCGTATGGCGACACGGTGCGTGTCATCGCGGGTCACCTGCGCCAGGCGAATCCGGAATACACCCATCCTTTCCTGATCAAACGTGAGCCGATCAAGCGCGTGGGTTTGATTTTGGTGACCACTG
The DNA here is from genome assembly GCF_002482605.1 of Thiomonas sp. UBA7699. Lineage (NCBI taxonomy): Bacteria > Pseudomonadati > Pseudomonadota > Betaproteobacteria > Burkholderiales > Thiomonas > Thiomonas sp. UBA7699. Next base: position 30,025 of record NZ_DLGH01000015.1, on the reverse strand, counting down.
ACAAGGGGCTGTGCGGAGGGCTGAACACGAATATCACCCGCATGGCTTTAGGCAAAATCAAGGAATGGCAGGCCGATGGCGTGCAGATCGAGTGCTGCGCCATTGGAAACAAGGGCCTGCAATTCCTGCAGCGTTTAGGCATGAATCTCACGTCGCACGCGGTACAGCTTGGCGACAAGCCGCATCTTGAAAAGTTGATCGGCCCCGTAAAAATCATGCTCGACGCCTACCAAGACGGCAAACTCGACGCGGTGTATCTGGGCTTCAGCCGCTTCGTCAACACCATGAAGCAGGCGCCGGAAATCGAGCCGCTCGTACCGCTCCCCGCGCATGCGCTGACGGCCAAGGCTGGAGATGAAAAGTCCCATAGCTGGGATTACATTTACGAGCCCGACGCCAAGCCGGTGATCGATGCGCTGTTGGTGCGCTATATCGAGGCACTGATTTATCAGGCGGTGGCAGAGAACATGGCGTGCGAGCAGTCCGCCCGCATGGTGGCGATGAAGTCCGCCTCGGACAACGCCAAGAGCGTGATCGGTGAGTTGCAGCTCGTCTACAACAAGAGCCGACAGGCAGCCATTACCAAAGAACTTTCGGAAATCGTGAGCGGAGCCGCCGCGGTGTGAACCCCGGCTAACCGAATTGAAACCATTGGAGAGCAATATGACGACGGCTCAAGCGCAAGGCAAAATCGTTCAGTGCATCGGCGCTGTGATCGATATCGAATTTCCCCGCAATGCCATTCCCAAGGTGTACGACGCCTTGGTGCTGGCGGACAACAACGCCAGCAGTCTGGCAGAAAGCGGCCTCACTTTCGAGGTACAGCAGCAGATCGGCGACGGCGTGGTGCGCACCATTGCCATGGGCTCCAGCGATGGCCTGCGTCGTGGCATGCTGGTCAACAACACCGGCCATTCCATTCAGGTCCCGGTGGGGCCGGCGGTGCTGGGTCGCATCATGGACGTGCTGGGCCGCCCCATCGACGAAGCCGGCCCCATCGCCACCGACGAGCGCCGCTCGATTCACCAGTCCGCGCCGAAGTTCGATGATCTGTCTCCTTCGGTCGATCTGCTCGAAACCGGCATCAAGGTGATCGACTTGGTCTGCCCGTTCGCGAAGGGCGGCAAGGTCGGCCTGTTCGGCGGCGCCGGCGTGGGCAAGACCGTGAACATGATGGAGCTCATCAACAACATCGCCAAGCAGCACAGCGGCCTGTCGGTATTCGCCGGTGTGGGTGAGCGCACCCGCGAAGGCAATGACTTCTATCACGAAATGAAGGACTCCAACGTCCTCGACAAGGTGGGCATGGTGTTCGGTCAGATGAACGAACCCCCGGGCAACCGCCTGCGTGTGGCGCTGACCGGCCTGACCATGGCCGAGCGTTTCCGCGATGAGGGCCGTGACATTTTGTTCTTTGTGGACAACATCTACCGCTACACCCTGGCGGGTACCGAAGTGTCCGCGCTGCTGGGTCGTATGCCGTCTGCCGTGGGCTACCAGCCGACGCTGGCCGACGAAATGGGCAAGCTGCAAGAGCGCATCACCTCCACCAAAACCGGCTCCATCACCTCCATCCAGGCCGTGTACGTGCCGGCGGACGATTTGACCGACCCGTCTCCCGCAACCACCTTCAACCACCTCGACGCCACCGTGGTGCTGAGCCGCGACATCGCCTCTCTGGGCATCTACCCGGCGGTCGATCCGCTGGATTCCACCAGCCGTCAGATCGACCCCAACGTCATCGGCGAAGAGCACTACTCCACCACCCGCGCGGTGCAGGGCATTCTGCAACGCTACAAGGAACTGCGCGACATCATCGCCATTCTGGGCATGGACGAACTCTCGCCGGAAGACAAGCAGGCTGTGGCCCGCGCCCGCAAAATCCAGCGTTTCCTGTCGCAACCCTTCCACGTGGCCGAAGTGTTTACCGGTTCGCCCGGCAAGTATGTGCCGCTGAAGGAAACCATCCGCGGCTTCAAGATGATCGTCAACGGCGAATGCGACGCCCTGCCCGAGCAGGCGTTCTACATGGTCGGCACCATCGACGAAGTCTTCGAGAAGGCCAAGAAACTCAACTAAGCCAGCGAGCTTGAAGCGATCCAATCCGGCCGACGACGCAAAAGACCGTCGGCTGGAGCCTGAAACCGCATCACGTTCCGGATTGAAGCCATGAACACCATCCATGTCGACGTCGTCAGCGCCGAAGAATCCATCTTCTCCGGCGAAGCCCGTTTCGTCGCCCTTCCGGGCGAGTCAGGTGAACTGGGCATTCTGCCCGGCCACACCCCCTTGATCACCCGCATCAAGCTGGGCTCGGTGCGAATCGAGTTGGCCGAAGCCAACGCCTCAGGCGGCAAGGAAGAGTTCATCTTTGTCGCAGGGGGCATTCTTGAAGTGCAGCCCAAGAGGGTGACTGTGCTCGCGGACACCGCCATTCGGGGCAAAGATCTCGACGAGGCCAAGGCCAACGAGGCGCTCAAGGCCGCGCAAGACGCGCGCGCTCATGCCAAAGAAGTGCAAGACGTCGCTGTGGTGGAAGGTGAACTCGCCATGCTCGCCGCCCAGCTCGCGGCGATCCGCAGGCTTCGCGGCCGAGCGCACTGAGAGCCCCCAGGGCCGGGCTGCGCCCAGCCCGCCCCCCCGTGGGGGTGAAGGAAACTTGGGACGGCCCTACGTTTCCTTGAGTTTGCGTGGGCCAACCATTGCAAAACAAAACAGCCCGCTCATGCGGGCTGTTTTGTTTTGCGCTTCGCCGCCGTTACGATGAACTGGACGCGAGCAATGTGGAGTCGGTGAATGAGCGCAGGTGGGGGCGTATGGACGACAGCCCAAGGAGGTCGGGACTGCAGGCAGCGCCTGCCTGGCTCTGCGCTCGCCGTTGCACTGCTGCTGGGTTGGGCCTTAGGGGGCTGCGCCAGTGCGCCGCAGCGCAGCGCCACAAGCGGGGCGCCAATCAATGCGCAGGAGGGGTGCCACGCTCCACCGCCCAATCTGCGTGCGGCCTACAACCGCACTTATACCGTGCGGGGCCGCAGCTACAGCCCCTTGCGCAACGCTGACGGTTACGACGAAGTAGGCATCGCCTCCTGGTACGGCTGGGAGTCGGGCACCACCACGTCGATGGGCACGCGTTTCAACCCGCGAGACTTTTCGGCCGCCAGCCGCGTCTTGCCGCTGCCAACCTGCGTTCAGGTGACCAATCTCGACAATGGCCTGAGCGCCCTGGTGCTGGTCAATGATCGGGGTCCGTTTGTCAGCGGACGTTTGCTCGATTTGTCGATGGGCGCAGCGCAGGCTCTGGGCGTGACCCGAACGGGCACGGCGCGGGTGCGCATCGTGGCCCTGCCCGAGGGGGCCAACGCCCCCTTGCAAATCGCGCAGGCGGCCACGCCGCAGCCGTCGCTGCAAACCGGGTCGGCGCCTGTCGTGAGCCAGCCATCTACTTCCTTGTCGGATCAGCCCGCGTTTGCGCCGCAGCAGTTCGATGCGGCGCCCGTCACGCAGGCGCCGTTGGTTCCAACGCCCGGAGCGAGCTTGCCCCAGCAGGCGCCAGAGCCTGCGCCCATTGAAGTGCAGACGCTGCCGCCGCTTACGCCCGCCTCATTGTCAGCCTCTGTGCCGGCCGTCTCTGACCCACAGGCTGCGTTGCCTGCCGCTGCCGCCAGCACTCAGCCGCCAATGCCGCAGCCCGCGTTGAACCTGCCCGCAAACTCCGCTTCACCGCAAAACTATGTGCAGACTGGCGCATTCACGCTGCAAGCCAATGCCGAGGCGGAAAAAGCGCGTCTGCAGGCCGCAGGCATCGACGACGTATTGGTGGTGCCCGGCTATATCCGGGGTCAGACGTTCTACCGTGTGCAGATCGGACCGATCACAGGCGCCGCACCGGATGCCACGCTAGTGCAGAAATTACAGGGACTGGGATTGAGCGGCTACTCCGTGGTGCAGCAGTAGCGACACACTTCCTGCCTCCAAGACCACAAATGAAAAACGCACCCGAAGGTGCGTGCAAACCGCGTGCAAGCGTTGGAATTATTTCTTGCGCAGGCATTCGCTCATGAATTTTTTACGCTCTTCGCCTTTCATGCCTTTGGCCTTGGCATCTTTGCTGCAGAACGACATCTTCTCTTGCTGAGGGGTCAGCTTCTTTTCGCCGGCAGCGGCTTTTTGTTCTGTCTTGCGTTCGGGCTTGGCGGCTTCTTTGCTAGCAGGCTTGGCAGTTTCGGCCGCTGCGGCGGGCTTGCTGGCCAGGCACTCTTTCATGAAGGTCTTGCGGGCCTCGCCGGTCATGCCGGTGGCCTCCTTGTTGCATTGGGCCATGCGGCTTTGCTGCGGTGTGCCTTGCGCTTGAGAGAGCGCGGGCAGGGCCATCAGGCCCAGGGCGAGACCGAGGGTGGTGATCAGTTTTTTCATCATTCCTCCAAGTTGTGTTGTGACCGGACCGCAGTAGGCGGTTGTGCGATCAAGCCGTGCAACGAAAGGTTGCAAACCGGCAATTCATTACACCATAGGGTTGTGCGGGCGCGAAGAACGGCAACAGACCCATAAAATGCCGACTTTGCGTCTTCACAACATTCCCATAATGATCGAATTCACCGCGCGGTTGACCACGGCGCTGCAACAAGCGGCAACGGCCTTGCAGCCCGAGTTTTCAGGCTCTATCGAACTCAGCCGTCCGCGCAGCGACGATCATGGCGAATTGGCCAGCAATCTGGCGATGCAACTGGCCAAACCGCTCAAACGCAACCCGCGCGATGTCGCCCAGCAAATCATCGATGCGCTGCGCACAAATGCTGACTTGGCCGAGGGCATCGCCCGCACCGAAATCGCCGGGCCCGGATTCATCAACTTTCACCTCCATCCTGCGGTGCTGCAGCAGGTGATTGTGGAAGTCGAACAGGGTGCGGCGAAGTTCGGGCATTCCCGTGCGGGGCGCGAGCAGCCCATGCTGGTGGAGTTTGTTTCGGCCAATCCGACCGGGCCGTTGCATGTGGGACATGGTCGCCAGGGGGCGTTGGGCGATGCCATTGCCGCCGTCTTGACCACTCAAGGGTGGGCGGTGCAGCGCGAGTTTTATTACAACGACGCCGGGGTGCAGATCCAGACGCTTGCGCTGTCGGTTCAGGCCAGGGCGCGTGGGTACAAGCCGGGCGATGCGCAATGGCCCGAGTCGGCCTACAACGGCGACTACATCGCCGACATCGCGCGGGACTTTCTGGCGTGTGAATCGGTACCAGACGACCAGGGTCAGCCCATCGTGGCCAATGGTCAAGCCGACGATCTGGACAATATCCGCCGTTTTGCCGTGGCCTATCTGCGCCGCGAGCAGGATCTCGATCTCAAGACTTTCGGCATTCGGTTCGACAACTATTACCTCGAATCCAGTCTCTACACCGATGGCCGGGTGGAAGACGCGGTGCAGCGCTTGCAGGCCTCGGGCCACACCTACGAGCAGGACGGCGCGCTGTGGTTGCGCACGACGCAATACGGTGACGACAAGGACCGCGTGATGCGCAAGTCCGACGGCACCTACACCTATTTCGTTCCCGATGTGGCCTACCACCTGGCCAAATGGCAGCGTGGGTTTCATCGCGCGGTGAACATTCAGGGCTCGGATCATCACGGCACCATCGCGCGGGTGCGCGCCGGGCTGCAGGCGCTCGACCTCGGCATACCCACCGGCTATCCCGACTATGTGCTGCACAAAATGGTCACGGTGATGCGGGGCGGGCAGGAGGTGAAAATCTCCAAGCGCGCGGGCAGCTATGTGACCGTGCGCGACCTGATTGAATGGTCGGGCGGCGTGCGCGACGACATGAGCGACGAGCAGCGTCAGGCGGCTTTGCAGCGAGGGCGAGACGCCGTGCGCTTTTTTCTGGTCTCGCGCAAAGCCGATACCGAATTCGTGTTCGATGTCGATCTGGCCCTGGCGCAAAGCGACGAAAACCCGGTTTACTACGTGCAATATGCCCACGCCCGGGTGAACTCGGTGTTCGAGCAATGGGCCGCCCGCGCCCCGCAAGAGGCCGCGCAGCCCGCGCTCATCGAGCAAGCCGACTTGTCGCTGCTGATCGCCCCGCGCGAACGAGCGCTGCAACTCACGCTTGCGCGCTATCCGCAAGTCCTGGCCGCAGCGGCACAGGAACTGGCGCCGCATCAGGTGGCCTTCTATCTGCGCGATCTGGCTGCCGATTTCCACGCTTTCTACAACGCCGAACGCGTGCTGGTCGACGAACTTCCCCTGCGGCATGCGCGCCTGCGGCTGCTGCGCGCCGTTCGTCAGGTGATGCACAATGCACTGGCCGTGCTCGGCGTGAGCGCGCCGCAGCGCATGTAAGCGTCACGGCGCGTCCGCAGGGCTCCATCGACAACGCACACTCCTGTCTTCCATGTCTAAACGCACCACACTTCGCGGCCAGTTCGGCGGCACCGTGATCGGCCTGATCGCCGGCTTGGTCATCGGCCTGGGTATCGCACTCGGCGTTGCCCTCTACATCACCAAGGCGCCGCTGCCCTTCATGAATCGATTCCAGGAGCGCCCCGCCAGTGCGGCTTCCGGGGCCAGCAACTGGAATCCCAATCAGGGTTTGAGCGGCGCAACCGCAGCGCCGCCTGCGGGCAGCGGTTCCATGCCCGTGACGGTGGCGAGCAGGCCGCTGTCTCCTCAGGCGCTGGCCAAATTGGGGCAGCCCGCTGCGGGGGCCTCACAGGCGGCACTCGCGCCGACGACGGGAGGCGCGACAACCCCGGCCGCCCCAACCAAACCGGCCGCCCAAGGCCCCGTGCAGTATGTGCTGCAGGTCGGGGCGTACAGCACGCGCGAAGACGCCGAGCGTCAGCGCGCCAAGGTGGCTCTGATCGGTCAGGAAGCGCATGTGGATGAGCGCGTTGTCAACGGGCGCACCCTCTATCGCGTTCGAGTGGGGCCATTCACCTCGGCGCAGCAGGCCGAGCAGACGCAGAAACTTCTGGGCGATAACGGGGTTCAAACCGCCCTGATGCGCACCGGTTCATAAAACCCTATTCAGATCTTCAAACCAAAGGACGACTCATGTTTCAACGCTGGCTTACCGTGGTGTTCATGGTGTTTTCAATGGGCTTTCTTGCTGCGGGCGCGCAGGCGCAGACGCCCGCCAAGAGCAGCCCGTTCAACGAGGGTTTTGCCTACAACCGCCTGGCCGTGCCGCAGCCGGTAAGCCCGTCGGACAAAATCGTGGTGTACGAGTTTTTCTGGTACGACTGCCCGCACTGCGCCGACTTCGACCCACTGCTCGAAGCCTGGCAGAAAAAACTGCCCGCCGGAGTGGTGCTCGAGCGCGTGCCCGTCGCTTTTTCTCCCCAGTTCGTGCCGCAACAGCACCTCTACTACGCACTGAAGGCGCTGGGCAAGCTCGACGATGCGATGCAGGCCAAGATTTTCAATGCCATCCACAAACAGCACATTCCTCTGGGCACGGCCGATCAGATGGCCAACTGGCTGGCACAGCAGGGCATTCCCAAAAAAGCGTTCCTGGATGCCTACAACTCGTTCGGCGTGAATGCGCAAGTCCGGCAGGCCACGCAAATGGTGACGGACTATCAGATCAGCGGGGTGCCGACCATGGCGGTTCAGGGCACCTACACCACTTCTGCGGCGCTGCCTGAAGCCAATAACAACAAGAAGGTGCTTGAGGTCGTGGACTACCTGATCAAGAAGGTGCAGGCGGAAAAGAAGTAAGCGCGTCGCCTTGCCACATCTCAACACTGCCCGCATACCGCGGGCAGTGTTTTTTGAGGCCCGCAAAATTGCTGCGAAATCGCCTGAACTGGCCCTAGAATGGATCGACGAAAGCAAAACCCATGCCGATGAAACGAGTGGCCCGAATCCTGTTGTTGACCCTGCTGTGTGCGCCGAACTTGGCGCTGCCCGTGCTTGCGGCGCAGGCCGACCGGAACCAGCCGATTCACATCGAGGCCGACGCCATGCGCTACGACGACGTGCATCAGACCAGTGTGTTCACCGGCAACGTGGTCGTCACCAAGGGTTCTCTGGTGCTGCGCGCCGCCACGGTCGATGTGCGCCAGGCGCCGGACGGCTATCAGTACGCGACGGCGATCGCCGCGCCGGGCCAGTTGGCTACCTTCCAGCAACAACTCGATACCGCGCCCGGCCAGCCCACGCAAACCATGGACGGCGCCGCGCAGCGCATCGAATACGACGGCAAGACCGATGTAGTGACGCTGCGTGGCCAGGCCATGCTCAGCCGACTGATCGACGGCAAGCTGGCCGACCGCAGCCAGGGCAATGTGATTGCCTACAACCAGATCACCGATGTGTTCACCGTCGAAGGCGGTGCGCAGGGCGCCACGGCCACCAACCCTGGAGGGCGGGTGCGGGTGATGTTGACGCCGCAGCCCGCCGCCCCGTCCGCGCCGACGGCGCCCAAATCGCCTCCCGCGCTCAAAGTCGCCCCGAAGCTGGGGACACAGCCTTGAGCGTCCAGCCGCATTCCGCTGGACAGACCGTGGTGCGGGGCGGCCTGGAGCCCGTCGCCCCGGCGGAAGCCGCGCGCGTGCCTTCCACTCCGTCGTCCCGCGCGGCCACCGGCCCGGAGCTCGACGTTCAACATTTGCAGAAACGCTATGCCGGTCGGCAGGTGGTGCGCGACGTCAGCTTCAGCGTGCGCTGCGGCGAGGTGGTCGGCCTGCTGGGGCCGAACGGCGCGGGCAAGACCACGTCGTTCTACATGATCGTCGGCCTGGTGCGGCCCGACGCGGGGCGCATCCACATCGACGGCCAGGACGTGAGCGATTCTCCGATGCATCGCCGTGCGCGCATGGGGCTGTCGTATTTGCCGCAGGAGGCGTCGATCTTCCGCCGCATGACGGTGGCCGAGAACGTGAGGGCGGTGCTGGAGTTGCAGCGCGACGCGCAAGGGCGCCGCCTGGGCAGGGCCGAAATCCGCGAACGCGAAGATCATCTGCTGCGCGAACTGCACGTCGAACATCTGCGCGACAGCCCCGCCCCCGCGCTTTCGGGCGGCGAGCGGCGGCGGGTGGAAATCGCCCGCGCGCTGGCCACGCAACCGCGATTCATCCTGCTCGACGAGCCGTTTGCCGGCATCGATCCGATTGCGGTCATCGAGATTCAGCGCATCGTGCAGTTCCTGAAAGAGCAGGGCATCGGCGTGCTGATCACCGACCACAATGTGCGTGAAACGCTAGGCATCTGCGACCGGGCCTGCATCATCAGCGAAGGGCAGGTGCTGGCGCAGGGCGATCCGCAATCCATCATCGACAACCCCGCGGTACGCAAGGTGTACCTCGGCGAAAACTTCCGCATGTAAGCCGCGATGAAGCCGTCGCTGAACCTGCGCCTGTCCCAGCATCTCGCACTCACGCCGCAGTTGCAGCAGTCCATCCGGCTGCTGCAACTCTCCACCCTCGAACTCACGCAGGAAATCGAAGGCCTGCTCGAATCCAATCCCTTCCTCGAACCTGAAGAAGAGCAAGAGGCGCCCGCTGCCGCGCCGACATCCGAGTCGCCACCGCCTTTGGCGCCCGACCCGTCTCAGGCATCGGTCGAAGGGCATGACGCAGCCGCCGAGCCCGCCGCTGAGTTGCAACTCGACACGCAGGACTGGACGGCCAGCAGCGGCGAAACCGATCACGGTGCGGATACCGATGCCGACGCCGACTCCTGGGTCAGCTCAGGCCAGTCCGTCAGCGGGGGCGGGGGTGACGACGACGAATTCAGCGCGCTCGACATTGCCTCCGAACACCTCGATCTGCGCGACCACCTGCGCGGTCAGTTGGCCGGGCTTGCGCTGAGCGCCACCGACCGCGCGGCTGCCGAAGCCATCATCGACTCGCTCGACGACGACGGCTATCTGCCCGACAGCCCGCTGGAACTGGCGCAGGCCCTCGCCCCCGCGGCAGACGCCGAGCAGCTCGAAGACCTGGCCGATGCGCTGACCACGGCCATGCGCCTGATTCAGAGCTTCGACCCGGCCGGTGTCGCCGCCCACGATTTGCCCGACTGTCTCTGCCTGCAGCTTCAGCGCCAGGCGTCTTGTCCCGTGCGCGAACTCGCCCTGCAGATTTGCCGCGGCGGCCATCTCGATCTGCTGGCCAAGCGCGACTGGCGCAAGCTCGAACGCCAGCTCGAAGCCGATGAAGCCGCGCTGCGCCTGGCGCAGCAACGCATCGCCCAACTCGACCCCCATCCGGGCAGCGCCTTCCGCCGCGATGCCGCGCAGGCCGTGACCCCCGATGTCATCGCCCGCAAGACCCCGCAAGGCTGGGTGGCGCAGCTCAACCCCGAGGTCATGCCCCGGCTGCGCGTGAACCAGATCTATGCCGACGCCATGCGCCGCGCCCGCGACAGCGGCGGCGCCATGCAGGGACAGCTTCAGGAGGCGCGCTGGTTCGTGAAAAACGTGCAGCAGCGTTTTGAGACCATTCAACGCGTGTCGCAGACCATCGTCGAGCGCCAGCAGCGTTTTTTCGATTTCGGCCCCGTGGCGATGCGGCCCATGGTGCTGCGCGAAATTGCCGACGAACTCGGCCTGCACGAATCGACCATTTCGCGCGTGACCACGCAGAAGTTCATGCTCACGCCCTTCGGCACTGTCGAGCTGAAGTATTTTTTCGGCTCTGGCCTGAGCACCGAGGCAGGGGGCAACACCTCATCCACCGCGGTACGCGAACTCATCCGCCGCCTGGTGGCTGAAGAAGACAGCGCCAAACCCCTGTCGGACAGCGAACTCGCCGAGCGCCTCACGCAGCAAGGCGTGCAGGTGGCGCGGCGCACCGTGGCCAAATACCGCGAAGCGCTGCGCATCGCCCCGGCCAATCTGCGCAAGAGCAGTTGAGGGCCCGCAGCCGCAAGCGGAGCCAGTCGCTCACCTTGCGCTAAGTCGTCCTCTCCAGAATGCCGGGGTCGCGCCGCACGCGACGCCACAACAACGCAAACGGTATTCAGGGAGTTCATCATGCAAAACGCAGTAAAAGCCGCGCAGCCCGGTTGGGCGCTGGCGGTCAAGGTTCCGGTCGTCATCACGCTTTACTTCTGGCTGATCAAAATCATGGCCACCACGGTGGGCGAAACCGCCGCAGACTATCTGGCGGTGGATCTGCATCTGGGCCTGGTCGCCACCAGCGCGGTGATGACCCTCTTGTTCATCGGTGTGCTGGCGGCGCAGATGCGCGCCAGCCGTTACGTTCCCTGGCTTTACTGGTTGACGGTGACTCTCATCAGCGTGGTGGGCACCTTGCTGACCGACAATCTGACCGATCAGTTGGGCGTGCCGCTGCCGGTGAGCACCGCCCTGTTTGCGGTGGCCTTGCTGGCGACGTTTGCGATCTGGTGGGGCCGCGAGCGTGACCTGTCCATCCACAGCATTGCCACGCCAAAACGAGAAGGGTTTTACTGGGCGACGATTCTGTTCACCTTTGCGCTGGGTACTGCAGGAGGCGATCTGGCCGCCGAGCGGCTGCAACTCGGCTATGCCTTGTCGGCCTTGCTGTTTGGCGGCGCCATTGCGCTGACGGCAGCGGCCTACTACCTCTTCAAGGCCAGTGCCGTGACCACGTTCTGGATCGCTTACATCCTCACCCGCCCGCTGGGTGCGACCTTGGGCGACTGGTTGTCCAAACCCGGTGCCGAAGGAGGGCTCGGTCTGGGAACCATGGGCACTAGCGCTCTGTTCCTGGTCACGATTCTGGCCCTGGTGATTTACCTCACTGCGACACGGCGGGACCAGTTGCAGGCAAGTTCAGCCCCAAGTTCAACCCCCTCCTGATTTCCCGCGGGCGGCTTGGAGCGCGCGCTGCAAACCGGTGCGGGCCTGCTTGAAGGCATCGTCCATGGCCTGTTCGCTGAACGCGTTGGGCTGTGACGGCGGAGTGGTTGGGTCGCTGATCATCCAACGCGCCAGCCGGTGGGTGTCGAGCGCTTTGCCCAGGTCGGTTTGCAGGGCGCTGGTGAGTTTGAGCCAGGCCTTGCCTTCGTCGCCCAGCGACTGGCCGATCCAGGGGGCCAGCCATTCCAGCGCATAACGCAACTGCTTGGCGCGCAGGCGCAGGGCGTGCAGCGCGCTCCAGGGGGCGTCGATCGGTGTCGCGGCGAGGCCGTCCCAGATCGCCAGCAGTTCGCCCCAGCGCTGCGGGTGCAAATGCAGGTCGTCGCGGTGCAAGCGCAGCAGCCTGCGGGCCAGTTGTTCGGTGGACAGCTCGGCGGCAATGATCTGGCTGCCGCTCCAGCACTCGGCCCAGCGCGCCTGCGCCAGCAGTACGCGGCCGAAGCGGGCGCTGCGCAGATAGGTCAGCAGGGCTTGAAGACGCGCCTCGCGGCGTTGGGCGAGACCGTCGCGCACGGTGGCGTGTGTGCTGTCGGGCGCGCTGGCCTGTTCAAGGCAGACGTCGACATCGCGCACCGCGCCCAGCAGTTGTCCGGCCCAGCGCCATTCGTCGCGCAGCCAGCGGCAGGCCGCGCGTTGCGACTTCGGCCCCGTGGTCTGGAACAGCCGCAGCAGCACCCGCAGTCGGCGCAACTGCAGCCGCATCTGGTGCACGGTTTCGGGCAGGGCCTTGTCGTGCAACAGATCGGCGCCGACGGCAATGACGGCGGTTGCCTGCTGCAGCACGTCGGCTACGGCCTGCCCGCCCTGTTCATGCGGAGGCAGTTCGCGAGCGAGCGCGGGCAGTTGCAGCGTGGCGGCGCCTGCGGCAATCGCGGCGAGCTGAACCTTGCTGATGGGCGAGATCAGCAGCGGCAGGTCTTGCGCCAGCGTCCACGCAAGGTCGAAAGCGTGGAGCCAATGGCCGCTGATGAACTCGATCTCCAGTTCGCTGATCAAGAGGCTGGGCGCGAGTGGGGTGATGCCGCCCAGCGCCTGGCCGTGATCGAGGCAGACCTCGAGTTGCGAGCCCTCCCAATCGACCCACCATAGGGTGCGCTGCACCCGGGTGCCGAGCACCGCTTGCAACTGGCTGGCGAGCGCATCAAGGTCGCCCAGGCGGGCCAGCGGCGTCTCGCTCAGGCGTTGCAGCGACGCGGCGTCGGGCGTGTCGGCGTCGATGTCGAACTCCCATTCGCCGCGCGCGAGTTGCAGGCCCTGCGCGGGGCTGCTCTTGAGGGTGAGAATGCGCCGCCCGTCCCCCGGGTGCCGTACCCGCAAGGCCAGGCCCGCCTCGCGCAGGGCGTGCGCTGGGGTGTCGAAGTACCAGGTTTGCAGCGCCTGAACCCGGGGCGGCTGCGCCATCGATTGCAAGACCGGATGGCGGCGCACGACGTCATGCAGGGCGGGATCGAGTCGGAATTTGAGTTCGCGTTCCTGGCTCATGGCGAGGGGGGTTCGAGGGAATGAAGCTGTCATTTGACCCGCTCGCTAGATGTGAAACAAGTCGCAGCGTCAATTGGGTAGCGATATTTTTTCCGTGACGTTCACCAGATTGACACATTGAAGCTATGCAATGCGCGACATGGTGATCCAAACCCTGTCCCGAATGATGCGCAGCAGTGCCGTGATTCCGCAAGACGGCGCCACGGCGGAAACCCTGCGCGCGGCAGCTCACATCGACGCCCCGCAAGCCGGCGGTGAGGGCGAGCCGGAGTTGAAATGGCGCACCCTGTGGCTGTCCGACATTCATCTCGGTACGCGCGATTGCAAGGCGCCGCAGCTACTCGAATTTCTGCGGCATTGCAGCGCCGACACCATTTATCTGGTGGGCGACATCATCGACGGCTGGCAGCTCAAGAAAAAGGGCATCTACTGGCCGCAGGCTCACAACGACGTGGTGCAAAAGCTGTTGCGCAAGGCGCGCAAGGGCACGCGGGTGGTGTTCGTGCCGGGCAACCATGACGAGTTCGCGCGGCCCTACGACGGGCTGCATTTCGGCGGCATCGAGGTCATCAATCAGGTGCGGCATGTCACCGCCGATGGCCGCACCCTGCTTATCGTGCATGGCGACCTGTTCGACAGCGTGGTGCTTTATGCCAAGTGGCTGGCACATCTGGGCGACGCTGCCTACATGTTCACCCTCAAGCTCAATCGCTGGCTCAACCATGCGCGGCTCAAGCTCGGTCTGCCGTACTGGTCGCTATCGCAGTATCTCAAGCACAAGGTCAAGGCGGCGGTGAACACCATCTCCAGTTTCGAGACCTTGCTCAGCGATGAAGCGCGACGCCAGCAGTGCGACGGCGTGGTCTGCGGGCATATTCACCGCGCCGAGCTGCGCAGCGAAGACCGGCAGATCTACGCCAACTGCGGCGACTGGGTGGAGAGCCTGACCGCGCTGGCTGAAGACTTCGACGGCCGCCTCAAGCTGCTGCACTGGAACGCCGGGCTGCAGGTGCTGGCGGAGCTGGCGCCGCAGACTGCAACGCATCCCGCCCCTTTACATCCCGCACCCACACAACCCGTCCACGCATGATCGCCTCCGCAGTCGCTCCTCAAGTGGCCGCCGCGGCCGAAAAGCCCTGGCCCCCCGCCGCTGGCACGCCGCCGCTGCGCATCCTCATCGTCACCGACGCCTGGGAGCCGCAGGTCAACGGCGTTGTGCGCACCCTCAAGACCACCATCGGGCAGTTGCGCGACATGGGGCAGGTGGTCGAGGTGGTGGAGCCGGGCAGTTTTCGCACCATTCCCTGCCCGACCTATCCCGAAATCCGCCTCAGCCTGCGGCCGCGTTCGCGCATCATGCAGCGGGTGACCGAGTTCATGCCCGACGTGGTGCATGTGGCCACCGAAGGGCCGCTGGGGCAGGCCGCGCGGCGCATCGCGCAGCGTCTGGACATTCCGCTGACCACGGCGTACCACACCCGCTTTCCCGAATACGTCCAGGCTCGCTTTCGTGTGCCGCTGGGGTGGACTTATGCCTATCTGCGGCGTTTTCACAACGCCGGCCGCGCGGTGCTGGTGCCCACGCAAGTGGTGCAGCGCGATTTGCAGGAGCATGGTTTTCGCAATGTGCGGCTTTGGTCGCGCGGGGTGGATCACCGCATGTTCTACCCGCGCGAAGGTGAACGGCTCGACGGCAAGCCGCCCATCTTTCTGTACGTCGGCCGGGTGGCGGTGGAAAAGAACATCGACGCCTTCCTGCAACTCGACCTGCCGGGCACCAAGTGGGTGGTGGGCGAAGGGCCGGAGCTGGAGCGCATCCGCAAGCAGTACCCCGGCGTGCGCTTTCTCGGCGTGCTCACGCAGGACGAGCTCGCCAAGGTTTATTCCGGCGCCGATGTCTTCGTGTTTCCGAGCAAGACCGACACCTTCGGGCTGGTGCTGATCGAAGCGATGGCCTGCGGCTGCCCGGTGGCGGCTTATCCCGTGACCGGCCCGCTGGACGTGATCGGCGAAAGCCCGGCTGGCGCGCTCGACAACGACCTCAAGGCCGCCTGCCTGCGCGCCCTGCAGATTCCGCGCAGCGTGGCGCTGGCGCATGCGCGCAAATTCACATGGGAAGCGGCCTCGCGGCAGTTTCTCGATCATTTGCGCAAGGCCGTGCGCGAAAGTAGTGCGGCAAATAGTGCGACGCAAACGACGCACTGAACTTATGGCCCAGCAGCGCGAACGCGCGCCCCTGCCCAAGCCGGAGGCGGCGCCCAATCCCTACAAAACCCGCACCGGGCTATCGCGCGTGTATCACGCGGGCATCAACTCCATGAGCGGCCTGCGCGCAGCC
Source organism: Thiomonas sp. UBA7699 (assembly GCF_002482605.1). Lineage (NCBI taxonomy): Bacteria > Pseudomonadati > Pseudomonadota > Betaproteobacteria > Burkholderiales > Thiomonas > Thiomonas sp. UBA7699. The sequence goes on along the minus strand of NZ_DLGH01000015.1, from coordinate 14,362 downwards.
TGGCAGACCGAGTCGGCCTTCCGCCAGGAGCTCACGCTGGCCCTCATCCTGCTGCCGCTGGCGCTGTGGCTCGGGCGCACCTGGACCGAGCGGGCCGTACTCGCGGGCAGCGTGCTGCTGGTGCTCATTGTCGAGCTGCTCAACACCGCCATCGAGTACACCGTTGATCGCGTCTCGCTGGAGCAGCACGACCTGAGCAAGACCGCCAAAGACCTCGGCAGCGCCGCCGTGTTGCTCACCCTGCTGCTGTGCGTGCTGATCTGGGCGGCTGTGCTGCTGCCGCGCTGGGTCTGAGTCTGAGTCTGGCCGGGTCTGAGTCAGCATCGCAGCGCGCTCTTGCCTAAGATGGGCGTCATGGAAACCGACGCCACCGCCACGCCTTTGCACCGCATTGCCCGCGTGTTTGAACAACTGCGCGCCGACCAACTCGACGTGCTGGCGCAGGTTTACGCCCCGCAGGCCACGTTTCAAGACCCGTTCAATCGCGTGCAGGGCTTGCCCGCCATCACGGCGCAGTTTGCGCATATGTACGCCAAACTGCATGCGCCGCGTTTTGTGGTGACCGAGGTCACCGGCCAGGGCAATGTGGGGTGGATGACCTGGGATTTCCACTTCGCGCTGCGCAAGGGAGCGTCTGCGCAGGTCGTGGCCGGCGCGACGCGCTTCGTGCTCGATGCGCAGGGGCTGGTGATGGATCACCGCGACTATTGGGACGCTTGCGATTTCTACGCCACGGTGCCGGTGCTCGGCGCCGTGGTAAGGCGGCTGAAACGCGCTGCCGCGGCCGGCTGAACAAGCTCTAATCGAGCCAGCCCTTTTTGCGGAAAAACCAGAACGGCGCGATGACGGTGAGCACCATCAGCCCCAGGGCGAAGGGGTAGCCGAGGGGCCAGTCGAGCTCGGGCATGTGTTTGAAGTTCATGCCGTAAATGCTGGCGATCAGCGTGGGCGGCAGCATGGCGACGGCAGCGACGGAAAAAATCTTGATGACCTTGTTCTGGTTGATGTTGATGAAGCCGACGGTGACGTCCATCAGGAAGTTGATCTTGTCGAACAGAAAAGCGGTGTGGCCGTCGAGCGAGTCGAGGTCGCGCAGGATCTGCCGCGCCTCTTGCGACTGATCGGCGCTGAGATGGCGGCTGCGCAACAGAAAGCTCAGCGCGCGGCGGGTGTCCATCACATTGCGGCGGATGCGTCCGTTCAGGTCTTCCTGCTGCGCGATGCCGGTGAGCGCCTCCGAGGCGTCCTGGTCGCTGGGGCGCGGCTTGAGGATGTGCGCGCCGATGGCCTCCAGATCGTCGTAAATGCCTTCGAGGGTATCGGCCGAATACTCGGCGTCGGTGAGGTAGAGCGCGAGCAGTACGTCGGTAGCGTTTTCAATCAACCCGGGCATGCGACGCGCCCGCAGCCGCAGCAGGCGAAAGACGATGAGGTCGTGCGTGTGGATGGAGAACAGCACGTTGCCGTGAACGATGAAGGCCACGCGCTCGTTGCGCGGACGCTCTTCGTCACTGATGAGAAAGTCGGTGCGCAGATGCAACTGCCCATCTTCTTCCTCCTCGTAAAACCGCGCGGATTCCTCCAGATCCTGATCGAGGACGTCGGCGGGGATGTTCAGGCCGAAGCGGGCCTCGACCCAGCCGAGCTCGCGTGGATCGGCCGATTCGAGATCGACCCAGACGGGCTGCAGCCCCGCGAGGGTTTGCGGGTCGCCGACCTCCTGCTGCACCAGGCGACCATTCTTGAGGGTGAACACATTGAGCATAGGGCTGCATTATGCGCAATGCGGGTCGGGCGCGGTGAGGTTGAAAAACGCCGTAATCGCATCGCGCTGCGCCAGCGCATCGGCCCGGCCGAGTTCGACCAAGGCGGAGAGGTAGTCCGGCGTGAACAGCAGATAACTGGCCAGCGCCGATCCTCGGCCGGTACCCATGCCCACCGATTGCAGCAGCAGCCGCGCGCCACGGGGCATGCTGTGCCAGTGCCGCGCGGCAATGGCGTCGATCGAGGCGGAGGGCAGCAGGGTCAGCGTGGGCAGAGGGCGGTAAGGCAGATCGGCACGCACTTGGGGCGGCAGATCCGCCAACATGCGGTTGATGCGCCCGGCCTGCTGCGCATCGGCGCGCAGGGTGTCGAGAAACACGCTGGACATGGCGTGCGCCGCAATCTCCGCCACGCTGGGGTAGGGCGGCAGATGCCGGCGCATTTGCCCCGCCTCGGGATGCGGCTCGGCTACGCCGATGGCCAGTGCGCGTTCTGCACCCAGATGAATGGCGGGCGCCAGCGGGGCGAGCTGGCGCATGGCGCCGTCGCCAAAGTATTCCGGCCCGACTTCGCCATACAGCGGCGTGGCCGGAAACACGAAGGGCAGGGCGCTCGACGCCAGCAAGTGCTCGACGCCGATGGGCTGCGCAATGCCCCACAGCCCAGGCCGCCGCCAGGGCTGCACTTCGGGGCGGGCCTGAAAGAAGGTGATGTGCCGCCCGCTGGTATAGCTGGAGGTGGCCACAGATAGCGCGCGCAAGGCGCCGCTCTGAATCGCGGTGTCCACCGCATCGAAGTGCACCCGCCGACCCAGGGTGTCGGCCAGCGGGGTGTTGTCGAGCAGGGCGCGCGGGTTCTGCTTCCAAAGCCAGCCGAATGCCATCAGTCCGAGCCAGCGCGCGCCGCCGCGCAGCAGTTGCCCTGTGCCGACCTCGAAGACCTCGTGCGCCTGCAGGGTGCTCCAAAGCGTTTGCAGTTCATGCAGGGCGGCTGGCCATTCGGCGCAGCGGCTGGCGAAATACGCCGCATTGATCGCCCCGGCCGAGGTGCCGCAAACCACGGGAAACGGGTTGCGCTGCGTGGGCCAGCCCTGCGCCTGCAGAATCTCGCCCACACCGCCGAGCACTCCGGCCTGATAGGCCGTGCGCGCCCCGCCGCCCAGCAGCACCAGGGCCGCGTTTTGCGGCGGTGGATTGTCGGCGGCAGTCGTGTTGTCGGGCATGGCGGCGTTGAAAATATCACTGCGCCGCGGCAGTAGAAATGCGGGTTAGCGCACGAAACGATAGACCCCGCCGTCTTCCAGGCGGCGCAACTGCCCATCGAACCACAGCTTGTGCAGATGGGCGATGGACTCGCCCATGGCGAAGGTTATCTGGTGCACGTCCAGCGGGCGTTTGAACAGCACGGGCAGCAGGTCGGCCGCGGTTTGTGGCGTGGCGCAGGCCTGTATCACCTCGGCCAGACGCTCGTGGTGATGCTGCTGCAACTGCGCGATCCGGGCCAGGGCGCCGCGGAAGGGTAGGCCGTGCGAGGGGAAGATCAGCGTGTCGTCCGACAGCAAGGTGCTAAAGCGCGCCAGACTGTCGAGAAATTGTTGCAAAGGATTGGACAACGGTTCGTTGTCGTTCACGCTGATGTTGGTGGAGATGCGAGGCAGCAGCATGTCACCTGCGATGAACAGCGCGTCGGCCTCGCTGTATAGGCTGATGTGTTCCGGCGCATGGCCGTAGCCCGCGACGCAGCGCCAGTCGCGCTCTCCGATGCGCAGCACGTCGCCGTCCTGCAGGCGCACGAAACGCGTGGGCATGGCGGGCACCAGGCCGCTGTAGTAGTCGGTGCGCTTGCGGATGGCGGCCAGAGTCTGCGGGTCGGCCAGGCCGTGCGCGGCGTAGTGCGCCGCCATCGCCTCTCCGCCGATGGTCATGCAGCCGCGCGCCGCCATGCACGAGACGGCATAGTCGGTGGCGCTCATCCACAGCAGGCAATTCCAGCGCGCGGTGAGCCAGTGCGCCAGCCCGACGTGGTCTGGGTGCATGTGCGTGACGACCACGCGCAGCACCGGCAGGCCGCCCAGTTGCGTGGCGAACACCTGCTCCCATGCCGCGCGGGTGGGCGGGGAGTCGATGCCGCAATCCACAATCGTCCAGCCGCGCACGCCGTCGAGGGTGTCTTCCAGCAGCCAGAGGTTGATGTGGTTCAGCGCGAAAGGCAGCCCCATGCGCAGCCAGCGCAGCCCCGGCGCCAGCTCGATGCTTTCTCCCAGTGCGGGCGTCGTTTCTCCAAAGGGGTAGCGGATGGCATCAAAGGCGGGCTGGGCGGACATGGCGAGTGATCGGTTGGAGTCGTTGCGGGGCAAACTACACTTGACGTTAACGTCAACTGGAGCCGAGTATAGGCACGCATGAAAAAAGCCGCTGCTGCACCTGCCGCCCCCACTTTCACCATTGGCGAGCTCGCCCGCGAGTTCGACCTCACCACCCGCGCCATCCGCTTTTACGAAGAAGCCGGCTTGCTTTGCCCGCAGCGCGAGGGTCGGCTGCGCGTCTATACCCAAGGCGATCGCACGCGGCTCAAACTCACCCAGCGCGGCAAACGGCTGGGCCTGAGCCTGGCCGAGATCAAGGAACTGGTGATGATGTACGAGTCGCCGCGCGACACCGTACCGCAACTGCGCCGCTACCTCGAAGTGCTGGCCGAGCACCGCGCCGACATCGAAGGCCGCATGGCCGATCTCAAGGCGACGCTGGAGGAGATTCGCGCCTACGAGACCGAGGCGCGGGGGCTGCTCAAGAAGCAGGGCGGGTGAGGGGAGCGCTGGTTCTGGATGGGTGCTGGAGGAGTGACTATTCACGTTGACGTAAACGGAAGGTAAGATCGCCGGAAATCTGCCAGCAGAGCAGCCCCCACGGAGACTTGCCACCATGACCACCGCCCCCGCCGTTCTATCGCCTGCGCAGGAGGCGGCTATTCGCCAGAGTTTTGCCCGCCAAGGCTTGATGGCCGCGTTGGGCGTGGAGATGGTGCGGTTGGAGCCGGGCCGGGCGGAACTACGGCTGCCGCATTCAGAACGCATCAGCCAGCAGCAGGGCGGCTTCCACGGTGGGGCCATTGGCGCGCTGGCCGACGTGGCCGGTGGCTATGCGGCGATGACTCTGGCGCCCGAAGGCGACGAAGTCACCACGGTGGAGTACAAAATCAACTTTCTAGCGGCTTTTGCGGGCGGTGAACTGCGCGCCTACGGGCGGGTAATCCGGGCTGGCAAGCGGCTGATCGTCACCACCGCCGAAGTGATGCACCGCGATGAGGACGGCGCTGAGACAGTTTGCGCGGTGATGCAGCAGACCATCGCGCCAGTGCCCAAGCGGTATTGAAATTACGTCGAACCAACGCATCGAAACAAACAAGCGAGGAGACCTCATGCAACTACCCGGACTGGACTTCCAACTCGGCGAAGACATCGCTGCTCTGCGCGAGGCCGTGCGCGACTTTGCCGAGCAAGAAATTGCCCCGCGCGCCGCCGAAATCGACCGCACCGATCAGTTTCCGATGGATCTGTGGCACAAGTTCGGCGACCTGGGCCTGCTGGGCGTCACCGTGCCCGAGGCCGATGGCGGCACGGGCATGGGCTACCTGGCGCATATGGTGGCGTTGGAAGAAATCTCCCGCGCCAGCGCCTCGGTGGGCTTGAGCTACGGCGCGCATTCCAACCTCTGCGTCAACCAGATCAGCCGCAACGGCAGCGCCGCGCAGAAGGCGAAGTACCTGCCCAAGCTGATCAGCGGCGAGCATGTGGGCGCGCTGGCGATGAGCGAGCCGGGCGCGGGCAGCGATGTGGTGAGCATGAAGCTGCGTGCTGACCGGCGAGGTGATGGGTTTGTGCTCAACGGCAGCAAGATGTGGATTACCAACGGGCCGGACGCCGACGTGCTGGTGGTCTACGCCAAGACCGATCCGGCCGCTAATTCCAAGGGCATCACCGCCTTCCTGGTGGAGAAGGGCTTCAAGGGCTTTTCGGTGGCGCAGAAGCTCGACAAGCTGGGCATGCGCGGCAGCCACACTGGCGAGCTGGTGTTTCAGGATTGCGAGGTGCCCGCAGAGAACGTGCTGGGCGATTTGAACGGCGGCGTCAAAGTGCTGATGAGCGGCCTGGATTACGAGCGCGCGGTGCTGGCCGCCGGGCCGGTGGGCATCATGCAGGCGGTGATCGACAGCGTGGTGCCTTATGTGCACGAACGCAAGCAATTCGGCCAGAGCATCGGCGAGTTCCAGCTCATCCAGGGCAAGCTGGCCGATATGTACACCGTGCTGCAGGCCGCCCGCAGCCTGCTCTACACCGTGGGCAAAAACCTCGACGCACTGGGCGACGGCCATGCCCGCTCGGTGCGAAAAGACTGCGCGGCCGTGATTCTGTGGTGCGCCGAAAAGGCCACCTGGATGGCGGGCGAGGGCATCCAGATTTTTGGTGGCAACGGCTATATCAACGACTACCCGCTGGGCCGACTGTGGCGCGACGCCAAGCTGTACGAGATCGGCGCGGGCACATCCGAAATCCGCCGCATGCTGATCGGGCGGGAACTGTTCGCGCAAACGGCGTGAAGCCGTGAAACTGGATAGCGATCAGGGCTGAGCGGCTGATGCGGCGGGTGATTCAGTTACCGAGGCGCTTACCGAGGCGGCTACCGATGCGCTTTTTCCGGCAGGTGCAAACCCACGGCGTCGAGCGCCGCGTCCAGCCGCTGCACGGCGGCGGGCACGTCCTTCCATTTGTCCAGCCCGAACAGGCCGAGGCGAAAGCTCATGTAGTCGGCCGGTTCGTCGCAGGCCAGCGGCACACCAGCGGCAATCTGCATACCCTGTGCCACAAATTTTTTGCCGTTCTGAATGTCGGGATCACGGGTGTAGCTCACCACCACGCCCGGCGCCTGAAAGCCGGGCGCCGCCACGCTCTTGACGCCACGCTGCTCCAACGAAGCGCGCGCTGCGCGACCCAGTTCCATCTGCGCGGCCTTGAGCGCGGGCAGGCCGTAGCTGAACGCCTCGCGCATCTGGTCGCGCACTTCCGCCAGGGTGTCGGTGGGCATGGTGGCGTGATAGGCATGCGTGCCTTTTTCGTAGGCCTGCATGATCTGATGCCACTTTTTCAGGTCGCAGGAAAAGCTGTCGCTCGTGGTCGTCTCCAGCCGTTGCAAAGCCCGCTCGGACAGCATGGCGAAGCCGCAGCAGGGCTGGCCGCTCCAGCCTTTTTGCGGTGCGCTGACCAGCACGTCCACGCCGGTGGCCTGCATGTCCACCCACATCGCACCCGAGGCGATGCAGTCGAGCACGAACAGGCCGCCCACCGCATGCACCGCGTCGGCAACAGCGCGCAGATAGTCGTCGGGCAGCATCATGCCGGCGGAGGTTTCCACATGCGGGGCGAACACCACGGCGGGCTTTTCGCGGGCGATGGTGGCGACCACCTCGGCTATGGGCGCAGGCGTGAAGGGCGACTCGGACGCATCGGCCACGCGGCGCGCCTTGAGTACCGTGACTTTGTCCGACAAATGCCCGGTCTCGATGATCTGGCTCCAGCGATAACTGAACCAGCCGTTGCGCACAATGAGCACCTGCGCACCCTGGACGAATTGCCGCGCCACGGCCTCCATGGCAAACGTGCCGCTGCCCGGCACGATGACCGCTGCCTGCGCGTTGTAGGCCTGTTTGAGCATGGACGACAGATCGCGCATAACCTGCTGAAACTTGGCCGACATGTGGTTGAGCGAGCGGTCGGTGTAAACCACCGAATACTCCAGCAGTCCATCGGGATCGACATTGGGCAGCAAGGCGGGCATCAGAAATCTCCTGGTCTTATGGTTCGAAAAAGTCGGCGCGGTGTCTATGCCGACCGCCTGAAAAGCCTAGCACGCAGCGGCGTCAAGCGCTGGGCGCTTTGCCTTGCCAGCGTCGCGGGCTTACAGTGGGCAGGGTGTTTTCGTATTGCCAATGCCCCATGAACCAATTCCCGCCCCGCCTCGATTCCCCCGTGGCTTTTGCCATGGCCCGCACCATGCTCGACGGCTTCAATCGCCATTACCGCCTGTTCCGCCAAGTGAGCGCCGCGGCCAAGCAGCGGTTCGAGCGCGCCGATTGGGCCGGGCAGCAGGCAGCGCAGCGCGAGCGCATCGCCTTCTACGACCAGCGGGTGGACGAAGCCACCGAACGGCTGCAGAACGAACTCGATGCCGGCAACCAGCCCATGGAAATCTGGCAGCAGGCCAAGCTGCACTACATCGGCCTGCTGACCAATCATCACCAGCCCGAGCTGGCCGAGACGTTTTTCAACTCGGTGACGACCAAGATTCTGCGGCGCGAGCATTTCAACAACGAGTTTCTGTTCGTGCGCCCCGCGCTGTCCACCGAGTACATCGAGAACGAAGAGCCCGCCGCCAAGCCGACCTTCCGTGTGTATTACCCGCACACCCACGAGGCGCTGCACGCCTGTCTGCGCCGCGCCATCGAGAACTTTCAGCTTGCGCTGCCGTTCGAAGATCTGGACCGCGACGTGGGCCAGGTGCTGGCCGCCGTGCGCCAGCGCTTCGGCAACGATGTGCGCCTGCGCGCCAACTTCCAGATTCAGATGCTCGACTCGCTGTTCTACCGCAACAAGGGCGCGTATGCGGTGGGCAAGGTGATCAACGGCTTCACCGAATTTCCGCTGGCGCTGCCCATTCTGCACAACGAGCGCGGCCAGCTCTTTATCGACACGGTGCTGCTCACCGAAGACGATCTGCTGCTGCTGTTCTCCTTCGCTCGCGCCTATTTCATGGTCGATATGGAAATCCCGTCGGCCTACGTGCAGTTTTTGCGCAGCCTCATGGCGCGCAAACCGCGTGCCGAGCTGTATAACGCGCTGGGTCTGGCCAAGCAGGGCAAGACCCTGTTCTACCGCGACTTTCTCTATCACCTGCGGCATTCGAGCGATCAGTTCATCGTGGCGCCGGGCATCAAGGGCATGGTGATGGTGGTGTTCACCCTGCCGTCCTTTCCCTTTGTGTTCAAAGTCATCAAAGACTTTTACCCGCCGCAGAAAGACACTACCCGCGACAAGATCAAGGGCAAGTACCTGCTGGTGAAACAGCACGACCGCGTGGGCCGCATGGCCGAGACGCTGGAATACTCCAACGTGGCCTTCGAGCGAGCCCGTTTCTCGCCCGAGCTGATTCAGGAAATCGAAACCTTCTGCCCCTCGCAACTCGAATACGACGGCGACACCATCATCATCCGGCACTGCTACATCGAGCGGCGCATGATTCCGCTCAACATCTATCTGCAAGAGGCTGACGACGCCCAGCTCGACGCCGCCGTCATCGAATACGGCAACGCCATCAAGGACATGGTGGCGGCCAATATCTTTCCCGGTGACATGCTGTGGAAGAACTTCGGCATCACCCGCCACGGCAAGGTGGTGTTCTACGACTACGACGAGATCGAGTACATCACCGACTGCAACTTCCGCCGCGTGCCCGCGCCGCGCAACGAAGAAGACGAAATGGCCGCCGAGCCCTGGTACGCCGTGGGTCCGCACGACGTGTTTCCCGAGACCTTCGGCCAGTTTCTGCTCGGCAACCCCAAGGTGCGCGCGGTGTTCATGAAACACCACGCCGACCTGCTCGACGCTGCGTTCTGGCAGGAGCACCAGAGCCGCATCCGCGAGGGCCATCTGTACGACGTGTTCACTTATGACGCCACCCGCCGCTTCGCCCGCGAGGGCGCTCTTGCGGCATCCAACCCACCCGTTCAACCTGTTCAGGAGACTTCGACATGACTGATCCCATCGTGATGGTTTCTGCCGCGCGCACGCCCATCGGCGGTCTGCTCGGCGACTTTGCTGCCGTACCCGCCTGGGAGCTCGGCGCCACCGCCATCGCCGCTGCCGTGCAACGCGCGGGCATCGCGGGCGACGCCGTGAATGAAGTGCTCATGGGCAACTGCCTGATGGCCGGGCAGGGCCAGGCCCCCGCGCGCCAGGCCGCACTCAAGGCCGGGCTGCCGCAATCGGCGGGCGCGGTCACGCTGTCCAAAATGTGCGGCTCGGGCATGCGGGCGATGATGTTCGCCCACGACATGCTCGCTGTGGGCTCCGCCGATGTGATGGTGGCCGGCGGCATGGAAAGCATGACCAACGCGCCGCATCTGGCCTTTGTGCGCAAGGGCGTGAAATACGGCGCCACCGCCTTCTACGACCACATGGCCATCGACGGGCTGGAAGACGCCTACGACCGCGGCAAGGCCATGGGCGTGTTCGCTGAAAGCTGCGTGAGCAAATACGCCTTCAGCCGCGAGGAGATGGACGCTTTCGCCATTGCCTCGACTGACCGCAGCAAAAAAGCCAACGAAGACGGCAGCTTCGAGTGGGAGATGGCGCCCGTCACGGTGGCGGGTCGCGGCGGCGAGGTGAAAATCGCCCGCGACGAGCAGCCCTTCAAGGCCAAGCTCGACAAGATTCCTACGCTCAAGCCCGCGTTCAAGAAAGACGGGGCCATCACCGCCGCCACCTCGTCGAGCATTTCCGACGGCGCTGCCGCGCTGGTGCTGATGCGCCAGTCCACCGCCGACAAGCTGGGCTGCGCGCCGATCGCTCGCATTCGCGCCCATGCGGTGCATGCGCAGGCGCCCGAGTGGTTCACCACGGCGCCCGTGGGGGCCATTCAAAAGGTGCTCGACAAAACCGGCTGGAAGGCGGCCGATGTGGACCTGTGGGAAGTCAACGAAGCCTTCGCCGCCGTCACCATGGCGGCCATGCGCGAATTCAAGCTGCCGCATGAGATCGTGAACGTGCACGGCGGCGCGGTGGCGCTGGGCCACCCCATCGGCGCGTCGGGCGCGCGCATCGTCGTCACCCTGCTGGGCGCGCTGCGGCAGCGCGGGCTCAATAAGGGCGTCGCCGCGCTGTGCATCGGTGGCGGCGAGGCCACGGCAATGGCCGTCGAACTGCTCTGAATCGTCATGCTGCTTTCTGACGATCACCGCATGATCCGCGACGCGGTACGCGACTTCGCCCAAGCTGAAATCGCCCCGCATGCGGCCGACTGGGCGCGCGAGGCCCGCTTCCCGCGCGAAGCGCTGCAGGGCTTGGCGGCGCTGGGTTGCCTGGGCATCGCCGTGCCCGCCGAATGGGACGGCGCCGGGCTCGACTACCTGTCTCTCGCGCTGGCCGTCGAGGAGATCGCCGCGGCCGACGGCGCGACCAGCACCATCGTGAGCGTGAACAACTGCCCGGTGTGCTCCATTCTGATGGCCTGGGGCAGCGATGCGCAAAAAGACCAGTGGCTGCGCCCGGTGGCGCGCGGCGAGTGGATCGGCGCGTTCGCGCTGACCGAACCGCAGGCCGGATCGGACGCCTCCAACCTGCGCGCCACGGCAAAGTTAGAGGGTGACCACTACGTCCTCGACGGCGTCAAGCAGTTCATCACCAGCGGCAAGAACGGACAGGTCGCCATCGTGATGGCCGCAACCGACCGGGCCGCGGGCAAGAAAGGCATCAGCGCCTTCCTCGTGCCCACCGACACGCCGGGCTACATCGTCGAACGGCTCGAAGACAAGACGGGGCAATCGGCCAGCGACACCGCGCAGATCCGCTTCGAGGGCTGCCGCGTACCCGCCGCCAACCGCCTCGGCGCCGAAGGCGAGGGCTACAAGATTGCGCTGTCCGGCCTGGAAGGTGGGCGCATCGGCATTGCGGCGCAGTCGGTCGGCATGGCGCGCGCGGCGTTCGAAGCGGCGCTGCGTTATGCGCGCGAGCGCACTGCCTTTGGCAAGCCGATTGCCGAGCATCAGGCAGTGCAATTCCGCTTGGCCGAGATGGCGATGCAGATCGAAGCGGCGCGGCAGTTGCTGTGGCACGCAGCCAGCCTGAAGGATGCGGGCCTGCCTTGTCTGAAGGAGGCGGCGATGGCCAAACTGATGGCCAGCGAAATGGCCGAGCGGGTGTGCAGCGCGGCGCTGCAGATCCACGGCGGTTACGGTTATGTGGCCGACTTTCCCGTCGAGCGCATCTGGCGCGATGTGCGGGTTTGCCAGATTTACGAAGGCACCAGCGATGTGCAGAAAATGCTCATTGCCCGTGCGCTGTAAAACCAGATTCACTGGAGACTCCCATGCCCGTCAGCCCGATTACTTTTTTCTTCGATTTTTCGTCGCCCTATGCCTACCTGGCGAGCACGCAGATCGAGGCCATTGCCGCGCGCCACCTGCGCGACATCGAGTGGGTGCCGATGCTGCTCGGGCCGGTGTTCCAGACGACAGGATCGAAACCGCTGATCGATCAGCCGCTCAAAGGCGACTATGCCCGCATCGACATTCCGCGCTCGGCGCGCTTTCTGGGCGTGCCTTTTGTGCAGCCGGAGCCGTTTCCCATTGCCACTTATCAGGCCGCGCGGGTGCTCATCGGCCTGCAACGCGACTTGCCCACGCAGGCTGCACCGTGGCTGCATCGCTGTTTTTCGGCCTATTTCGCGCAGAACCGCAACATCGCCGAATTGCCCGTACTTGAAGCCCTTGCCGCCGAGCAGGGGCTGGCGAGCGATACGGTGGCGCGCTATACCGCCGATCCCGCCATCAAGGCCCAGCTCAAGGCCAACTGCGACCGCGCGCTGCAGCAAGGCATGTGCGGCGCGCCCTTTATGGTGGTGGACGATCAACCCTTCTGGGGCGCAGACCGGCTGCCGCAGCTCGAGCATTGGCTGCAGACCGGCGGGTTTTGAAGTCGCCAAAAATGAACACCGGAGAATCATCATGACCGAACCAACCCCGCTGGTCCAGGCTTATGCCTGCGGCGCCACCGACCAGCCGCTGCTGACGCAGACCATAGGCGATTTTTTCGACGCCATGGCCGAGCGCCAAGGCCTGCAAGAGGCGCTGGTTTCGCGCCACCAGAACATTCGCCTGAGCTATGCCGAGCTCAAGCGCGAGGTGGATCGTCTGGGCAGCGCCTTGTTGCGCAGCGGTTTGCGCAAGGGCGACCGCGTGGGCATCTGGGCGCACAACAGCGTGGAATGGGTGCTGATGCAACTGGCGACGGCCAAGGTCGGCCTGATTCTGGTGAACATCAACCCGGCCTATCGCACCTCCGAGGTGGAGTACGCGCTCAACAAGGTGGCGTGCAAGGCGCTGGTCACCATGACCTCGTTCAAGACCAGCGACTACCTCGCCATGCTGCGTGAACTCGCGCCGGAGCTGAATACCTGCGCGCCGGGCGAACTGCGCGCCGCGCGTCTGCCCGATCTCAAACTGGTGGTGCATCTGGGCGAGGCCGATGAACCCGGCATGCTGCGCTTTGCCGACTGGATCGCCCGCGGCAGCGCCGACGACCCGGCGGTCGCCGAGGCCGCGGCAACGCTGCACGCGCACGAACCCATCAACATCCAGTTCACCAGCGGCACCACCGGTTTTCCCAAGGGCGCCACGCTCACGCACAGCAACATCCTGAACAACGGTTTCTTTATTGGTGAGGCGATGAAGCTCACCGCCGAAGACCGGCTGTGCATTCCGGTGCCGCTGTACCACTGCTTCGGCATGGTGCTGGGCAACCTGGCGTGTCTGACGCACGGCGCCACCATCGTCTATCCCAACGACGGCTTCGACCCATTGCTGACTTTGGAGTGCGTGCAGGACGAAGCCTGCACCGGGCTGCACGGTGTGCCGACCATGTTCATCGCCATGCTCGATCATCCGCGCTTTGCCGAGTTCGATCTGAGCACCTTGCGTACCGGCATCATGGCCGGCAGCCCTTGCCCCATCGAGGTGATGAAGCGAGTGGTGCGCGACATGCATCTGTCTGAGATCACCATCGCCTACGGCATGACCGAGACCGCGCCGGTGAGCTGCCAAAGCTCCACCGACACGCCGCTGGACAAGCGGGTGAGTACGGTGGGGCAGGTGCAGCCGCATTTGCAGGTGAAGATCGTCGATCCGCAAAGCGGCGAAACTGTCGCGCCCGGCGAAACCGGCGAGCTTTGCACCAAGGGCTATTCGGTGATGCACGGCTACTGGGGCGACGCCGAGAAGACGCATGAGGCCATCGACGCCGAAGGTTGGATGCATACCGGCGACCTGGCGGTGATGGATGCGGAAGGTTATGTGAACATCGTCGGCCGCATCAAAGACATGGTGATTCGCGGCGGCGAGAACATCTACCC
>NZ_DLGH01000015.1:0-416 GCF_002482605.1 Thiomonas sp. UBA7699 | reverse complement strand
ACGTGCAGGTGGTCGGCGTGCCCGACCCGAAGTACGGCGAAGAACTGTGCGCCTGGATCATTCCCAAGGCCGGCATGTCTCCAACGGACGAGGATATTCGCGCGTTTTGCAGAGGGAACATCGCGCACTACAAGATTCCGCGCTACCTGCGCTTCGTGTCCGCGTTTCCCATGACCATTACCGGCAAGGTGCAGAAGTTCAAAATCCGCGAAACCATGCAGCAAGAACTCGGGCTCCACCCCGACCGCACCGCCTGAAGACCCCCATGCCCATTCTTGATACCCGACTCAACCCGCGCAGCGCCGAGTTCACCGCCAACGCCGCCGCCCTGCAGGCGCTGGTGGACGACCTGCGCGCGCGCCAGGCCCGCGTGGCCGAGGGCGGCGGCGAGGCTGCTCGCGCCAAACACGTCGCCC
>NZ_DLGH01000034.1:0-41697 GCF_002482605.1 Thiomonas sp. UBA7699 | reverse complement strand
GATGGGTTCGCAGGACGCTTACTATCAACTGCTCTACACGCAGTGGGGACAGAAGGTGTTCAGCAATATTGCGGCCAGCGAGCAGCAGCACATGGACGCCGTGGCGCTACTGCTGACGCGCTACAACCTGCCCGATCCTGCGGCCGCAACGGCAACCGGCGTGTTCCAAGATCCGCACGTGCAGGAGTTGTTCAACGCCCTGATGGCGCAAGGCCAGACTTCACTGATCGCCGCGCTCACCGTGGGGGCGACGATCGAAGACCTGGATATTCAGGACCTGCAGACGCGCATCGCCGCCACCGACAACGCCGACATCGCCCTGGTGTTCAACGAATTGATGAAGGGCTCGCGCAACCACATGCGCGCCTTCATCTCGCAGCTGACCAAGCAAGGCGTGACCTACACGCCGCAGTACATCACGCAGGCCGAGTTTGACGCCATCATCAACAGCCCGACAGAAACCGGCGCGATTTGATTCCTTCCATCACAGACTTCGAACCGATGAAAACCCCCACCTACTTTTCCAAAGCCATTCTCGCCCTGGGCGGCGCGCTGATGGTCACCGCGGCCTTTGCTGGCAATGGCCGCAGCGGCGGCGACAGCACCCGCACCCTCGACAACACTGAAGCCGCCAGCATCGTGTTCATGCGTGAAGAAGAAAAACTCGCCCGCGATGTCTATCAACTGCTCTACACCCAGTGGGGACGGCCCATTTTCAACAACATCGCGGCCAGCGAGCAGCAGCACATGGACGCCGTGGGCACTCTGATCACCCGCTATAAATTGCCCGACCCCGCCTCGCATACCGGCACGGGGGTGTTCGTCGATCCCGAGCTGCAGACCCTGTTCAACGCGCTGATGAGCCATGGGCAGACCTCGTTGAATGCAGCGCTGCAGGTCGGCGCCGCCATCGAGGATCTGGACATCAAAGACCTCAACGAGCGTATCGCGCAGACCGACAACCCAGACGTCAAGCTGGTTTACATGAATCTACTGAAGGGATCGCGCAATCATCTGCGCTCCTTCGTCTCGCAGTTGACCGCGGCAGGCGTCAGCTACACACCGCAGTACATCACGCAAGCCGAGTTTGACGCCATCATCAACAGCCCCAAGGAGACCGGCCGGGTCTGACCCGAGTCGCCTTCCCCGACAAAGCACACCGGGTGTCATCAGCATCGACCTGGGTGTGCTTTTCTGCGATGTGCGATGTTAGTATTCACTTACTTACTTTAATTCTGCGCTCAAATTGAATACTCGTCCCCCGCATCTGCCTGCCGAAGAACGCCGCGAGGCCACGGTCGAATCCGTCATCGAACTGGCCGCGCAACGTAATCCGAGCGACATCACGACCAGCGCCATCGCCCAGCACATGGGGCTGACGCAGGGCGCGCTGTTCCGTCACTTCCCCACCAAAGACGCCATCTGGGAAGCGGTGATGCAATGGGTCGCCACGCGGCTGATGGCTCGGGTCGATCGCGCCATCGCCAGCCACGACAGCGCGCTCGATGCGCTCGAGGCGGTATTCCTCACGCATGCCGCCTTCGTGGCCGAGCACCCGGGCGTGCCGCGCATGTTGTTCGGTGAACTCCAGCGCGCCGAGGACACGGCGGCAAAACGCGCGGCCCGCACGCTGCTGGCCGCCTACGGCAAGCGCGTACGCCAACTCATCGTCAAAGGACAACAGCGCGGCGAATTGAGCCAGGACATCGAGCCCGACGCGGCCGCCGCCATGTTCGTCGGGGCCATACAAGGTCTGGTGATGCAGACCCTGCTGTCTGGCGAACCACAACACATTCGCAGCGCGGCGCCCGGTGCGTTCGCGCTGTATCGCCGCTGTATCGGGAGCACAAAATGAATTTCTCCGCCCTCAATCGCCGCACCCTGCTGTTGCTGACGGTGCTGATTCCTCTCCTCTTGCTGCTGGGCTATGTGGCGCTGCGCACCGGCCCGCTGGCAGCGGTGCCCGTTACCGTGACCACGGTTGAAAGCCATGCGATCAACCCGGCGCTGTTCGGCATCGGCACGGTGCAGGCCCGGTATGCCACCCTGGTCGGCCCGACCGTGGCCGGACGGGTCAAAAGTCTTGATGTCCATGTCGGCGACCGGGTGCGTGCCGGCCAGGTGCTCGGCGAAATGGATCCGGTGGATCTGGACGAGCGCATCCGCTCGCAACGGGCGGCCTTGCTGAGCACCGAGGCGCAGTTGCGCCAGGCGCAGACCCAGCGCGATTTCGCCCGGACGCAGGCGACACGCTATGCCCAGTTGCTTGCCGCGCACGGCACCACCGAGGAACTGCTCGCCACCCGCCAGCAGGAGCTGCAGTCGGCCGAAGCCGCGCTACAGGCAGCGCAGGATGCGGTCGAGCGCGCCCGCGCCGACCTCGCCGCGCTGCAGGCCCAGCGCAGCAACCTCAAGCTGGTTGCGCCCACCGCCGGTCTGGTCAGCGCGCGCGACGCCGACCCCGGGTCGACGGTCGTCGCTGGCGCCCCGGTGGTCGAACTGATCGCGCCCGATAGCCTGTGGATCGACACCCGCTTCGACCAGCTCACGGCCACCGGCCTGGCCGCCGGTCTGCCGGCGCGCATCGTGCTGCGTTCGCGCTCGAACCAGACTCTGGCCGGACGGGTGCTGCGGGTCGATCCCGTGGCCGACGCGGTGACCGAGGAGACCCTGGCCAAGATCGTGTTCGACCGCTTGCCGCAGCCGTTGCCGCCGATCGGCGAGCTCGCCGAAGTCACCGTCGCCCTGCCCGCATTACCGGCGCGTCCGACCGTGCCCAACGCCAGCCTGCAGCGCGTGGACGACCAGCTCGGCGTGTGGCGCGTTCAGGCGGACAAGCTGGAGTTCGTGCCAGTCAAGGTGCTGGGCAGCGACCTCGACGGGCACGTCCAGGTCGAGGGACTGAACACCGGCGAGCGCGTGGTGGTCTACAGCCAGCGCGCACTCAGCGCGCGCAGCCATATCAGCATCGTCGACCGCATTCCCGGGGTGTCGCCATGATCAGCCTGGCCGGACGCGACATTCTGCATGCCTGGGGCAAGTTCGTGTTCACCGGCATCGGCCTGGGGCTGTTGATCGGCGTCACCCTGGTCATGGCCGGGGTGTACCGCGGCATGATCGACGATGCCATGGTGCTGCTCGACAACAGCGGCGCCGATCTGTGGGTGGTGCAGAAGGACACGCAAGGCCCTTACGCCGAATCGTCCAGTCTGTATGACGACACCTGGCGCGGCATCGCCGCCATGCCCGGCGTGGCCAGCGCCAACAACATCACCTACCTCACCATGCAGGTGCGCGCCACGAATCACGGCGAGCCGCGCGATGTGCGCGCCATGGTGGTGGGCATCGCCCCCGACGGCCCCGGCAGCGCGGGCTGGCCGCCGTATCTGGTGGCCGGACGGCAGATCACCCGCAGCCATTACGAGGCGGTGGCCGACATCGCCAGCGGCTTCAAACTGGGCGATACCCTGCAGATCCGCCGCAACCGCTACACCGTGGTCGGGCTGACGCGGCGCATGGTCTCTTCCAACGGCGACCCGATGGTGTTCATTCCGCTCAAGGACGCGCAGCAGGCGCAGTTCCTGAAGGACAACGAGGCCATCCTGCAGCAGCGCCGCCGTACCGCCGAGAACCCGGCGTTCAACCGCCCCGGTGTGCCCGGGCTGCTCGACGCCGTGATCGCCTCGCAAAGCACCAATAACTATGTCAATGCCGTGCTGGTGCGCATCAAGCCCGGCTATACCGCCGACGAAGTGGCCGCGCCCATCCGGCGCTGGAAACGCCTGACCGTGTTCACCCGCGCGCAGATGCAAGACATTCTGGTCAACAAGCTCATCGCCACGGCGGCCAAGCAGATCGGCATGTTCATGGTCATCCTGGCCATCGTCAGCGCCGCCATCGTCGCCTTCATCATCTATACGCTCACCATGGACAAGATCCGCGAAATCGCGGTGCTCAAGCTCATCGGCACGCGCAACCGCACCATCGCCGCGATGATCATGCAGCAGGCGCTGGCGCTGGGCCTGATCGGCTTCGCCGTGGGCAAGATCACCGCCACCTTCGCCGCGCCGCTGTTTCCCAAGTTCGTGCTGCTCATGCCGGGCGACTCCATCGCCGGGTTCTTCGCGGTGATGGTGATTTGCGCGCTGGCCAGCCTGGTGGCCATCCGCATGGCGCTCAAGGTCGACCCGGCCGAAGCGATCGGAGGTTGACCATGACAGGCAGAGGCATCCGCATCGAAGGACTGAAAAAGCGCTACGGCAGCGGCGACACCGCGGTGGACGCGCTCAAGGGCGTGGACATGGAGGTCGCGCCGGGCGAGGTGGTCGGGCTGGTCGGCCCCTCGGGCTCGGGCAAGAGCACCCTGCTGAAGTGTCTAGGCGCGGTGATCGAGCCGACCGCCGGGCGCATGACTCTGGGCAACGAGGTGATCTACGACGACGGCTGGAAGATTCGCGACCTGCGCGCCCTGCGCCGCGACAAGATCGGCTTCGTGTTCCAGGCGCCGTATCTCATTCCTTTCCTCGACGTCACCGACAACGTCGCGCTGCTGCCCATGCTCGCTGGCGAACCCAACAGCGAAGCGCGCCAGCGTGCGCTGGAACTGCTCACCGCGCTCGACGTGCAGCACCGCGCCAAGGCCATGCCCTCGCAGCTCTCCGGCGGCGAGCAGCAGCGCGTGGCCATCGCCCGCGGCCTGGTCAACCGTCCGCCGGTGATCCTCGCCGATGAGCCCACTGCGCCGCTCGACAGCGTGCGCGCGCTGGCGGTGATCCGCATCCTGGGCGACATGGCCAAGCGCTACCAGACCGCCATCATCGTCGTCACCCACGATGAAAAGATCATCCCCACCTTCAAGCGCATCTATCACATCCGCGACGGCGTGACCCACGAGGAAGCCGGCGAAGGACGGGGCTTCGACTGAACCGCATAGGAAGGAGTTCTCCCATGTTGAAAAACCTACCCGCAGATGTGCGCCCCTACCGCCGCACGCCCGAGTTCACCGAATCCACGATACCCAAGGGCCTGCTCAAGGAACACACCACCAAACCCGGCGTCTGGGGCGTGATCCACGTCACCCAGGGCTTGCTGGAATACCGCATTCTCGCAACCGTGCCCGAACGACATCTGCTCACGCCCGACAAACCCGGCATCGTCGAGCCGACCGTACCGCATGAGGTGGCCCCCATCGGCCCGGTGCGCTTTTATGTCGAGTTTCATGCCCATCCCGATGTGACCCAACCCCCTGCCGAAAGCCCTGCATGATGCGTACCGCGCCTTTGATGCCTTTGATTCCCCACGCTCCGCGGCCCTGGCCGCTCATCATCGTCTGCGCCTTGCTGGCAGGCTGCGCCGCTGGGCCGGATTTCAAAACGCCGCCAGCTCCACAGGCCAGGTCGTACACCAGTGGTAAGCCGCCCGCCCGCACGGCTTCGACGCCCGGCGAACTGGGTGGCGCGCAGCAGTTCATCGCGGGCCAAACCGTGGCCGCAACGTGGTGGAAGGCATTTGCTTCATCCAAGCTCGACGCCCTGGTCGTGCAGTCTCTGCAGCACAGCCCGACCATCGCCGCGGCGCAGTCCACGCTACGACAGGCGCGCGAAACCTATGCCGCGCAAAGCGGCTCCACCCTTTATCCGCAGGTCAGCGCCACGCTCGGCGCGCAGACCTTGCAAAACAACAGCGCGGCCATGGGGCTACCCGGCGGGGAGCGGCGCTACGACTTGTACAACGCGGGGGTTGGCGTGAGCTACGCCTTTGATCTTTCCGGCGGCAACCGTCGCGCGCTCGAAGCACTGGCGGCACAGACCGAATGGCGGCGTTACCAGCTCGATTCTGCGCAACTCAGTCTGGCTGGAGCCGTGGTCGCCACGGCCGTGAAGCAGGCACTGCTGGCCGCTCAGATCGACGCACTGCAGAAAATGCTGGCAGCGCAGCAGGAGCAGCTTGAAATCACCCGCGCGCGCGAACGTCTCGGCGTGGCCACGGCCTCGGACATCGCCACGCTGCAAACCCAGATGGAACAAACCCGCGCCAGCATCGCCCCGCTGCGCAACAGCGCTGACCAGGCGGTCCATCTGCTGGCCGTGCTCAGCGGGCAAGAACCCGGCACGGCGAAGAATCCGCGTTTCACCTTGGACGACTTCAACTTGCCCGGCGATTTACCGCTGAGTCTGCCGTCCGAGCTGGTGCGTCAGCGGCCCGACATCCTCGCGGCCGAAGCCTTGCTGCACGCCGCCAGCGCGCAGATCGGCGTAACGGTGTCCAAACAATACCCGCAGCTCACCCTGAGTGCGAACATGGGCAGCCAGGCGCTGACCGCGGCCAGTCTGTTCGGCAGTGGTTCATTGATCTGGGGAGTGGCCGGGCAGTTGGCCCAGCCTTTGTTCAAACCCGGGCTGAAGGCAGAGGCACGCGCCGCAGAAGCCGGCTTTGATGCCGCGGCCGCCAACTACCGCGAAACTGTGCTGCAAGGCTTGCGGCAAGTGGCTGATGTGCTGCGCTCGCTGGAACACGACGCCCAAGCCTTGCAGGCACAGAGCGCAGCCGTTGCCTCGGCGCAAACTTCGCTGCAACTGGTGGAGCAGCAATACGCGCTGGGCAAAGCCAGCGCGCTGCAACTACTCACCGCGCAGCAGCAGCGACAACAGACCCGCATCGGTCTGATCGCCGCGCAGGCTGCGCGCCTGAACGACACCGCCCTGCTCTATCAGGCGCTGGGCGGCGGGCTGCAGCTACAGAAGCAGGCGCGGGTGCAAACGCAGACCCATGCGCCTGCGCCTGCCGCATCGTCTGCTGGGCTTACTTCTTCCCCGGTTTGATGTCGGCGAAGTACATTGCCACTTCGTCGATATCGTTGTTGCTCAAGGACTTGGCCATCGGCCCCATGACATCATTGGGACGCTTGCCGTCGCGGAATTCCCTGAGGGTCTGAACCAGATAGTCTTTGTTCTGGCCCGCCAGGTTGGGATAGGTCGGCAGGATGGCATGACCATCAACGCCGTGGCAGGCAAAGCACACGCCGAATTTGGCGCTGATCGCGGCCGACGGTGCGGCCTGGGCCATGCCGACGGTGAACAAGACGCCCGCGACGGTCAGGGAGAGAGATTTCAAAAGAGTCATGATGGAGAGTTCCAAATTCAGGGGCGCACATCAAAGGATGTTGCGCACATAGGCCCACACGCCAATGGCGAAGAATGAGGCCATCCAGGTCCAGTTGATCCAGACCGCCACATCGCCCAGACGGGATACGGTGCGATCTGCGGTGTAAAGCCCTTTGACCTTGCCGGCTTTCCACAGCATGGTGGTGTAGAACGCCACGAGAGAGCCGCCCACCCCGACAAAAGTGGCGAAGAACCAGACCACCGCGCCCCACTCGTAGTGCGGTTTCGAGGCGAGGTCGTAATGGAATGGAGCCAGATACGCCACGCGCAGCGCCTCGCGGTCCACCGAGACAACCAGGGCCATCAAGGCGTAAAACGCCATGGCTGAATACGCCTGCAGGGCGGATCCCCCCACGGGCACTTGCCGCGCGTAAAGCACCACGCCGACGATCAGCAGCAGGGTGAGCCAGAACAGCGGCTGGGTGAACACCTGCATGTAGGCAGGTAGCCCCCAGGCCCAGAGCAGGCCGGTGATGAGTTGCAGCGCCACACCCCAGTAAGCGGTCTTCACACCGATACGGTGCGCCAGGTCCAGATAGTCACTGGGAAAGTCGTCTCGGGCGCGGAAATAGCGTGCGTAGCCCAGCAGAAACACCCCGGTCATGGTCAGCGACATGACGATGAAGAACGCGAAGCGCGGCAGCTCGAAGGCGTGAATGCCCATGCCGTTCATCACCGGCACGCCCTGCGGGGCGTACCACTGCATCCACTTCTGCGGAAACAGCCCCTGATACGACAGCACATGCATGATGAAGCCGTCGAAAATCAGCAGGGAGAGCGCGCCGGTGGCCCACCACACGGTGGTGTCCGGGGCTTGGGCGGCATGCGACACGTCGTGGTTCTTGAAATAGAACACGAACCACATGGTGTAGCCAATCCCCAGGGTGAAGATGAAAAAGATCACCCAGAATGCCGACAGCACATTGCTGGTGTACCAGGACGGGTCATAAATCGTCTGGGTGAACAGCAGCGGCGCCACACCCAGCACGATGGCCATCGACACGGCGATCTTGGCCACCCCGGTCATCGCCACCGACAGCCGCGCCCAGGCGGGCTGCTGGCGGCGCATGAAAGCGATGATGGCCAGCAGTCCCGAGCCGAGAGACAGGTTGACGAAGGCGATGTGAAACGACCAGGTCAGCACATTGAGATACTGGAAAATCCACGCAGGCGCTGGCAGACCAGCCGGGTCCTGCAAGGCGTGCAGCATGGCGGAAACGGAAGCGTTATCCATGATGTCAGTCCTTTGCTTGGGTAGGTTGCTGGTCAGCGGCCTGCGCCACTGCGGTGCGCAGCGGCGCCGCAACGGGCGCACGAGCGATCAGACGACCCTCGGCGTCCACCGTGCCGGCATTGACGGCAGCCAGGAAGGTGGCGAGGGCCTTTTGCTCGTCGCCGGGCAGATCGATCTTGGGCATGTAAGGCACGGTGCCATGAGCGAGCGGCCCGGCAAGGAAGCCCTGGATCATCGCCACGTCCGTCGTGCCGTGCAGCAGCTTGGGCAACGGGCGCAGCGGACCGTCCTTGTTGATCGAGTGGCAGTTGGCGCAGGACATCACCGCCAGCAATCGCCCGGCCTCCATCTGGTTCTGCGGTGTGATCACCCTCAGATCGGCCGGCACGAAGGCTGCCGCCTTGAGCAGACCCTCTTTGGCGATGATGGGCACTTCGTCCTTGATGCCCAGGCCCGGCACGTCGCGCCCGATGGTCTGGTTGGAGTACATATATTGCCCCACCACCCAGGGTTTGCGCAGGGTTTCGCGGGTGCGTTCTTCCGGCCAGATTCCCGCGACCAGCAGGATGACCACCATGGCTGCAGCCAAGGGCACGCGCACCGCTTGCGGCTTGAGATAGATCCAGAGCAGATAGGCGCCAATCAGCAGCGACGTGACCATCAGCGGCACGAAGGTGGTGACGCGGACATCGACATAACCAAACCAATGCGGCATCCGGTCCTTGAGGATGACCAGCGCATTGGGCGGCAGCGTGGCGACGTACCACATGAATGACAGCGCCCCGCCGATCAGACCGGTGAGACCGAGTCTGGCTACAGTCTGCCCCACGTCTCGCCGCAGCGGATCCCCTTTGGGGATGGCGGCGACGATGATGCTACCCACCACTGCGGCCGAGGTGAGCATCAGGAAGCCCCGATCGGCAAGCTGCGCGGCAAAGTTCAGGTTGTAGAACGCATCGAACACCGAGCCGGTGAGATACCAGCGGTCGCTGCCCGGCCACATCATGAACGACAGGATGCCGATGATCAGCACCAGCGTGGCCACAGAACTCACCACGAATGTCCAGGTGATTTTCAGGTGCGTTTTCGGATCGATCTTGCCGATGGTGTAGACCAGCGCGTAAACCCCGATCACCTCCACGGTGAAAAACACCCACTCGGTGGCCCAGGCCCAGACGAAATTGTGGATCAGCGCGGAAATGCCGCGCGGGCTGGCAACCGTGGTGGAATACCAGATGCCCGGACCGGTGACCGAGCCCCAGATGTACGAGAACACCAGCAGAAACATGCCGTACTTCTTGATGTACTGCATGATTTCCGGCTTGTTCTCGCGCACCGACCGGCTCTCCAGCAGGGCAAACAACACAGCGGCGCCAACCGAGGTGTTGGACGCCAGCACATGAATCGTGCCGATGATGCCCATCACCCAGGCCGTGCCAATTTGGGGCACGTACCACGTCGGGTAAATGCCAAGCAACTCAGACATACAAACTCCTTCAAGCAATGTGTCGACGGTGGATCACGGTCTTGACGCCGCTGGCCGTCAGGTCTCTATCCGTACATCAGTATTCGCTGATATAGATCAGGGAACAAGATGACAAAACGCCGCTGGGAAAACCCTGAATGCCCGGCCGAAATGACCCCGATTGACGCCGCCGCTAATCCACACGCGACGGTTCA
Source organism: Thiomonas sp. UBA7699 (assembly GCF_002482605.1). Taxonomy (NCBI): domain Bacteria; kingdom Pseudomonadati; phylum Pseudomonadota; class Betaproteobacteria; order Burkholderiales; genus Thiomonas; species Thiomonas sp. UBA7699. Next base: position 31,620 of record NZ_DLGH01000034.1, on the reverse strand, counting down.
CCACACTGGAGTTCAGGCTTCAGCAACGCACCCTCCTGATGCAGGCAGGGCGAAGCCTAGACGGGTTGCGTGCCGTAGCGGCGGCAGCACAAAACGGGCGCTTGATCTATATCAATTCGGAATTCGGGATGGGGGGGGAATTTCAACCGCAACGGATATCCCCAAGGCGCTTTTACCGTATCGATGAACAAACCTGCGGCCCTTTGCCGCACAACTCCGGTTTTTGTGTGAGATCAACAGACAATCTGATACATCTAATTACATTCATGTTTACGTGCTGCCTTTTGCAGCAACAGAGTCATAGGAGATTGCAATGCTGACTTCCACCCAACAACGCTTCAAGCGCAGCGCCGCCGCGTTCTTTCTCTGTTCCTTACTCGGCTTCGTCGCCCCGATGCAGTCCGCCCGAGCCGAACGCCCCGCCTATGACCTGGGCGAGCCGGTCATCGCGCTGGTTCCCATCATCAAACAGCACGAAAAAGCGCTCAAGCTCGATGCCGCCCAGCAAGAGCAGTTTGCCCAATGGCTCAAGACGGCACCCGCCAAACGCCAGGCCGCTGAAGACAAGCTGGCCAACACCCGCCTGCAACTGCGCGCTGCGCTGTTGGATGGCATGGGAGACACCCCCGAGCGTCAAGCCCTGATCGAAGAGATCGGCAAGCAGGAAGCCGCGCTGGTGGCCATGCGCGCGGGCTGCGTGGACAGGATGCGCACTCTGCTGAACCCCGAGCAGTTCAAGGAAGTCGTCGCTTTGTACAAGGCCTCGCTGCACAAAACGCACGCGACCCAGTCAGCAGCCCGATAAGTCACGATGCGCTCACTTTTTTAGTGCAGCGCCTTGTAAAGCAGGTGGGCGAGTTCGCGGGAGATGCCGTCCACCGTCATCAGGTCGTCTTCGCTGGCGGCCTCGACGCCGCGAATGCCGCCAAACCGCGCCAACAGCTTGGCGCGGCGCTTGGGGCCGATGCCGGGAATGTCTTCGAGCCGCGAACCGCCCGTGCGCACCTTGGCGCGCGCCGCTCGCATGCCGGTGATGGCAAAGCGGTGCGCCTCGTCGCGGATTTGCGCCACCAGCATGAGGGCGGCGCTATCGGCCGGTAGCGTCAGCTTGGGGCGGCCGTCGGCAAACACCAGTTCCTCCAGACCGACCTTGCGGCCCTCGCCTTTTTCCACGCCAACGATCACGCTGAGATCCAGACCGAGCTCGGTGAACACCTCGCGCGCCATGGTCACCTGCCCGCGACCGCCATCGACCAGCACCAGATCGGGCAGGCGTGCATCGCTAGGCGTTTCGCCGTCGGCAGCAAGCGCCCCTTGGGCCTGCGCCTCGGCAACGCGCTTGTAACGTCGGGTGAGCACCTGGCGCATCGCGGCGTAGTCGTCGCCCGGCGTGATGTCGTTGATGCGAAACCGCCGGTATTGCGACGGCTGCATGGCGTGTTCGGCGTATACCACGCAAGACGCCTGCGTGGCCTCGCCCGCGGTATGGCTGATGTCGAAGCATTCCGCGCGCAAGCCTTCGGCCTGTTCGGCGTCCAGGCCAAGCGCCTGCGCCAAGGCAAAGGTGCGCTCGCGCTGCGAGCCTTCTTCTGCGAGCAAGCGTGTCAGCGCGATCTGCGCGCCTTTTTGTGCCATCTCCAGCCAGTCGCGCCGCTGACCGCGCGGCTGCGTGATCTGCTGCATGCGATGCCCAGCGTGTTCGCCCAGGGCATCGAGCAATTCCGGCTCGACGGGCAAGTCGCACACCAGAACCGGCGGCGGCGCCATCTGCAGGTAGTGCTGCGCGACAAAAGCCTGCAGCACCCGCTGCGCGGCCTGGCCGGGAGCGCCCTGTTCGGGGGCGACGCCATCCGCCAGGTCGTCGCCCAATTCCAACGCCGCCTGAACCTGGCTGGGGAAGTAGGCCCGGTCGCCCAGATGCCGACCGCCGCGCACCATGGCGAGGTTGACGCAGGCCCGACCTCCCCTGAGCGCCACGGCCAGAATGTCCACGTCTTCGGCGCTGCCCACTTCCATGCTTTGCTGCTGCAGTACGCCTGAAAGCGCGGCGATCTGGTCGCGCAGCACAGCGGCCTCCTCGAAACGCAGCGCGTCGGAGAGCGACTGCATCTGCAACTGCAGATCGCCCATCACCACCCCGTGATCGCCGCGCAAAAAGCGCACCGCGTGCTGCACGTCGCGCGCATAGTCCGCCGCGCTGATCTTGCCCACGCAGGGCGCCGTGCAGCGGTGGATCTGGTGCAGCAGGCAGGGCCGACTTCGGTTGGAAAACACCGTGTCCTCGCAAGTGCGCAACTGAAACACCTTTTGCAGCACCGCGATGCTTTCCTTCACCGACCAGGCATTTGGATAGGGACCGAAATACTGCTGCTTGCGGTCGGTCGCACCGCGGTAATACGCCACGCGCGGGTATTCGTGCGCCGTGGTGATCTGCAAATACGGGTAAGACTTGTCGTCGCGGAACAGAATGTTGTAGCGCGGATGCTGCGTCTTGATCAGGTTGTTTTCGAGCAGCAGCGCCTCGGCCTCGGTGCGGGTGACCGTGGTGTCGAGCCGATGAATGCGCGACACCATCAGCCCGATGCGCGTGCCGCCGTGATCTTTCTGGAAGTAGCTCGACACGCGCTTGCGCAGATCGCGCGCCTTGCCCACGTAGAGCAAACTGCCATCGGCCGCGAAGTAGCGATAAACGCCGGGCAGATGCGGCAACGCCGCGACCTGCGCCAGCAGCGCCGCGCTGTGCTCCGGTTGGGGGGAATCGGATGCCATGAGTCTCAGTTCACAAGGTGCAAGGCCTGCTCGAACACCGCGCGAAACATCGGGGCGGTCAAGCGGCCGGTGTTCTGGTTGTAGCGGCTGCAGTGGTAGCTGTCGATCAGCATATAGTCGCCCAAGCGATGCTCTGCGGCATGGGCGAAGCGGGCCGATGTCGCTTTGCGCCCCAGCGCCATGAGCACCGCGTCGTGCGCTACCTTGCCCAGAGCGACGATCACCCGCAGATTCGGCATGGCCGTGATCTCTGCGGCGATGAATCGATTGCAGGTGCGAATCTCCGCGGGCAAGGGTTTGTTTTCAGGCGGCAGACATTTCACCGCGTTGCTGATGCGACAGCCGTGCAGTTGCAGGCCGTCGTCGGCCCGCAGCGTCGAGGGGTGATCGCCGATCCGCACGGGTACGGGCCGCGAGGCCAGACCCAGTTCGGTGAGCGTGCCGAACAGCAGCGGCCCGGCGCCATCTCCCGTGAACGGGCGCCCCGAGGCATTGGCCCCCTTCAGGCCTGGCGCTAGGCCCGCGATGAGCAGCGGCGCATCCAGCGGGCCCAAAGGCGGCACAGGCAGACAGGCAAAATCGGAATGATCTTGTTTGACTTGGTGTAAAAAGGCCGCTAGTCGTGGGCACAGACGACAATGCGGATCATAAAAAAGTGAGCTCGAAAGCGGTGCGTCGTCACCTTGCATATTCATGAAAGTCCAACATCGGTGGGATTTGTTTTGCCATGTCGTCGATAACCTCGGCGATATCGGCGTGACTTGGCGACTTGCTCGGCAACTCGCCGCGGAGCACCAGCAACAGGTGCGATTATTCCTGGACGACTTCAAGGCGTTCGCCCATATTGCGCCGCAGGTTCAGCTCCGTGCTGCGGAGCAGACCCTGGCCGGGGTGCAGATTGTGCCTTGGGCCCGGCAGGCCCAGGCCACGCCGGGCGATGTGGTCGTCGAAATGTTCGGCTGCCACCTCAGCGACGCCTTCATTGCGCAGATCGGCAAGGCCTCGCCCCAGCCCGTCTGGCTGAACCTCGAACACCTCAGCGCAGAAAAGTGGGTCGATTTGCATCACCTCAAACCTTCGCCGCAAAGCGGCGGGCTGATGAAGTATTTCTACTACCCCGGCTTTACCGACAAATCCGGCGGTCTGCTGCGCGAATCCAATCTGATCTCGCAGCGCGACAACTGGCAGATGCAGCCCTCGGCCAAACGCATCGCCCTGCGCGCCCTCGGCCTGCCGCCCCCGCCCGACCATGCGCTCACCGTGCTGCTGTTCAGCTATGCCCGCCAGCGGCTCGATGGCTGGCTGCACACCATGGCCGCTTCCGAGCGTCCGGTCGCGCTCTGGGTCTGTCCCGGCCCGGTGATGACGGCCATCAACACCTGGCTGGACATGACGCTGCAAACCGGCCAGATCACCTCGCGCGGCAGCCTGAGCATCTACGCCCTGCCTTACATCCCGCAGCAACGCTTCGACGAACTGCTCTGGGCGGCCGACGTTTGCATCGTGCGGGGAGAAGATTCCTTCGTCCGCGCGCAATGGGCAGCCAAGCCCTTCGTCTGGCACATCTACCCACAGGAAGACAGCGCCCACGACCGCAAGCTGGATGCCTTCCTCGATCTCTACCTCAATGAAGCCGACAGCGAACTGCGCGACACCGTGGTGCATTTCTGGACCGCCTGGAACCGGGGCCTCGACCTGGCGCCCGCCTGGATGGAGTTTGTGAGCAGCCTGCCCGCCTTGCAGCGCCATGCGCTCAAGTGGTCTCGCAGCCTGCAAACCCAAGCCGATCTGGCCAGTCAACTGGTCGATGAAGTGCAGCAACTCGCCAGCAATCGGCCCTCCCTTGCACCCGCCCGGTAGAATGAGCGTTTATTTGAAACCCCACAGACTGTTCAATGAAGATCGCACAAGAAATCCGCGCCGGTAATGTCATCATGGTTGGCGACAACCCGATGGTGGTGCAAAAGACCGAATACAGCCGCGGTGGCCGCAATGCCGCCACGGTGAAAATGAAACTGAAGAACCTGCTCACCAGCGGCGGCACCGAAGTGGTTTACAAGGCCGACGACAAGATCGACTCGGTCACGCTGGAGCGCAAAGAGTGCACTTACTCTTACTTCGCCGACCCGATGTACGTCTTCATGGACGCCGACTACAACCAATACGAAGTCGAAAAAGACAATATGGGCGACAGCCTGAACTACCTCGAAGACGGCATGTCGGTCGAAGTGGTGTTCTACGACGGCAAGGCCATCTCGGTTGAAATGCCCACGACCGTGGTGCGCGAAATCATCTACACCGAACCCGCCATCAAGGGCGACACTTCCGGCAAGGTGCTCAAGCCCGCCAAACTCGCCACCGGCTATGAGGTGCCCGTCCCCATTTTTGTCGCCACCGGCGACAAGATCGAGATCGACACCCGCACCGGCGAATACCGCAGCCGCGTCTGACGCCAGATCGAGCCGATCGGCTCACATTGACAAAGCCGCCCGAGGGCGGCTTTGTTGTTTCAATCCAGCCCTAACTTAAGAGGAGAACCGCTGGCACCAGCCGTTCGGAAAGATGGTTCCCGCAACCAGTCGGCAAGACCCGCTGGCCGTGGCCGATGAGCCCGGAATGAAGTAGGCGCAGTTGCTGCACTGCTGGCCGCTGTGCGGCATGTCCTGATAGTGCACGGCCGCCTTGCTCAGCATGCCGTCGTCGGCCTGTGCCGGCACGATGGCCGCAGAGCCGACCACCGCGAGCAGCAGGCCGCCTCGGAGCAACAGACTGCGCCGTTGGGGGTTGGTCAGGGAAAGTGGCGATTTCGGGTTATGCATGAGTGATCTCCTGTGACGCGATACCGAAGCGGAGGCCCGCGAGCCTCCGCAAAACCAGACGACCCTGCGCCTTATTGATGGACGACGTGAGGCTCCATCGGCGCCAGAATCGCCAACAACTGGTTCTGCAGCCCCAGGGGCACGTGATTGCTGTCCATGGACTTCTGCAGATCTTCGACCAAGGCATTGAAATCGGCCGTGCTCAGATTCATGCCTTTGTGCGCCTGCCGCATATTCAGCCCGGTGTACTTACACGGGCCGCCGGTGCCTTCGCACACCTGAGTGACCAGTTCCATCTGCAGATGCGGAATATTGGTCTTGGCGAAGAAATGGTTGATGCGATTGTCTGCGGCGATGTTGACGATCATGTCGTGCACGACCTTGGTGATGGCCGGTTTGCCGCCGAGTTGTTCATACAGCGTCTGACCTGAGGTCATCTGAGCATGCGCCAGCGCCGGAAATGCCAGCGCGCAAGTCAAAGCGACGCTGCCGAGATGGCGTGCCATAGGGAAAGATTGCAGTTTCATGGATGTTTCTCCTGAGAGGGTTGGGAATCAGAACGTGCCGTTGAGCGAGAGGTAGAAGCCCTTGTTGCTGGCCTGGAACGGCAAGGGGCCGAGATCGGCATAAGCCGCAGTCAACGACAGGCTCTTGTTCGGGAAGTAGGCGATGAACACGTCTTTCATCGTGCCGGGCGAACCGATGGCCGTGGCGCTGGAATTGATCGGGTACTTCATGTTGTCGGGCTGCTGTCGGAACTCGCCGCCCACGGCCACATCCGGGCGTAAGAACACCGCCGCCGAGCCCTCGAGTTCGGCGTGGTAGCGGTCGTTGCTCTTGGTTCCCAGCGCCCCGGCGATGCCGTTGTTGGCATTGGTGCCGAAGCCCAGCAGACCCATGGCGTTGGCCTTGGTGCCGCGCAAGGTCAGGTTGACCAGCGTGACGCGATGGAACAATCCGTTGAGAAAAACCTTGGTCGCAGCGACGTAGAAATCGGTGCCCGAATCGCTGGCCGCACCGAAAAATTTCGGAATACCGATAGGGCCCAGCCCGGAGAAGTTGCTGTCGAAATCGTTGTTCTTCTTGTATTTGATGCCCACGGATACCTGCGGGTAGGGCGTGTAGAGCACATCACCAAACAGCCGGGCCTTCAGCCCCAGCACGTCCATGCTGATGGTCTGGTTGCCCAGATTGATACTCGGCGCCACGCCGCCGCTGTTGACCACGCCGAGCCCACCGGGCTGATTGCCCAGCACGCCCAGACTGGACAGGCCACCCAGATTGACGTTGAGGTTCTCGTGGGCCACAGAGATCTCGAAGCGGTTGTGAATGCCCACAGCCGCGCCCAGGGTGGTCAGCCCATAGTTCGGCACGGTGACGTAAGTGCCGGTGACCGAGCCGCCGACCTCGTCGCCCGTGTCATAACCGGCAATCACCGCCCAGGGAGTGATACCGCCCCCCGTGGAGCCGCCCACCTCGGTGACCCCGCTGGTCGCCAGCAGTCGACTGCCCTGCGCATGCGCTGCGCTCATTCCCCAGACCCCCAGCCCTGCCACGGCTGTGGCCGCGAGGGTTCTCTTCCAACGATGTGCACTCATGGTCTCGCTCCTTATGGTCAGACGTTCCATCCCACGCGCGTGAAATGACCGCAGCCTCAAGCCGACCCCTGCCGGTTTTCGTCTGCGATATGAGCGATACGCCGCGTCGGAGGCGGTGGATTCAGAAAACTCGAACAAAACACCGAGGGAGATGTAACTCTTTGAATCTTTATCCCGCGCTGCATCACTTTTGGAGTGCGTTTAGCATCAAGCTATGAACACTTCGCCCATCCCACCCGAGTCCGACGTACTGTTTTGGGAAGACTTTCCCGCAGGGGCCGTGCGCGACTGCGGCAGCACCCTGGTCAGCCGTGAAGCCGTGCTCGACTTCGCCCGCCAGTTCGACCCGCAACCTTTCCACGTCGACGATGAAGCGGCCAAAATCTCGCTTTTCGGCGGGCTCGCCGCCAGCGGCTGGCATACCTGCAGCATGGCGATGCGGCTGATGTGCGACGCCTACCTGCTGCGTTCGACCAGCCTGGGCTCGCCCGGCATCGACGAATTGCGCTGGTTGAAGCCCGTCCACCCGGGCGATCGGCTGCGCCTGCGCATGACGGTGCTGGCCGCGCGCCCCATGCGCAGCAAGCCCGATGTCGGGCTGGTGCAGTCGCAATGGGAGCTTTTCAATCAACACGATGATTGCGTGCTGAGCATGAAGGGCTGGGGCATGTTCAAACGGCGCGCACCGAGCGCCGAGGGCCCAGAGGCTGGCGCGCAACCCTGATCGTCAGGCGAGCGCGCTGGAGTAGGCCGCAGCGTCACCGCGCTGCGTGGCAGCCAGATGGCCGGAAAATTGCTTGCGGATTCGGCCCCGGCAAGTTGCTGACATACGAGCGACCTACCATTCGACCCGCGCTTGGCGCATACGGTTTCAATGATGTGCGTCAATTTTTCGTGGCCAGGCGGGTTTTTCAGCCCTATGTCGGCCGCGCTTCTCCCTACACTGAATCTGGATTTTTCTCATGGCCACTCCGACACCGACAGAACACACTATGGGCGCTACTCCCTCTTTCGACATGGTGTTGTTCGGTGGCACCGGCGATTTGGCCATGCGCAAGCTGCTGCCCGCGCTGTATCAGGCGCACCAATCCGGCACCTTGCATCCGGCCGGGCGCATCGTCGCCCTCGGCCGGGGCGCACTGACGCTGGATGACTATCTGGCGCAGGTGCGCACCCAATCGGGCCCGCACCTCAAGGCGGATTTCAGCTCTCCGGTCTGGGCGACCTTCGCCGCCCGCATCACCTACCTCAAGCTCGACGCCGCCCACCCGGCCGATTTCGACGCCCTGGCCGAACTGCTGGGCAAAGGCGGCGAGCGAGTCACGGTCTGCTACCTCGCTACCGCGCCGTCCCTGTTTGCCGACATCTGCGCGCAACTCGCCCGCGTCGGGCTCAATCATCCCGACGTGCGCGTGGTGCTGGAGAAACCCCTGGGCCACGACCTGGACTCTTCCGACGCCATCAACGCGGCGGTAGCTCAGTCCTTTGCCGAGAGCCAGCTCTACCGCATCGACCACTATCTGGGCAAGGAGTCGGTGCAAAACCTCATGGCCATGCGCTTTGGCAACGTGCTGTTCGAGCCGCTGTGGCGCCGCGAGTGGGTGGACAACGTGCAGATCACCATCGCCGAAGACCTGGGCGTGGAGGGGCGCGGCGAGTTTTACGACAAAACCGGCGCGCTGCGCGACATGGTGCAGAACCACTTGCTGCAACTGCTATGCATGGTGGCCATGGAGCCGCCGGCCAGTTTGCAGGCCGATGCCATTCGCGACGAGAAGCTCAAGGTGCTGCAGGCGCTCAAGCCCTTCACCGAATCCGACGTGGCCATCCGGACGGTACGCGGACAATACCGCGCCGGCGCCATCGACGGCAAACCCGTGACGGGCTATCTGCAAGAGGCCGACATCGATCCGGCCAGCCGCACCGAAACCTTCGTGGCGATCAAGGCCGAGGTCGTCAACTGGCGCTGGGCCGGGGTGCCCTTCTTTTTGCGCACCGGCAAGCGGCTGCAGGAACGGTTGGCGGAAATTGTCATCAACTTCCGCGCGGTGCCGCTGTCGCTGTTTGGCGGCCCGGTCGGGCTGCAGGGGGCCAACCGCCTGGTCATCCGGCTGCAGCCCGATGAGAGCATCAGCCTGCATTTTCTCGCCAAGGAACCCGGCGACGGCATGCGGCTGCACCCCACCCAGCTCGATCTGGATTTCGAGTCCACCGCGCAAAAGCGCCGCGCCGATGCCTATGAGCGGCTGCTGCTCGACGTAATCCGCGGCCAGCTGGGGCTGTTCATGCGCCGCGACGAACTCACCGCCGCCTGGCGCTGGGTGGAGCCCATTCTGGACTGCTGGGAACGCAATGGCGAGGCGCCCAAGACCTACACCGCGGGCACTTGGGGGCCGGCCGCCTCCAGCGCCCTGCTCTCGCGCGATGGCGCTTCATGGCATGAGGAACTGTGAGTGATGCTGCACCTCTGCACCACCCCGCAGGAGCAAATCGACCGACTGGTGCGCGTTCTAACCGACGCGCTGGCGCAGGACATCGCCCAGCGAGGACGGGCCGTGCTGGCGGTCTCGGGCGGGCGCTCGCCCATTGCCTTGTTTCAAGCGCTGGCGCGGGCGCCGATCGACTGGCCGCGCGTCACCCTCACTCTGGTCGATGAGCGGCTGGTGCCGCCCGGCCACGCCGACAGCAACGCCGCCCTGGTGCGCGCCCATTTGCTGGCGGGCGCCGCCGCGCAGGCCCGGTTCCTGCCCCTGGTCGATGATGCTTCCGATCTGGCCGGATGCGTGGACCGTGCCAACGCGCAATTCCGCGATCTCGCGCAACCCCTCACCGCCGCGCTGCTGGGCATGGGCGATGACGGCCACACCGCCTCGCTGTTTCCCGGCGCGGCCGAACTGCCCCTCGGGCTTAGCCCAGACTATGCCCTTCCCTACCTGGCCGTGACGCCTCCGCACGCCGCGCACACGCGCATCAGCCTGAGCCTGGCCGCGCTGCTCGGCGCGGGTCGGCTGCTGCTGTCGATTTCGGGCGAGACCAAACGCGCCGTCTATGCACGCGCCAGCGAACCGCCGCCCACTCCGCATCTGCCCATTGGCTACCTCATCCAGCAGTCCCAAACACCGTTCGACGCCTATTGGGCGCCCTGATTCCGTCTGCCTGATGGGCGCCCTGATTCCGTCTGCCTGATTCTGTCCCCCTGACTCATGACGCCCACCCCCCGTTTTCCCCGCTCCAGCGGCGTGCTGCTGCACCTCACCAGTCTGCCCAGCCCGCACGGCAGCGGCGATCTCGGGCCCGCGGCCTACCACTTCATCGACTGGCTGCATGCCGCCGGACAGTCGGTCTGGCAATTCCTGCCGCTGGGCGGCATCGGTCTGGGCGGCTCGCCTTATATGAGCAGTTCGGCCTTTGCCGGCAATGTGCTGCTGATCGACCTCACCGAGCTGCACCGGCGCGGCTGGCTGGAAGCCGACGATCTCGTCGCGCAAGACGGGCTGTCGGACGAACGCGTGCAGTTCGACCGCGTCATCCCGTATCGCATGGAACGTCTGCGCCGGGCCGCAGCACGGTTCGAGACGACCGCCACGCCGCAGGAGCGCGCCGATCTGGCCGCCTTCCAGGCCGCGCAAGCCGTCTGGCTCAACGACTACGCGTTGTTCATGGCGCTGTCCGAGCACTACGGCGGGCGCTTGTGGAACACCTGGGACGTCGCGCTGGCGCAACGTCAGCCCGAAGCGCTGCAGCAAGCGCGGGCTCGGCACGCCGAGCGCGTCGCCTTCTGGACCTTCGCCCAATGGTGCTTTTTCCGCCAATGGGCCGCGCTGCGCGCCTACGCCCACGACAAAGGCGTGCGGCTGATGGGCGACATGCCGATTTTCATTTCGCTCAACAGCGCCGATGTGTGGGCCCGGCCCGACCTGTTCCAGCTCGACGCCAACGGCCATCCCACCGTCGTGGCCGGGGTGCCGCCCGACTATTTTTCCGCCACCGGTCAGCGCTGGGGCAACCCGCATTACCGCTGGGCGGCGCACGAGGCCGAAGGGTTTGCCTGGTGGATCGCACGGCTGCGCGCCACCTTCGAGCTGGTGGACTGGGTGCGCGTCGATCATTTCCGCGGTTTCGAGAGCTGCTGGGAAATCCCCGCCGACGAGCCCACGGCCATCGGCGGCCGCTGGGTGCAGGCGCCCGGCGTGGCGCTGTTCGAGGCGGTGTCCAAAGCTCTCGGGCCCCTGCCCATCATTGCCGAAGATCTGGGCGTCATCACCCCCGAAGTCACCGCCCTGCGCCAGCGCTTCGGCTTTCCCGGCATGCGCATCCTGCACTTCGCCTGGGGGCAGAACGATGGCGGCGACAACGCCTACCTGCCGCACAACTACACCCACGACACCGTGGTCTATCCCGGCACCCACGACAACGACACCTCTGAGGGCTGGTGGGCGACTGCGCCTGAAGCGGTGCGCCACCATCTGCGCGAATACCTCGCCTGCGATGGCGGCGACATCGCCTGGACGCTGATCCGCGCCGCCAGCGCCAGCGTGGCCGACATCGCCCTGTTCGCCTTGCAGGACGTGCTGCGTCTGGATGGCACGCAGCGCATGAACACGCCGGGCACGGCGCAGGGCAACTGGACCTGGCGCTTCACCTGGGATCAGGTACAACCGGGGCATGCGGCTGGCCTGCTGCGTTTCGGCCAGCTCTACAACCGCCTACCCGCCTGAACTGGAACCTCGCCATGCTGACCGAACACGACATCGCCGACCTCGCCGCAGGCCACCACGCCGACCCTTTTGGCGTGCTCGGCATGCATTTGCGCGGCGCCACGCTGTGGGTGAACGCCGTACTGCCCGGCGCGCTGGGCGTGGAAGCCATCGAGCGCGCCAGCGGCGAGTCGGTCGCCGCGCTGGAGCGGCAGCACGAGACCGCGGTATTCAGCGCCCGCATGGGCCACCGCCGCAAGCCCTTCGACTATCTGCTGCGAGTGACCTGGCCGCCCTTGCAGCCGGGCGACCCGAACTGGGTGACCGACCTCGAAGACCCCTACCGCTTTCCGCAAGTGCTGGGCGAGACCGACGCCTGGCTGCTGGCCGAAGGCACCCATCTGCGTCCCTACGAATGTCTGGGCGCACATCCGGGCGAGATGCTCGGCGTGGCTGGCACGCGCTTTGCCGTGTGGGCGCCCAACGCGCGGCGCGTTTCGGTGATCGGCGATTTCAACGGCTGGGACGGCCGCCGCCACCCCATGCGGCTGCGGCGCGAATGCGGCGTGTGGGAAATCTTCCTCCCCGGCGTGAGCCAGGGCGCGCTATACAAATTCGAGATCCTCACCCAGCACGGCGAACTGCTGCAAAAGGCCGATCCGCTGGCCTTCCGCGCCGAACTGCGACCCAACACCGCCAGCATCGTGCAAGGTCTGCCGCCCCTGCATTCGCCACGCCCCGGCATGGCGCAGGCCAATGGATTCGAGGCGCCCATCAGCATTTACGAGGTGCATCTGGGCTCGTGGCGCAAGGTGGAGGGCTGGCGCTGGCTGAGCTACCGCGAACTGGCCGAAACCCTGGTGCCCTATGCCCGCGACCTGGGCTTCACCCATCTGGAGCTGCTGCCGGTCAGCGAACATCCCTTCGACGGCTCCTGGGGCTATCAGCCCATCAGCCTGTATGCGCCCACCGCGCGCTTCGGCACGCCCGAAGACTTTCAGTTTTTCGTCGATGCCGCGCACGAAGCCGGACTGGGCGTGATTCTCGACTGGGTGCCGGCACACTTTCCATCCGACCCGCATGGTCTGGCCAACTTCGACGGCACACATCTGTACGAATACGCCGACCCGAAAGAAGGCTTCCACCACGACTGGAACACCCTGATCTACAACTTCGGCCGCACCGAAGTGCGCAACTATCTGGTGGCCAACGCCCTGTACTGGCTGGAGCGCTTCAACATCGACGGCCTGCGCGTGGACGCCGTGGCCTCCATGCTCTACCGCGACTACAGCCGCCCGGCCGGTCAGTGGGTGCCCAACAAGTTCGGCGGACGCGAGAACCTCGAAGCCATCGACTTTCTGCGCCGCATGAACCACACCGTCGGCGTGCAGCGGCCGGGCGCCATCACCCTCGCGGAAGAATCCACCGCCTTTCCCGGCGTCAGCCGCCCGCCGAGTGACGATCTGCAAAGCGGCGGCCTGGGCTTTCACTACAAGTGGAATATGGGCTGGATGCACGACAGCCTGAGCTACATCCGCCGCGATCCGGTGCACCGCAAGTACCACCACAACGAGCTGACCTTCAGCATGATGTACGCCTATGACGAGAACTTCGTGCTGCCGCTCTCGCACGACGAAGTGGTGCATGGCAAAGGCTCGCTGCTCGCCAAGATGCCCGGCGACCGCTGGCAACAGTTCGCCAACCTGCGCGCCTATCTCGGCTATATGTTCAGTCATCCTGGCAAGAAGCTGCTGTTCATGGGCGACGAATTCGCGCAGGCTTCGGAATGGCAGTCCGACTACAGCCTCGACTGGGACGCACTGCTGCACGCGCCCAACCAGGGCGTGCAACGTCTGGTGCGCGACCTCAACCTCACCTACCGCGCCCACCCGGCGCTGCATCAGCTCGACCATCACCCGGGCGGCTTCGCCTGGATCACCTATGACGACGCTTCCCAATCGGTGCTGGCCTACGAGCGCGGCGCCAGCGAGGGCAGCCGCTTCGTCGTGCTGTGCAACTTCACCCCCACCCCGCGGCACGCCTACCGCATCGGCGTGCCGCAAGGCGGGCGCTGGGAGGCGCTGATCAATACCGACGATGCGGTGTACGACGGCTCCGGCTTGCCGCTGGCCCTGCGCGAAGCCGAGGCCCAGCCCTCGCATGGCCGCCCGTTCTCGCTGCAACTCACCCTGCCGCCGCTGGCTTGCGTCATTCTGCGGCCCGCCGCCTGATGCCATGAGCGCGCAACGCCGCCGGGCAAAACACCCCGTCAAATCGTCCCCCCTCGGGCTGCAAGCCGCACGGGTTGCGACCCTGGGCGCGCAACTGCAGTCCGACGGCGTGCACTTCGCCCTGGCAGCGCCGCATGCGCAGGCGGTGGAGCTTTGCCTGTTCGCCGCAGACGGGCAGACCGAAGTCGCCCGCCTGCCCATGCCCACGTTGCGTGATGGCATCTGGCAAGGCGTGCTAGCCGCAGAATCCGGCGGCGTCGAAGGGCTGATCTACGGCTGGCGGGTGCACGGCCCCTGGTCGCCCAAAGAAGGCCACCGCTTCAACCCGGCCAAGCTGCTGCTCGACCCTTGCGCGCGCGAAGTCGTCGGCCGCTACGACGGCAGCGACGTCCACCTCGGCCACGATCCGGCCCACCCCGACCGTCCCGACCCGCGCGACAACGCCGCCACCGCACTCAAGGCCCGCGTGGTCGCCGACTTGCCCCCTTTGGCCCAGCCCCGCCCCGTCATCGACCCGGCGCAGCGGGTGATTTACGAATTGCACGTCAAGGGTTTCACCGCGCAGCACCCCGACGTGCCCCCCGCCCTGCGCGGCAGCTACGCCGGGCTGGCGCATCCGGCCAGCATTGATTACCTCAAGGCGCTGGGCGTCACCACGGTCAGCCTGCTGCCCATCGCCTTTCGCGCCGACGAAGCCCGGCTGCTGCAGATGGGCCTGAGCAATTACTGGGGCTACACCCCCATTGCCTGGGCCGCGCCCGAAACCCGGCTGTGGAGCGGCGCCGAGGGCAGCACGCCGCGCAGCGAACTGCGCGCCCTGGTCGAGGCCCTGCACGGCGCCGGGCTGGAGGTGATTCTCGACGTGGTCTACAACCACACCGCCGAGCTCGACCCGCACAGCGGCCCCACCCTGTCGATGCGCGGCATCGACAACGCGCTCTACTACCACCGCAACCCGCAAGAGCCCGAGCGCACGCTCGACTGGACGGGCTGCGGCAACAGTGTCAACCTCAACGAGCCTCTGGTGCTGCGCGTGGCCCTGGACAGCCTGCGCCGCTGGGTGAGCGAGTTCGGCGTGGACGGCTTTCGCTTCGATCTGGCCAGTACCCTGGCGCGCGGCACGGCGCGGGTGCAATACGACTTCCAGCCCGACGGCGCTTTTCTCAGCGCGGTGGCGCAAGACCCGCTGCTGTGCAACTGTCTGCTCGTCGCCGAGCCCTGGGATCTGGGGCTGGGCGGTTATCGCCTGGGCGGCTTTCCGCCCGGCTGGCTGGAGTGGAACGACCGCTTCCGCGACACCCAACGCGGCTTCTGGCTGCGGCATCAAAACGCGCCGGGCGAGTTCGCCACCCGGCTGGCGGGGTCGAGCGATGTGTTCAACCCCGCACTACGCGGGGCGCACAGCAGCGTGAACTTCATCACCGCGCACGACGGCTTCACCCTGCGCGACCTGGTCAGCTACGCCCACCGCCACAACCAGGCCAACGGCGAAGACAACCGCGACGGCCACGGCCACAACCTCAGCATCAACAACGGCGTCGAAGGGCTCACGCAATCGGCCGACATCCTCGCCGCCCGTGCCCGGCAAAGCCGCGCCCTGCTGGCGGTGCTGCTACTCGCACTCGGCACCCCCATGCTGCTGGCGGGCGACGAACTCGGTCACACCCAGCGCGGCAACAACAACGCCTACTGCCAGGACAACCCGATCTCCTGGATCGACTGGGCGACGGCCGATGCGTCTTTGCGCGACTTCGTGCGCGGCGCGCTGGCCTTGCGGCGCAGCCTCCCGCTGCTGCAAAGCCACGCCTGGTGGGCCCCGGTGGCCACCGCATCCCAGCCCGGCGCGGTGTGGTACCGGGCCGACGGCCACCCGATGGAACAGGCCGACTGGACGCTCGACGACCACGGCGCGCTGATGGTGCTGTTGTGCGCTGCAAAGACACCTATGCAGGGCGTGGCCCCGCAGCAGGTTCTGATTCTGATCAATGCCGAGGGACAAGAAGCCTCTTTCACCCTCAGGCCGGGGGCGTGGCTGCTTAGACTGTCCACAGACAATGGTTTTGTCGCTTTGCCCGGCGACAATCAGGCTCAGGACAAAGCCCAGCGGCTGCAAGCTCGGCAAACGCTGCCGCCCACCAGCCTGTGGATCGCCACGCTGGAGGGCGCCGCGCCGCACACCCCAGGAGACCTTTGAGCATGAAACTCGTCACCCGCCCTGCCACGCCGTTCGAAGGCCAGCGCCCCGGCACTTCCGGGTTGCGCAAAAAAGTCAGCGTGTTCCAGCAACCCGGCTATCTCGAAAACTTTGTGCAGGCCTTGTTCAACGTACTGGGGGACGCCAGCGGCAAGACCCTGGTCGTGGGCGGCGACGGGCGCTACTACAACCGCATCGCCATCCAGACCATTCTGCGCATGGCCGCGGCGCACGGCTACGCGCGGGTGCTGGTGGGGCAAGGAGGATTGCTGTCCACCCCGGCGATGAGCGCGGTCATTCGCCGCCGGGCGGCCAGCGGCGGCATCGTGCTGTCGGCCAGCCACAACCCCGGCGGGCCGCAAGGCGACTTCGGCATCAAATACAACATCGCCAACGGCGGCCCCGCGCCCGAGTCGGTCACCGAGGCCATCTACCTGCGTTCGCGCGAGGTGTATGAAATCCGCACGGTTGACAGCCCCGACCTGCCGCTGGACGCTCTCGGCACCCACACCCTGCTGGGCACGCAGATCGAGATCATCGACCCGGTAGCCGACTATTGCGCGGTGCAGCGCGAGCTGTTCGATTTCGACGCCATTCGCGCCCTGTTCGCCCGCGGCTTCCGCCTGCGGCTGGACACCATGTGGGCGGTGGGCGGCCCCTATGCCAAAGCCCTGCTCGAAGGCGAGCTCGGCGCACCCAAGGGCACCGTGGTCAACGCCGAACCGCGCGAAGACTTCGGCGATCTGCACCCCGACCCCAACCCGGTCAACGCCACCGACCTGATCGATCACATGGCCGCCGCCGACGCCCCCGACATGGGCGCCGCCACCGACGGCGATGCCGACCGCAACATGATCGTCGGCCGCAACTTCGTGGTCTCGCCTTCCGACAGCCTCGCGGTGCTGGCGGCGCACGCCACACGCGTTCCGGGCTATTCCAGCGGGCTGGCTGGTGTGGCGCGCTCCATGCCCACCTCGACCGCGGTCGATCGCGTCGCCGCAGCCCTGGGCATCGCCTGCTACGAGACCCCCACCGGCTGGAAGTTTTTCGGCAACCTGCTCGATGCCGGCAAAGTCACGCTCTGCGGGGAAGAAAGCTACGGCACCGGCTCGAATCACATCCGCGAAAAGGACGGCCTGTGGGCCGTGCTGTTCTGGCTCAATCTCGTCGCGGTTACCGGCAAATCGGTGGAACAACTGGTGCGCGAACTATGGGCCGAGCATGGCCGCTGCGTGTATTCGCGCCACGATTACGAGGGCATCCCCACCGAACAGGCCGACGCGCTGATGCGCGACTTGCGCGCCGCCCTGCCCGGCCTTCCTGGCCAGGTTCTCGCAGGCGAGCCCGTGGCCCTGGCCGACGACTTCGCCTACACCGACCCCACCGACGGCAGCGTCAGCAGCAAACAAGGCGTGCGCATCATTCTGCAAAGCGGCTCGCGCGTGGTGTTCCGCCTCTCGGGCACGGGCACCGAAGGCGCCACGTTGCGCATCTACCTCGAGCGCCATGAGCCCGACCCCGCGCGCCACGACCTGCCCGCGCAACAGGCGCTCGCCCCACTCATCGCCTTGGCCGAGCAAGTGGCCCGGGTGCGCCACTGGACGGGCATGGACACCCCCAGCGTGATGACCTGACACTCAGTTTGCCTTAGAGCTTCACCCCTAAAACACACAGGAGACCTGCCATGAATCAGAACAGCCCCTTGAGCCCGATGAACATGCAAGATCGCCAGATGCAGCCGCACATGCTGGTGCGCCGCTCCATCGCCCTGGTGCTGGCCGGCGGGCGCGGCTCGCGGCTCAAGCAACTCACCGACAAGCGCGCCAAGCCCGCGGTGTATTTCGGCGGCAAGTTCCGCATCATCGATTTCGCCCTGTCCAACTGCGTCAATTCGGGCATCCGCCGCATCGGCGTGATCACCCAATACAAATCGCACTCGCTGCTGCGCCACTTGCAGCGCGGCTGGAGCTTTTTGCGCGCCGAGCTCAACGAAATGGTCGATCTGCTCCCCGCGCAGCAACGGGTGGACGAAGAACACTGGTACCGCGGCACGGGAGATGCGGTCTATCAGAACATCGACATCATCCAGTCGAGCAAGCCCGAATATGTGGTGATTCTGGCCGGCGATCATGTTTACAAGATGGACTACTCCATCATGCTGCAAGACCACGCCACCAGCGGCGCGCAGGTCACCGTGGGCTGCATCGAAGTGCCGCGCAGCGAGGCCAGCGCCTTCGGCGTCATGTCCATCGACGCCAGCCGCAAAATCGTCGAGTTCATCGAAAAACCCGCCGATCCTCCCGCCATGCCCGGCAACGAGCAGATGTCACTGGCCAGCATGGGCATCTACATCTTCAACGCCAGCGCGCTCTACCGCATGCTGGACGAAGACATGGCCGACCCCGCCTCCTCGCACGACTTCGGCAAGGACATCATCCCCAAAGCGGTGCGCGCAGGCCTGGCGCACGCGCATCCCTTTTCCATGTCGTGCGTACAGGGCGGGCAGCAAAGCCAGCCCTACTGGCGCGACGTCGGCACGCTCGACGCCTTCTGGGCCGCCAACCTCGACCTCGCCTCCGTCACCCCCGAGCTCAATCTCTACGACACCGAATGGCCGATCTGGACCAGCCAGCGCCAGCTTCCTCCGGCCAAGTTCGTGCAAGACCACAACGGCAGCCACGGCAAGACCATCAACATGATGGTCTCGGGCGGGTGCATTCTCTCGGGCTCCTCGGTCAGCAACTCGGTGTTGTTCTCCAATGTGCGGGTGCACTCGTTCTGCACCATCAACGAGTGCGTGCTATTGCCCGATGTGCTCATCAACCGCTCCTGCCGCCTGAACAAAGTGATACTCGACCGCGGCTGCGTGCTGCCCGAGGGCATGGTGATCGGCGAAGACCCGGAACTCGACGCCAAACGCTTCGAACGCACGAGCAACGGCGTGGTGCTGGTGACCAAAAAAATGCTGCGGGCGCTGGGCGAGACCGAGCTAAACGAGGAAGACGATGACTGAACCTAGCCCCCAAGCTGCGGCTTCGCCTGCGCTGCCCCCCGAGGGGGCGCACCCCGCCTTGGGGCGGCCCGGCGGCGGGGTGGCCCTGCGCGTGCTGCAGGTCAGCGCCGAAATCTTCCCCCTGCTCAAGACCGGCGGCCTGGCCGACATCGCCGGCGCCCTGCCCGCGGCGCTGGCCACGGCCGGTTGCGACACGCGCGTGCTGCTGCCCGGTTTTCCCGCCATCCGCGCCGGTCTGGCGAGCGGCGAAACGATCGGCCAGTTCGCCCTGCCCTGGGGCGAGACCGTCGGCGTGCTGCTCGGCACGCTGCCCGCCGTGCCAGGCGCCGAGGGCCGCCCGGTACACGCCTATGTGCTCGACGCGCCCAGCCTGTACGACCGCCCGGGCAATCCCTACGAAGACGCGCAGCGCCGTCCGTATGCCGACAATCATCGTCGTTTTGCCGCGCTGGGCTGGGCGGCAGCGCGGCTGGCGCACGGCCTCGATGCCGCCTGGGCGCCGCACCTCGTGCACGGCCACGACTGGCACGCCGGCCTTGCGGCAGCCTGCCTGAAATTCAGCGCGGGCAAGCCGGTGCCGTGTATCTATACCGTGCACAACCTGGCCTACCAGGGCATTTTTCCGGCAGACGTGATGGGCGATCTCGGCCTGCCTTCCGCCGCGTTTCAAGTCGATGGTCTGGAATTTCATGGCCAAGTCTCGTTCATGAAGGCCGGTCTGTTCTATGCCGACAAGATCACCACGGTCAGCCCCAGCTATGCGCGCGAAATCCAGACGCCCGAACAGGGCTTCGGCCTCGACGGGCTGCTGCGCACTCGGCGCAACGACCTCAGCGGCATTCTCAACGCGGTCGATGCGGCCGTGTGGAATCCCGCGACCGACGCCCATATCCCGCGACACTACAGCGCCGAAAGTCTCGCGGGCAAGTCGCGCTGCAAAGCCGCCTTGCAAGAAGAAGCCGGTCTGACTCTCAGCAAAGACACTCCCCTGTTCACCGTGGTCAGCCGCCTGACCGAGCAGAAGGGCCTCAACCTCGTACTCGCCGCCATCGACACCCTGGTTGAAGGCGGCGGGCAGTTGCTGGTCTTGGGCAGCGGCGACCACGAACTGGAAACGGCCTTCGGCCACGCGGCGCAGCGTCATGCGGGCACCGTGGCCCTACGCGTCGGCTACGACGAAGCCTTTGCCCACCGCATTTTTGCCGGCAGCGACATCACCCTCGTGCCGTCCCGCTTCGAGCCCTGCGGCCTCACCCAGATGTACGGCCTGCTCTACGGCAGCCTGCCGCTGGTGCGCGCCGTGGGCGGTCTGGCCGACACCGTGGTCGACGCCGATCTCGCCACCCTCGACGACGGCACGGCCACGGGCATTGTTTTTGCCAACTTTTCCGAGGCGGATTACCGCCACGCGGTGCGGCGTGCGCTGGCCCTCTATCGCCAGCCGCGCGCCTGGTCGCGGGTGCGGCAAACCGGCATGCATCAAGACTTCAGCTGGACGCAGGCGGCCCGACAATACCGTGTGGTCTACCAGGCTGCCCTCCCGAATTTTTCCCACGCTCTCCCATGACCCCTGAACCTAAACCGCCCATTCCCGAAGCCGCGAACGTTCCCTTCGTCCACGACACCCCGCCGCACGACGTGGCGGCGCTCAAACGCGCCATCTCCAACAAGCTGATGTTCCAGATCGGCAAAGACCCGCGTTCGGCGCAGCCGGTCGACTGGCTGCACGCCGCGTCTTACGCCGTGCGCGACCTGATGGTGGAGCGCTGGTTCGACACCACCCACGCCCGCAACGAACAAGACGCCAAGCAGGTCTATTACCTGTCGATGGAATTTCTCATCGGCCGCGCCTTCACCAATGCCCTGCTCGCCATGGAAATCACCGAGCCGCTGCGCCAGGCGCTGCGCGAACTGGGTGTGGACATGAACGCCATCGCCGATCTGGAGCCCGACGCTGCTTTAGGCAACGGCGGTCTGGGCCGCCTGGCCGCCTGCTTTCTCGACAGCATGGCCACGCTGGGCATTCCCGGCTACGGCTACGGCATTCGCTACGACTACGGCATGTTCCGCCAGACCATCGTCGATGGCCGCCAGGTGGAGACGCCCGACTACTGGCTGACCGACGGCAATCCCTGGGAGTTCCCCCGCCCCGAAGTGGTGTACCGCGTGCAGTTCGGCGGTCACGTGATCAAGGAGGGCGACCGCGCCCGCTGGGTGGACACCCACGATGTCGAGGCCATGGCCTACGACACCATCATTCCCGGCTACGACACCACCACGACCAACACCCTTCGTCTGTGGTCGGCCAAGGCCACCAAAGAGATCGATCTGGGCGCCTTCAACCGCGGCGACTACTTCGGCGCCGTCGAGCAGAAAAACCATTCCGAAAACGTCTCACGCGTGCTCTACCCCGACGACTCGACCGACGCCGGACGCGAGCTGCGGCTGCATCAGGAATACTTTTTCTGCAGCGCCAGCGTGCAAGATTTGATGCGCCGCTACCTGCAGACGCACACCGGCTTCGACCAGTTCGCCGACAAGGTGTCCATCCACCTCAACGACACCCACCCGGTGCTCGCCATTCCCGAGTTGATGCGCCTGTTTCTCGACGTCCATCACCTGCCCTTCAACGATGCCTGGCGCATCTGTCAGGGCGTGTTCTCCTACACCAACCACACCCTGATGTCGGAGGCGCTCGAAACTTGGCCGATCGACATGCTGGGCCGCGTATTGCCCCGCCACCTGCAGATCATTCTCGACATCAACGCCTACTTCCTCACCCGGCTAACGCAGAAGCACGGGCACGATGTGAACCTCATGCGGCACGTCTCTCTGGTCAACGAATCGGGCACGCGTTCAGTGCGCATGGCTTATCTTGCCGTGCTCGCCAGCCATTCGGTCAATGGCGTCTCCAAGCTGCACTCCGAACTGATGCAGCAGTCCATCTTTGCCGACTTCGCCAAGCTCTGGCCCGCCCGCTTCAACAACAAGACCAACGGCATCACCCAGCGTCGCTGGCTGGCGCTGGCCAATCCGCCGCTGGCCGCGCTGCTCGACAAAACCATCGGCGCCCACTGGCGGCGCGACCTGTCCGAACTGGCCAAGCTGCGCCCGCTGCTGGGCAGCTCAGACCTCGTCAAAGAGTTCCAGGGCGCCAAACGCAGCAACAAGGCGCGATTCGCCGCGTGGCTGAAAACCCATCACGGCGTGACCATCCCGGTCGATGCGCTGTACGACGTGCAGGTCAAACGCATCCATGAATACAAGCGCCAGCTGCTCAATGTGCTGCACGTCATCACCCGCTACCTGCGCATCCTCGAACAGCCGGGCAGCGTCACCGTGCCGCGCGTCGTCATTTTTTCGGGCAAGGCGGCCTCGGCCTATCACATGGCCAAGCTCATCATCCAGCTCATCAACGATGTCGCCAAAACCATCAACAACGATGAGCGCGTGGGCGATCTGCTCAAAGTCGTGTTCGTACCCAACTACAGCGTGAGTGCGGCCGAAGTCATCATTCCAGCGGCCGACCTATCCGAGCAAATTTCCACCGCGGGCACCGAGGCTTCGGGCACCGGCAATATGAAACTGGCGCTCAACGGCGCGCTGACCATCGGCACGCTCGACGGTGCCAATGTCGAAATCCAGGAAAACGTCGGCGCCGACAACATTTTCATCTTCGGCCTGACCGCAGGCGAAGTGACCGATCTGCGCATGACCGGCTACCAGCCCAACGCCATCGTCGGCGCCAACCCCGAGCTGGCGCGCGTGCTCAAAACCCTGCGCGACGGCCGCTTCAGTCCGGAAGAACCGCATCGCTATCAAAGCATCTACGACCTTCTGGTCAACTGGGGTGACCACTACATGCTGCTGGCCGACTACGCCAGCTATATCGCCACGCAGAGCAAGGTCGATGTGCTCTACCGCAATCCCGATGAGTGGGCGAAAAAAGCGCTGGCCAATGTGGCCGGCATGGGCCCGTTCTCCTCCGACCGCACCATTGCCGAATACGCCGAGCAGATCTGGCACGCCAAGCCCTTGCTAAGCTAAGCCCCGTCAGCTCACCCCTGCGTCCATCGATCGATTTTCGTCCGACTCAATCCGCCCGCCGAACCTCATGCCCACACCCAAGACCATCGACACCGCCGGCCTGCGGCTGGAGTTCACCCGCCACGGCGAGCAGGCGCTCGCCACCGCGCTCAAAACCCTCGCCGCCCTGCCCAACAAGGCGCAAGACCTGGTGAGCAAGACGGTACTCAACGGCAGCGAAAACCGTCCCGCTTGGCATGTGCTGTCCCGGCTGGGCGCCAAGGGGCTGGATGCGCCCTCGCAGGCCGCTGCCGACTTTCTGCAAGCCGAGTTCACCCGCATGGCCGACTGGGTGGACCAACGGGTGGAAGAAGCCGGAGCGGAAGGGCTCGACATCATTCATCTCGGGGCTGGCGGCTCTGAAACCCCCATGCTCGCGCTGCACACCGCCCTCTCGGTGCTGCAGACTCCGCGTTGCCGGGTGCACTGGGTCGCCAACCTCGACGGCGCCACCATCGACGCCGCGTTGGCGGCGGCCAAGCCCGAGCGCAGCTGGATCATCATCAACAGCAAGTCATTCCGCACCCAGGAAGTCATGCGCAACGCCGACATCGCCCTGCGCTGGTTGGGCGACGGCATCGGCACTGACAAGGCCCGCCAACGCCTGGTCGCGCTCACCGCCAACGCTGAGCTGGCGCTGCAGCGCTTCGGCTTGCCTGCGAATCAGATCTTCCGCTCGTTGCCCGAGATCGGCGGACGCTTCTCGCTGTGGAGTGCCCACGGCATGGTGTTGCTGCTCGCCTTCGGCCGTGAAACCGTGACCCAGCTTCACGCCGGCGCGCACGATATGGACCAGCACTTCCTCAGCACCCCGTTGGAAAGCAGCGCCCCGGGGCTGATGGCTGGCTTGTCGCACGCCTATCGCGTGCGCTTTGGCCTGCCCCTGCTGTCCATCGGGCTGTATGGCGATGCGTTCTCGCGCATGCCGCTGTACCTGCAACAACTGCTGATGGAATCGCTGGGCAAATCCACCAGCGCCGACGGCATGCAGCCCGTCCACGTCAGCGGCCCTGCGGTCATCAGCGGCGTGGGCACCCCGGTGCAGCACACCTATTTTCAACTGCTGCACCAGGCCGCCGTTCCCGTCTTCCACGAAATCGTCGCCGTAGCCCATCCCTGGCACCGCCACCTGCGCGAGCACATGGCGCTGCTGGCCAACGCGCTGGGCCAGGCCGACGCGCTGTGGAACGGCAAAGACGCCTCAAGCTGGCAAACCGAACTCATGGCCCAAGGCATGTCGCCCGAAGCCGCCGCCCGCGCCGCGCATCACCGCGCCTGCCCCGGTGGACGCCCGTCCACCTTCATCTGGATGGAGCGCTTGAGCGCCTACCACCTTGGCGCCCTGCTGGCCCTGTATGAACATCGCACCGTCGTGGAGGGCTGGCTCTACGGCATTAACCCTTTCGACCAATGGGGCGTGGAACTCGGCAAGACCCTGGCCACCAAGATCGAAAACGCCCTGCTGTCACAAAACGCCCAAGGCCTCAGCCCCGAAACCGCCGCCTCGCTCGACTACCTGCGCACGCACAGCAACTGATCGCCACCACGTGCGCTGCTCCCGAGCAAGTTGAGTATCCGGTCTGAAAAGTGGCCTGCCCGACTGGATTCGAACCAGTGGCCTACGGCTTAGAAGGCCGTTGCTCTATCCAGCTGAGCTACGGGCAGATGGATCAGGATCGGCACTGATGTCTTGGGTCGAAACTCCTGAAATAGCTTCGCCAAAATCCCGGCGGGTGACCTCTGTCGGGTGGTCGGGGCGAGAGGATTCGAACCTCCGACCCTCTGCTCCCAAAGCAGATGCGCTACCAGACTGCGCTACGCCCCGACGAAGCTCGCCATTCTACCGGGTGATTTCCCTCGGGTCTGTCTCAGCCTGGGCCAAAGCCCAGCGGACATGCTCTTGCAGCAGCGCTCTGGCATGCGGGAGTGCGCTGTGCAGTGCTTGGATAGCTGCCTGGCGCCAGGCCGTCTCGTGATTGCCTCGTAGGCCGTTGCCCAAGGCAACGGCGAGGTTGCGCTGCCAGCGCTCGAAGCCGATGCGGCGAATCGGGCTGCCCTCGGTGCGCTGCTCGAACTGCGCTTCGCTCCAATTCCACAGGTCGAGCAGCTGGGCCTGGTCAAAACCGTGGCGGGGATCGAAATCGGGCAAGGAGCTGCGCTGGGCATAACGATTCCAGGGGCAGATCAGCTGGCAGTCGTCGCATCCGTAGATGCGGTTGCCGATCAGCGGACGCAGTTCCAGGGGAATCGGCCCTGCGTGTTCGATGGTCAGGTAGGAAATGCAGCGCCGCGCATCGAGTTGTTCCGGGCCAAGAATGGCCTGCGTCGGGCAGATGTCGATGCATTTGCGGCAGGTGCCGCAGTGGGCGCTCGCGGGGGCATCTACCGGGAGGGGCAGACCGATGAATATTTCTCCCAGAAAAAACATCGATCCGCTGTCGCGCTGCAGCAGCAGGGTGTGTTTGCCGCGCCAACCGAGCCCGGCGCGCGCCGCCAGCTCCACTTCCAGCACGGGGGCGGAGTCGGTGAACACGCGCACCACGCCCGGGTCGATCTGGGCGGCGATGTAATCGGCCAGTTGTTGCAGCTTGCGCCTGAGCACCTTGTGATAGTCGCGTCCCCGGGCGTAGACGGAGATCGTGGCCGCTTCGGGTTGCGCCAGCCTTTGCCATTCCGCATCGCGCCAGTCGGCCGGGCTTGCGCGCGGGAGATAGTCCAGGCGGGCAGTGATGACGCGTAGCGTGCCGGGCACCAATTCGGTGGGCCGGGCGCGCTTGAGGCCATGTCGCTGCATGTAGTCCATGCTGCCGTGGTGTCCAGCGGCCAGCCAGTCGAGCAGGGGCGCCTCGGCCGAGCGCAGATCGACCCCGGTGATGCCGATTTGCGAAAATCCCAGCGCACGCCCCTGCTGTTTGATGTCTTGCGCCAGCACGCGCAGACGCTCGGGCGATGTGCTGAGTTGCTCCATCCGCGCCATTCTAGAAATCTCCCCATGCCCCCTGCCGCCTTGCCCCTGCTGCTTGCCAATGAACACGACACTGAAGCGCTGGCGCAAGCCGTGGCTTTGGCGTGGGCGCAACACCCGACGCCCCGCCTGCTGATCACCCTCGACGGCGATCTCGGCGCAGGGAAAACCACTTTTGCACGCGCTTTTTTGCGTGCATTGGGCGTGCAAGGGCGCATCAAAAGTCCCAGTTTCAGCCTGCTGGAAGAGTACACCCTCGACATTCCGGACCTACAATTCAAGGGAACTCTTCGGACCTCGGCCTATCACATTGATCTTTATCGCTTTTCAGACCCGCAAGAGTGGGACGATTCTGGACTGCGCGATGTCGTGGCCGGGCCGGGGGTCAGTCTGGTTGAGTGGCCACAGCGCGCGCAGGATTTGCTGCCCGCTGCCGACTTGAGCGTGCACCTCGAACCGCTGGGAGAGCAGCGCCGGTGCACGTTGCAAGCCGGGACTGAACTGGGACAGCGTTTGTTTCGCGCCTTGCCGGAAGGTTTGAAGTCCGGTTGATGCCGTGGGTGGGCTGCTGCTCCCCCGGTTTTTGAGCAGGAGCCTGAACATGATGACCCCACCGCGTCGGCGTTTTCTCGTGCAATCGTCCAGCCTCGTGCTGCTGCTGACGGCCCCCATGATTGCGCGGGGCGCTACCTTGATGTCCATCCGCGTCTGGCCGGCGCCCGAATACACCCGGCTGACGCTGGAGTCGGACGGCCCCCTGAGCGCAACCCACCAGGTCTTGAGCGATCCGCCGCGACTCGTGGTGGACATTCAGGGCCTGCAGCTCGACAACCAGTTGCGCGATCTGGCGGGCAAAGTGAAGGCGGACGATCCCTTCATCAAAGACGTGCGTGTGGGCCAGTTCAAACCCGACGTGGTGCGCCTGGTCATCGATTTGAAGCAGGCGGTCAAACCGCAGGTCTTCAGCCTGCTGCCGGTTGCGGCCTATCAAAACCGGCTGGTCTTCGATCTTTATCCCGCCCATTCAAGTGACCGGCTGATGGCGTTCATGCAGCAGCAAGAAGCGCTCGACCGCGAACGCCAGCTCGGCGCCGGTTCCACCGCGCCGCCGCAAACCCTCGCTCAGGCCCAGCCGCAACAGTCCGATTCGCTTGGCGACTGGATCCGCCAGCACCGCACTGAACTCGACAGCCCGCAAGCCGGGCAACCGCAGCAGTTCGCCCGCGCCGATACGCCGCCCCCGGCGCAACGCCCCGACCCCGTGCGCCGCGACCGCCGCAACTTTCGCAGCGTGCTGCTGGCGATCGACCCCGGCCATGGCGGCGAAGACCCTGGCGCCACGGGCCCCAGCGGGGTGCACGAAAAGGATGTGGTGCTGCTCATCGCCCGCCACCTGCGCGACCTAGCCATGAACACACCGCACATGCAAGTGATGATGACACGCGACAGCGACTACTTCGTGCCGCTGTGGACGCGGGTGGAGAAGGCGCAATCGGCCAATGCCGACCTGTTCACCTCCATCCATGCCGACGGCTGGTTCACGCCCGAGGCGCGCGGCGCTTCGGTGTATTGCCTGTCCGATGGCGGCGCGTCCAGCGTGGAGGCGCGGCTGATGGCCCAACGCGAGAACGCGGCCGACGCCATTGGCGGCATCGACATCAACTCGCGCAGCTATCAAGTGGCCAAGGTGCTGCTCGACATGTCCACCACCGCCAAAATCAATGCCAGCCTGAAAATGGCCCGACCCACGCTGGGCAAAATGGGAGAGCTGGTGCATCTGCATTCCAAGCAAGTGCAGCAGGCAGGGTTCGCCGTGCTGAAGTCGCCCACCATTCCCTCGATGCTGGTGGAAACCGCCTTCATCAGCAACCCGGAAGAAGAGGCGCGGCTACAGACCCCGGCCTATCGCAAGCAAATCGCGCGCGCTATTTTTGAAGGCCTGCGCGCCTACCTCGATACCAATCCGCCCCTGGCCCGCCGTCGCATTTTGACCTGAAGCTGCTCCACGGCGCCCGTGATTTCAGAGCGCCAGCCCGAGCTGCTCGCGGCTGATGATCACGCCGTCTTCATCGGCGTAGAGCCATTCCCCAGGACGCACGATCACGTCCTGAATCGTCACCGCGACATCGACCCTGCCTTTACCGTGTTTCTCCGGTGGAGCGGGCATGGGCGCCAGTGCCAGCACGCCGATAGGTACCTGCAGAATTTCATGCACATCGCGCACGCAACCGTTGACCAGCACCCCGGCCCAGCCGTTCTGGCTGGCCAGCGCAGCGAGGTTGCCACCCAGCAGCGCGCGTTTCATCGAGGCGGCACCATCCACCACCAGCACCCGGGCCATGCCGGCCGACTCTAGGGTGGCGCGTACCAGGGCGTTGTCGTCGTGACACTGCACCGTGGCGATCTTGCCGCGAAAACGGCTGATCTTGCCGAAGGAGCGGAAAATCGGCGGCAGCACCCGCAGCGCATCGGTGTGCAGGGCGTCGCGGTGCGCATCGCACAGATCACAGGTTGAAAACAAGGCGTGCATGTCCATTCCTCCAGATGCATTCTTAATGTCTGCAAACATTGAAGCAGACCCGCTTTGCGCGAGGGCTGTGTCAGGTCAAGTCCTCTACGATGTGGCTCTCAAAGGCCAGCCCTGTTTCTATCTGATTCCATGCCCATTCTTGCGCTCAAAATCGATGTCGATACCCTGCGGGGCACGCTCGAAGGCGTACCTGCCCTGCTGCGCCTGCTCGACAAACATCAACTCCGCGCCACCTTTTTATTCAGCCTCGGGCCAGATCACACCGGGCGCGCGCTCAAGCGGGTGTTTCGCCCCGGCTTCCTCGCCAAGGTTCAGCGCACATCGGTGACCAGCCACTATGGCCTGAAAACCTTGCTGTACGGCACACTGCTGCCCGGCCCGGACATCGGCCGACGCGCCGCAGGTCCCATGCGAGACGCCGACCGCGCCGGCCATGAAACCGGCGTGCACACCTGGGATCACATCCTCTGGCAAGACTACGTGGTGCGCAAAAATGCCGACTGGACCCGCCGTCAGCTTCAGCTCGCTGCCAACCGCTATGGCGACATCTTCGGCCGCCCCCCGCAAGTGCACGGCGCCGCCGGCTGGCAGATGAACGACGCGGCCTATTTGCTGGAGCAGGAACTCGGTTTCACCCTGGCTTCGGACGGTCGGGGCACCCACCCCTTTTTGCCGGTGGTGCAGGGACGCACACTTTCCGTTCCCCAGTTGCCAACCACCCTGCCGACGCTCGACGAGCTGATCGGCGTGAACGGCTTGAATGAACACAACGTGGCCGATCACCTTCTGCGCCTGAGCACCGATGGGCGCGACCATGTCTACACCCTGCACGCCGAGCTGGAAGGCGGCCGTCTTGCTCCCGTGTTCGACCGTCTGCTGCAAGGCTGGAAGGCGGCTGGCTTGCATTGCACCTCGATGCGCGGTTATGCCGACTCGCTGAACCTGGCCTCATTGCCACACCATGCGGTCAGTCTGGGCAGCATTGCCGGGCGCAGCGGCACCCTCGCCTTGCAAGGTGCGGCCGTATGACGCGCACTTCGGTCGCTTCAGCGGGTCAACCCGACGATACGAGCGAGCCCGACACCCCCTGCGTCGGCGTGTGCTCCACCGGGTTCGACGATGTTTGCCGCGGTTGCCTGCGTACCGCGGCGGAGGTCGGTCGCTGGGTGGAGATGAGCCCGGCGGAAAAGCGCGCGGTCTGGGCGCGCATTCTGGCCGAGGGCTATGTCCCGCGACGGCGTGATTGAGTTCTCCCGCCAGATGGAGTCCAACACCGCATTCCCGGTGGATGACTGCGCCGCAGCATCAATCATTCCCTTGTTAGTATCGATCTCATTTTCGACCCCACCGTCATACTCTCCATGCCCCCGACCATCACCAAAGCCGTCTTCCCCGTTGCCGGTCTCGGCACGCGTTTTCTGCCCGCGACCAAAGCCACTCCGAAAGAGATGATGCCCGTGGTCGACAAGCCGCTCATTCAATATGCGGTCGAAGAGGCCTATGCGGCGGGCATCACCGAAATGATTTTTGTCACCGGCCGCCACAAGCGCGCCATCGAGGATCATTTCGACACCGCCTACGAACTGGAGCATCAACTTGAAGAAGCGGGCAAACAGGCCATGCTCGACGTGGTGCGCAGCGTCAAACCCGACAACGTGCAATGCGTGTTCGTGCGCCAGCCCGTGGCCAACGGCCTGGGCGCGGCGGTGCTGTGCGCCGAGCGTCTGGTGGGCGACGAGCCGTTTGCCGTCATCCTCGCCGATGACTTGCTCGTCGGCGAGCCGCCCGTCATGGCGCAAATGGTCGAGATTCACAGCCGCCATGGCCGCAGCGTCCTCGCCACCGAAGAAGTGCCGCGCGAGCACACCAAACGCTACGGCATCGTCAGCGGGCAGGAAATCACACCCGGGCTGACCTCGCTGTCGGGCATCGTCGAAAAACCCGCTCCAGACGTCGCGCCCAGCACCCAGGCGGTCGTGGGTCGCTACATCCTCAGCCCCCGCGTGTTTCATCATCTGCGCAACGGCAAGCCCGGCGCCGGAGGCGAAATTCAGCTCACCGACGGCATCTCCGCGCTGCTGCACGAAGAAGCGGTGTACGCCTATCGCTACAGCGGCCGCCGTTTCGACTGCGGGAGCAAGCTCGGCTATCTCGAAGCCACGGTGCAACTGGGCATGTCTCACCCCGAGACCGGACCGGAATTCAGCGCCTATATCAACAATTTGTGCGCAGGCCACGCAGCAAGCTAAAGCTTGCCTAGGAGTCGGGCTCGGGGCTTGGGTAAAAATGGCGCTGCCGCACCCTGGCCGGTGGGCGGACCAAGGCCCTTCGATGCCCTATCGAATACGGGAAGCGCCCTTCGTGGGTGTGTGCGGCACCTTCAGCGCCGCCGCAGCAGGTGGTGGTATTCGCCGCCCTCGGTCTTCTGATCGACTAGGGCGTTGCCGGTCTGACGAGCGAAGGCCTGAAAGTCTTTCACCGAACCGACGTCGGTGGAGACGATGCGCAGCACCTGGCCGCTTTGCATCTGGGCGAGTGCTTTCTTGGCCTTGAGGATGGGCAGCGGGCAGTTCAGTCCGCGCGTATCCAGGTCGACATCAATCACAGGTTGCTCCACACGAATCTCCAGGTTTTGGCGCGATGAGTGCATTTTAGGGGCGCATTGCACGGCCGCACGCGCCTGCCGACAATGGGGGTGTTCGTGCCGAACGAAAATTG